>JAQXIQ010000132.1 GCA_029007865.1 Bacillota bacterium
CGAATATGCAGGATATTGCACCGGTTTGCGTTTCCATAACAATCACTGCACACTGAACGCCGTCACCGGGGAAAAGCTCGTTGTTGTTAAGCAGCTCCTGTGTTTTTTCCGCAACTGAAATGTCCAGAGAAGTATATATCCCATAGCCTCCCGTAAGCAGACGGTCAATGCTTATATTAAGTATTTCGGAGGCGCTCTTTAATACTTCATCGGTAAAAAAGCCGTAATCGCAGTTAAGTGCAGGCGCAGGAGTTACCGCTAATGCTTCCTTTGCTGCGCTATCGTAGGCTTCAAAATCAATAAAGCCGTATCCGTACATAAGCTCAAGCACATGGTTGCGGCGGGCAAGACAGTTTTCGGGCTCCGCGGAGGGGGAATAATTTGCTGGAGACTTTATAACTCCGGCAAGCGCCGCTGCCTGAGCAACGGAAAGCTCTGACGCGCTTTTGGAAAAGTATGTCTGCGCCGCAGCTTCTATTCCGTATGCGCCGTTCCCAAAATAAATATAGTTAAGGTACATCTCCAGTATTTCGTCTTTGGTATACCTGCTTTCCAGCTGGCAGGCGAGCAATGCCTCCTGCAGCTTGCGCGACAGCTTTTTTGTGCCTGTAAGGTGACTGTTTTTTATAAGCTGCTGAGTTATGGTGCTTCCGCCTTCCTTGAAATAACCGGCCTTTATATCCGAAAGCGCGGCGCCGAATATGCGTTTGATATCAATACCGTTATGCTCAAAAAAACGCGCATCCTCGGCGGCTACAAAGGCCATCTTTACGTGCTCGGGCAGGTCGTCCAGCTTTATGAATATTCTGTTCTGTCCGCCGTTGGCGGTAACGGCAAGCTCGTCGTTTTTGTCATAGAGCATAAGGCTTTCCGGGATATCGGTTATTGCCTCGGGAGAAAGATCCACCCAACTGAAGTTTTTGAAAAACAGCAGCAGACAGAGCAGGGTTACTGCAGTAATACACAGATATACAAGGAATATCTTAATAAAAAAGACGGAATCTATATCTTTTTCCGCATTGCTCATTCGTCACAGCTCCTTTTGCTGTACGCAATCCGTAACAAAAGTGCGTATTTATGACGGTGGTTTACGCCGTTTTGTTCGGTGTGCGTGTATATACTGCAATTATTTTTGTGCATATATCCATTAATTATTTACCCATATGCCGCAAAAGGGTCTGCAGGCTTAAAAAAAGTTGTTTTTAACGCGGATTTATAGTATAATTACTTGATATTACGAATATTTATGGGAGCTGTGCCTGTGAACATAAGAAGAGTGGATTTTGCCGGAAGCGGTGTTTCCGATTATATTGAAAAGGTCAGGCTGTTAAATGCCGGAGAGACGAAAAGGTATTACATAATTACATACGGCTGTCAGATGAATGTTCACGATTCCGAGCATCTGGCCGGGCTGCTGCTGCAGATGGGTTATATCTCCTGCGACAATAAAGAGGACGCCGATTTTATACTGTTTAATACCTGCTGCGTAAGAGAAAACGCCGAATTGCGCGTTTACGGCAATGTGGGAGCGCTCAGGGAGCTGAAAGAGCGCCATCCGGGCTTAAAGATAGCCATCTGCGGTTGTATGATGCAGCAGCAGGCCGTGGTGGAGTCAATAAAAAAACGGTTTGAGTTTGTGGATATAATTTTCGGCAGCCACAATGCGCAGGCATTGCCGGGACTGCTGTACAGGGCTCTGACCGAAAACGGCCGTTGCATGGAAGCGCATGACGACGAATACAGCATCATGGAGGGCGCCCCTATAAAGCGGGACAGCAGTTTTTCGGCATGGATAACGGTAATGTACGGCTGCAACAATTTCTGCAGCTACTGCATTGTGCCCTATGTCCGCGGCAGGGAGCGCAGCAGGCGCAGCGCCGATATATTAACCGAGGCAAAACAGCTTGCCGGGCAGGGCTGCAAGGAGATAACGCTGCTGGGACAGAATGTCAATTCCTACGGCAAGGACTGCGGCGAGATATCCTTTGCCGAGCTTCTGCGCCGTCTTAACGATATTGACGGCATAGAGCGCATCGGTTTTATGACCAGTCACCCCAAGGACTGCTCCGACGAACTGATAAGCGCTATAGCCGATTGCAAAAAGGTTTCAAGACAGCTGCATCTGCCGGTGCAGTCGGGGTCGGACAGAATACTAAAGCTAATGAACCGCAGGTATACACATGACGACTATCTGCATCTTGCGGACAAGATAAAAACAGCAGTACCGGACATAGCGCTCAGCACCGATATAATTGTGGGCTTTCCCACGGAAACCGAAGAGGATTTTATGCAGACTGTACAGCTTTATAACCAGGTGCGCTTTGCCTCTGCGTTTATGTTTGCCTATTCCAGACGCGCCGGAACACCGGCTGCGGATATGAAGGAGCAGGTGCCGCAGGAGGTAAAAAAGGACAGGCTGTCAAGACTGATAGAACTGCAGACCCGGTGCACAACGGAATTCCATAAACGGTACATCGGAAATGTATACCCGGTGCTTGCGGAATCGGTAAGCAAGCGCAGCAGCAGGGTGATTTCGGGCAGGACTCATTGCGGACGCATGGTTTCCTTTGAGGCCGACAGCTCGGTTATAGGCAAGATTGTAAATGTAAAGATAACACAGTTAAAGGCAAACACCTTATACGGCGTATTGGTGCAGCCGTAGACTGACGGCATTCCTATAAGCACACTTGTTTGCGATTATTTTACTAAGGTCGGGAGGGAACAGATATATATGGCATTGTCACCCATGATGCAGCAATATTTTATGCTCAAGGAAAAATACCCTGATACCGTGCTTTTATTCAGGCTGGGGGATTTTTACGAGATGTTCTTTGATGACGCCGTAAATATTTCCAAGGTTCTGGAGCTGACTCTTACCGAAAGGGACTGCGGCCTTGAAAAACGGGCTCCGATGTGCGGCGTGCCGTATCATGCGGTGGACACTTATATCAACAGACTGATCGAAGCCGATTATAAGGTTGCAATATGCGAGCAGCTCACCGACCCAAAAGAGAGCAAGGGGCTGGTTGAACGCGATGTAGTAAAGGTAATAACGGCGGGCACCGTAACAGAGCGGAGCATGCTGGATGAAAAGAAAAACAACTATATTTGCGCAATAGTATATGTAAATAAAACCTACGGCGTAGCATGGGCTGATGTTTCGACGGGTGAGTTTTTTGTTACCGAGGTAACCACTCCGGAAGGACTTAATGATGTACTGGCCCTGATAAAACCCAATGAACTGTTATACAGCAGCAAAAATAATGTAAAGCTTAAAAAACCGCTGTGCGTAAAATGCTATACCAGCACCTATGATGACTGGGCTTTCGGATATGACAGCGCACTGCAGACTCTGTGCCGCCATTTCAACGTCGCAGGTCTGGATTGCTTTGACTGCGCCGACCTGCACGCCGGAATATGTGCAGCCGGCGGCCTGTTTGAGTACCTGAAATATACGCAAAAGGCAGACCTTGCGCAGATACGCACCATCGCGCGGCATATAAACTCCAGCTTTCTGATGATGGACACTCATACAAGACGGAATCTTGAGCTTACCCAGGCAATAAACGGGCGGGGGAAAAAGGGCACGCTGCTTTCGGTTATTGACCGGACAAAAACCGCAATGGGCGGCAGAATGCTGCGCTCCTTTCTGGAACAGCCCATAACGGTAAAGAGCGGCATAGAGGAGCGTCTTGACGGCGTCGAAGAGTTTACAAGGGATTATTCGCTGAGAAACTCTGTCGGCGAGCTGCTTACCAGGGTGTACGATATAGAGCGCATTGCCACAAAGGTGGCATACGGCAGCGTTAATCCGCGGGACTGCCTGTCCCTTGCACAGTCGCTTAGCAATCTGCCAGGGATTAAAAAGAGCCTTAGCGCGTGCAGCAGCTCCGCACTGCGCGGTGCCGCAGATGCCATTGACGAAATGAGCGATATATGCGACCTGCTGCTGCGCGCCATTTCGCCGGACGCCCCGGCGGTGATCACCGAGGGCGGGATATTCAGGGACGGCTTTAATCAAGAGCTTGACAAGCTCAGAGGTCTGCGTGCAAACAGCGCTCAGTATATCGCGGATATAGAGACAAGAGAAAGGGAACGGACGGGCATAAAGACTCTCAAGGTGGGATATAACCGTGTTTTCGGGTATTATATCGAGATATCCAAGAGCTTTGTGCATCTTGCACCGGTCGAATATGAAAGGAAGCAAACCCTGGCCGGAGGAGAACGCTATGTTACCACAGAGCTTAAAGAGCTGGAGCAGGAAATAACCGGGGTTTCGGAAAAGAGCGTAAAACTGGAATATCAGCTTTTCTGCGACATCAGGGAGCGTATAAAGGATACGGTTGCGGTGCTGCAGAAAAATGCCAAAGCGGTGGCATTTGCGGACACATTGCTGTCCTTTGCAGAGGTATCGGTGCAGAATGCCTATGTCAAGCCCATAATAAACACCGAGGGCAGGATAGAGATACGCGAAGGCCGGCATCCGGTGGTGGAGGCTGTAATGGACGGCGGACGCTTTGTGCCCAATGATACCGTACTGGATACGGACGAAAACAGACTTATGATACTCACCGGGCCTAATATGGCGGGTAAGAGTACCTACATGAGACAGGTGGCGGTTATAACACTTATGGCTCACATAGGCTGTTTTGTGCCGGCGGGTTATGCCGATATATGCATAACCGACAGGATATTTACACGCGTGGGCGCAAGCGACGACCTTTCTTCCGGACAGAGCACTTTTATGCTGGAAATGAACGAAGTGGCCTCCATTCTCAACAACTGCACCGTAAACAGCCTTGTAATACTGGACGAGATAGGCAGAGGCACCAGCACCTTTGACGGGCTCAGCATAGCATGGGCGGTTACCGAGTTCATGGCGGATAAGAAAAAAGCAGGCTGCAAGACCATGTTTGCTACTCACTATCATGAGCTGAGCGAGCTGGAGGGCAACCTTGAAGGTGTTAAAAACTACTGCATACAGGTGCGGGAGCACGGTGACGATGTTATATTTTTACGCAAGATTATCCGAGGCTCTGCGGATAAGAGCTTCGGAATAGCGGTTGCACGGCTTGCTGGGCTGCCTAAAGAGGTGCTAAAGCGTGCTAAAGAGATACTCTCCCGTCTGGAAGAGGCGGACATAAGCAAAAAACAGATAAGCGCCAATATACTTAGCGGCGAAAATTACGGCCTGAAGGACGTCAGTCAGCTCAGCCTGATGGTGGACCCCAACGCGCAGGAGATTGTGGATACTCTAAAGGAAACCGATATAAACGAGCTTACGCCATTAGCGGCCTTTAATCTGGTCTGCGAGCTGCGTGAAAAGGCAAAACGGAGTTAGAAGACGGTCGGAATGACCGCACACGGAAAATCAACCGCAATTATGCAGGGAGCTGTAAACATGAGAAGTATAAGGCTTATGAGCAAGAGCCTGTCGGAAAAGATAGCCGCGGGAGAAGTGGTGGAGAGGCCGGGCAGCATTGTCAAGGAGCTGTGTGAAAACAGCATTGACGCCGGAAGCACCGCTGTTACTGTGGAGATAAAGCAGGGCGGAATATCTTATATCCGCATTACGGATAACGGCTGCGGCATTGCGGCCGATGAGGTGGAGCTGGCATTTATGCGGCACAGTACCAGCAAAATGTACAGTGAGGAAGAGCTTTTTAATATTGAATCGTTGGGCTTCAGAGGTGAGGCGCTTGCCAGCATTGCGGCAGTTTCACAGCTGCGCATGACCACACGGGTGCGTCAGGCGGATTCCGGGATGTCGGCAGAGCTGTCGGGCGGAGAAATAACCCTGCTGCAGGAGACAGGCTGCCCGTACGGCACCAGCATAACGGTGACAAATCTGTTTTTCAATACTCCGGCAAGGCGCAAGTTCCTGAAAAAACCGGCGCAGGAGGCAGCGTATATAGGCGATATCGTTTCGCGGCTGGTTTTGTCCCATCCCGCGATATCCTTCCGGCTCATACAGGACGGGCGTACGGTACTGCATTCGCCCGGCGATAATATTCTGAAAAATGCGGTTATGTCTGTTTACGGCGCGGAAACGGCGGAGCACATGCTTCCGGTGGAATACACCGAGGGGGATATCCGGATTTACGGCCTTACCGGCAGTACCGAGCTGGAAAAAAACAACAAGAGCTATCAGAGCTTTTTCGTAAACGGACGGTATATAAAGGAAAAGATGGTCAGTGCCGCCGTGCAGAACGGATATGTGAATAATATCACAATAGGCAAATTCCCGATGTTTGTGCTGTTTATGCAGCTTCCTGCGGCTATGGTGGATGTGAATGTGCACCCAAATAAGCTGGAAGTGCGTTTCTGGAGCGACGACGAGGCGGCGGATATAATATGCAGGGCGGTGAAACAGGCGCTGTCGGCCGGAACGGAAGTCCCTGCGCTTGCTCAGCCGGAGCAGTCCGGAGCCGGCGTGGAGGATGTCAGCTGGTTGGTTACAAAAAGTGACGGGCTGCTGCGCGGCACTGCGGAAAAAGATAAAGCTGTAACAGATGAAGCCGCAGCCTCTGCGGTGAGGGGATCCGGCAATGCAGCCGCCTCCGCAGCGGATTGCTCAGGCGCAGGCAATGCAGCCGCCTCCGCAGCGGTTTACTCAGGCGCAGGCAAAACGGAATGCCTTGCAGACCGCCGACAGACGACACAGGAGGATAACGGCCAAACCGAAGGCTTTGAATCCTCCCGGGACGAGAGATACCGGCAGAGCGTAACGGGCGCGCTGAGAGCCGGGGAATATAGGCCGGTCATCAGGGCAGCCGAGAGCCGGGTTCCGGCATGGCATAATGCCGATGCCAAAACATCCGAGCCCTCCGAAGCTCCCGTTCAGATTTCCGTTTTGCAGCAGGATGACGCGGAGGCACCGCGAGGCTTTGACGATTACAGAGTTGTGGGGCAGATGTTTGCCACATATATAATCGTGGAGAGCGGAGATACGGTATACCTTATTGATCAGCATGCCGCGCATGAACGCCTGCTTTATGAGAGGCTCGTGCGGAGCATGGAAACCGGGGATACTCTGTCCCAGACGCTGTTAGCGCCGCAGGTGCTTAGCCTTAACTATTCCGAAAGGGAAAAGCTGCTGGGGATTCTGCCGGAGCTGGAGGCGTTAGGGTTTGAAATGGAGCCGTTCGGCGACGCGGAGTTTTTGATTCGCAGCGTGCCTGTGCTTATGGACAGGCCGTGCGGCGCCGAGCTTATAAATGAGATAATTTCCGATTATGACACGCTTAAAAACTGCCGCGCGGCGGATCTTAGGCGTCAGAGGCTGATGCAGATGGCGTGCAAGCACGCCGTTAAGGCCGGAGATATGCTGAGTGACGAGGAGATACAGGAGCTTATGCGTCTTATTAAGGAAGAACGCGTGCCGCTTACCTGCCCTCACGGAAGGCCGATACTGGTTTGCCTGACCAAAAAGGAACTGGAGCTCAGGTTCAAGCGAATACAGTCGTAGCACCCGTTAAAGAGCGGCAGGGACAGTCCGGCGTAAACGGGGCGTTATGGCTTGGAAGAGACTGATTCACGAGGCACAATAACGGTATTGGGAGATTTTGCGCATTGATAAAGCTTCTTGTTATTACCGGCCCGACGGCAAGCGGGAAAACCGGCTTGGGTGTAGCGCTTGCGGAAAAGCTGGACGGAGAAATTATATCTGCTGATTCCATG
The DNA here is from genome assembly GCA_029007865.1 of Bacillota bacterium. Taxonomy (GTDB): domain Bacteria; phylum Bacillota; class Clostridia; order Christensenellales; family QALW01; genus UMGS1338. Next base: position 7,681 of record JAQXIQ010000132.1, read on the forward strand.
CAGATATACAAAGGCATGGAAATAGGTACTGCCGCCGCAACGGCAGAGGAACGGCGCGGCATACCTCACTATATGATAGCCTGTAAGGACCCGGCGGAGGAATATTCGGTTTCTGCGTACCGGCAGGAAGCGGAGGGCATAATCAAAGATATTGCGCGGCGCGGAAAGCTGCCGATAGTTGTGGGCGGAACGGGCATGTATATCGACGCTCTGCTTTATGATATGAATTACTCCTCTGCCGGTAAAAACGAGGAGCTGCGTCGCGAGTTTGCGGCTTTTGCTGAGGAAAACGGGACGCAGGCTCTGCATGATAGGCTTAGACAGGTAGACCCGGAGTCGGCGGAAAAGCTGCATAAAAACGATGTAAAAAGGATAATACGCGCTCTGGAGATATTCTATCTTAGCGGCAGCAGCAAGAGCAGCCAGCGTCAGGAGATAAAAATCAAGCCGTATCTCAGCCCTGTTATTATATCGCTGGAATGCAGTGACCGGCAGTATCTTTATGACAGGATAGACCGGCGTGTGGACAGCATGATGCAGCAGGGCTTGCCCGACGAGGTCAGAGCTTTGCTGGATGCCGGAGTTCCTGCGGATGCTCAGAGCATGAAGGCCATTGGATATCGCCAGCTTGTACCGTGTCTGCTGGGTGAGGCGGACTTGGGGCAGGCTGTGGAGCAGATAAAAAAGGAAAGCCGTCATTATGCCAAGAGGCAGCTTACATGGATGCGTCGCCGCGACTGCCTGAGGTTGGATATAGCGGGAAAAACAGCGGAGCAGCTGCTCTCCGAGGCGCTGGATTTGCCGCCTGTTGCCGCACTCGGGGCGACGCTTACGCAAAACGGATGTATGGATAAGGAGATTTGACAATGTCGGTAAAAGATAATGTTTTTAACAAAGAAGACTGCTTTGAGCTTATGGGAGAGAGCCTGGGCATAAGCGGGCAGCTGCTTGATACCGCACGACGCGCCGAGGAGCAGTGCGCCGGGATATATGCCGAAATATCGCGCATCAAGGGGTATAACCAGATAAAGGTGCTCAATGCCTTCCGTAAGCTGCAGATAGCTCCTATGCATTTTGCACCGACCTACGGATACGGTTACTCTGACGCGGGAAGGGAAAAGCTGGAGGCGCTGTTTGCGGAGATTTTCGGCACTCAGTCCGCCCTTGTGCGTCCGCAGATAGCCTCCGGCACCCATGCGCTGGGGCTTGCACTCTATGGTATGTTGCGCAGAGGCGACAAGCTGATTTCCGTTAGCGGAAGCCCGTATGACACCCTGGAGGAGATTATAGGCGCATCGGTACAGTCGGAGGGGTCTTTGTGCGATATCGGAGTGGAGTATTCCCAGATAGAGCTGCTCAACGGAGGTCTTGACTTTGAAGCCATTCGCAGCGCCGCCGCGGAAAAACCCCGCATGATGATGCTGCAGCGCTCACGCGGTTATGCCGACCGCAAGTCAATATCGGTTGCCGATATGGCAAAGGCCTTTGAAATAATAAAAAGCGTCTCCCCGGATACCGTTATAATGACGGATAACTGCTACGGCGAGTTTGTGGACACCGTTGAGCCTACGCAGATAGGGGCCGATATCGCGGTGGGCTCGCTGATAAAAAACATAGGCGGCGGTATTGCGCCTACGGGCGGGTACATTGTGGGCAGTTCCGAAAGCATCCAGCGTATTTCCTGCAGGCTGACCACGCCCGGAATAGGCGGCGAGGTCGGCTCGTATGCCGCGGGATATCTTCCGTTTTTCCAGGGGCTTTACCTGGCACCCGGAGCAGTCGCCGAGGCGCTCAAGGGTGCGGTTTTCGCTGCGGCGGTATATCAGATGTGCGGCTTTGAGGTCTCTCCTGCGTGGAATGAGAAGCGATCCTGTATAATACAGACGGTAAAATTCAATAATGCGCAGGAGCTGATTGCTTTTATTCAGAGCATACAGCGTCTCTCTCCGGTGGAGAGCAATGTACTGCCCGAACCGTGGGATATGCCGGGTTACAGAGATCAGGTGATAATGGCTGCAGGCACCTTTGTGCAGGGGGCGTCAATAGAGCTTAGTGCCGATGCGCCGATACGCAGCCCGTATATTGCCTTTATGCAGGGCGGGCTTGCGCAGGAGCAGGTCAAGGCGGCAGCACTTAACCATCTGAACGGCATAATCGGAATCTGAGCGGCTTGCCGCCCTGTTAAAATAAAAAATATCGTGAATTTTTGCTAAAACGCTTTTATATCTTTTTGTTTTATGTTAAAATAAAATAATCCAAAAAGAAAATCGGAGGTAACGCTGTGCAGAGCATGACCGGCTTCGGAAGAAGCGTTGTAAATTCGGACGGCCGAGAGGTAACGGTGGAATTAAAGAGCGTCAATCACCGTTTTCTGGACATTTCCGTGCGGGCGCCGAGAGTTTTTTCCTTTGTGGAGGAACAGATCAAGCAGTGGATCGGCGACAGCTTTGCCCGCGGGCATATTGATGTCTATATCAACTACAGGAATACCAGGACCGACGCCAGAACCGTGCAGGTAGATGAGGGGCTGCTGAGGCAGTATATTCTGGCTTTCGGTAAGCTCCGGGCCGCGGGAATAAAGGGAAGGCTCAAAGCCGAAAAGGCTGCGGCTCTGCCCGATGTCCTTACCGTTACGGCCAATCAGGACGACCAGGATGCCATTAAAGAGCTTGCGCGGCAGGCTGTTTCCGAGGCCTGCGCACAAATGGCAAAAATGCGTGCAACCGAGGGCGAATGCATGAAGAAGGATCTGCTCAGCAAGCTGGACGCAATAGAGCAGGGCAGAATCGGGATAAAGGCTTTGGCTGAGGGTGTGAGTAAGGAACTTGCGGAAAAGCTTAGACAGAGACTGGCAGAGCTGCTCGGAGAGATACCGGTGGACGAGCAGCGGCTGGCTCAGGAGCTTGCCATTTATGCCGACAGGCTGGCCATTGACGAAGAGCTTGTCCGGCTTGAGGCTCACATTAACAATATGCGGGCATATATGGAGGTTAACGAGCCTCAGGGTAGAAAGCTGGAGTTTATTCTGCAGGAAATCAACCGTGAGGTCAACACAATAGGCTCCAAGGCCATGAATACGGCCATTCAGACCATTGTTGTAGACATGAAGGGCGAGCTGGAAAAGCTCCGGGAGCAGGTGCAGAACGTAGAATAACGCACACAGGCAAACCGGGCAATGCCGGCAACGGCAGGCAAAGATACATATAACGCATCAGTTATATATCCAGGACGGGAGTGTGATTTTATGAAAGTACAGCTTATAAACATCGGATTCGGGAATATTGTTTCGGCAAACAGAATAATAGCCATCGTAAGTCCGGAATCAGCCCCCATAAAGCGGATTATTCAGGACGCAAGGGACAGAGGTATGCTTATAGACGCGACCTACGGCAGGCGTACCCGCGCCGTAATAATTGCGGACAGCGACCATGTTATTCTTTCCGCCGTACAGCCCGAGACCGTTGCTCACAGAATGGAGAGCAAGGCCGGAGACAAGGCGTATGACGAGGACGAATTTGACGATATTGACGAAACTGCGGAGGAAGAATAGCTTGTGACACAAAAGGGGTTATTGATAGTTATTTCCGGGCCGTCGGGCTGCGGAAAGGGCACCATCTGCAAGGAGCTGCGCCGTCAGCACCCGGAAATAAAGGTGTCGGTCTCCGCCACAACGCGCGAGATACGGAGCGGCGAAACAGACGGAAAGGATTACTTTTTTATTTCCAAGGAGGAGTTTGAACGGCATATTGAGGAGGGCGAATTCCTGGAATATGCCAGGATTTACAGCGGCAATTACTACGGCACGCCCAAAAAGTATGTAAGAGATACACTGCTTTCCGGTAATGACTTGATACTGGAAATTGACATTCAGGGCGCCCTTCAGGTCAAGGAAAAGTTTGAGGAGGGCGTGTTTATCTTTCTGGTTCCGCCCAGCATGGAGGAGCTTCACCGCAGGCTGGTGCAGCGGGGAAGGGAGACGCCGGAGCTTATAATGGAGCGGTTCAAGGCCGCTTATGAGGAAATGAACTTCATCAACAGATATAATTATGTTGTTACAAATGATAAAGTTGATGAGGCAATACGCAAGATAGAAGCCATTATTGCGGCGGAAAAATGCCGCGTTATCAGAAATGATGCACTGTTAAACGAGATTTTGAACGGAGGAGTCTGATTTATGAAAAGCGTTTCACTTGACGAACTTATAGATAAGGTAAGCTGCAGATACGAGCTTGTTACGGTGATATCCAAAAGAGCCAAAATGCTCATCGATAATCCCGACAGCAAGCTGCTGGAGTGCGGTGATAAAAAGCCGGTAATACAGGCGGCGCTGGAATTCAGCAACGACTGCTATACTTTTCATCACTCGTCGGAGCAATAAGCAGTACTGATTATGCAGTATGCTCTGGTGCTTACAGACATAACCAATCACAAGACAGACCGAGTTTTTACCTACAGAGTACCGCAGGAGCTCTCCGGCAGTATTTCTGTAGGTATGCGTGTTGTTGTACCCTTCGGCAGCAGAAAATTTGTTGACGGTTATGTTTTGGGCTTTTCCGATACGGCGGATATCGATGAAAGCAGAATAAAACCCATTGCACGATTGCCGGAGGCGTATCCGATACTTTTGCCGCAGCAGATACAGCTTGCTTACTGGATAAAAGAGCAGTATCATACCGTGCTTGCGCAGGCGGTGCGGCTTATGGTGCCGTCCGTGCTGCGGAAAAGCACCGCCGGGGAGAAAAGCGTTTCGGTGGTGCGGCTTACCGTACCGGAGGTGCAGGAGGCGCTCCGGGCCGTGAGACCGGGCACCAAAAAGCAGGCGATCCTTGAATACCTTTCCGGGTGCACGGAGTGCGCCAAAAGCGAGCTTGCACAGAAATTCGGCAGCATTGAGCAGCCCCTTAAGCAGCTGTGCGCGGACGGCATCGTAACGGTGGAAAAACGCCGTCAGGTGCGCAGTCCGTATAAAGAGCTTACGCCGAAGCATACCGAGTGGCTCAGCCTTAAAAGAGAGCAGCAGGCGGCGTTTGAACAGATACGCGACGCCATTGACCGGGGAAACGGCGATATACTGCTGCACGGCGTAACCGGCAGCGGTAAAACCGAAGTGTATATGCGCGCAATAAGACACGCATTGGAAAGCGGCGGCAGCGCAATAATGCTTATACCGGAGATTTCACTGACCCCACAGACGGTGGGACGCTTCCGGGAGCGATTCGGCAGGAGCGTAGCGGTGCTGCACAGTGCGCTCGGTGCGGGCGAACGCTATGACGAATGGCAGCGCATACGCTCCGGTGAGGCCAGAGTGGTGGTTGGGGCGCGCTCTGCGATATTTGCGCCGTGCGCAAACCTGAAGCTAATAATAATAGATGAAGCGCATGAATCCAGTTATATAGCCGGCAGTCATCCTGCGTACAGCGCGGTGGAGGTTGCACGAAAGCTTGCACGGCTGCATGGCGGTATACTGGTGCTGGGCAGTGCTACTCCGTCGGTTGAACAGTATTACAGCGCCCAACAGGGCGAATACAAAATAGTAAATATGACAACGCGGATAAACGGCAGGGCGCTGCCGCGTATAGAGGTCGTGGATATGGCTGCGGAGCTGGCGTCCGGCAATAAATCCGTGTTTTCAAGACAGCTCTACAAAGAGCTTCAGGATACGGTAGAGCACGGCAGACAGGCAATACTGTTTCTCAACAGGCGCGGGCATTCCACGGTGGTGACCTGCAGAAGCTGCGGAGAGACGGTAAAATGCCCCAACTGCGATATTGCCATGACCTATCATCTGAGTCAGATAAACAGCGTGGGCGGCGCAAACCGGCTGCGCTGCCACTATTGCGGCAGCGAGATGCCTTATCCTAAGGTATGTCCTTCCTGCGGCAGTAAATATATCAAGTTCATGGGTGCGGGCACCGAAAAGGTGGAGGAAGAATGCGAAAAGCTGCTCCCGGGCGTCAGAACTCTGCGCATGGATAACGATACCACCCGGGGAAAGGATTCGCATTATCATATCCTGTCTGCCTTTGCAAAAGGTGAGGCGCAGATTCTGATAGGAACGCAGATGATTGCCAAAGGTCTGGACTTTCCTAAGGTATCGCTTGTGGGAATAGTGTCGGCGGATACCATGCTGCAGCTCCCGGATTATACCAGCAGGGAAAAAACCTTCAGTCTTATAACCCAGGTTGCGGGTCGGGCAGGCCGGGCTGACACGGGAGGTACAGTGATATTGCAGTCCTACACTCCCAAGCACTATGCCATAGCCGACGCCGTGGCATACAGCTATGAGGAGTTTTACCAAAGAGATCTGGAGCAGCGGCGCAGAGGTATGTATCCGCCTTTTTCCAGAATGCTCAGACTGGTTTTTATGGCGGAGGATCCCCAGGAGGCAAGGAGCGCCTGCTATGCGTACTTCCTGCATCTCAGGCAGGAAATAATCAAGCAGGCGGGTTATGCGGAAACGGCGCTTTATTTCAACATGATGACGGCGCCCATAGGCCGCATCAGAGGTCAGTATCGGTATCAGATATTGCTTAAAATGCGGGTCAATGAATTTACAGAGGCTCTGACAGACAAGTTTTTTGAACTTTATAATCAGTATGATAACGACAGGGTTTACCTTGATGTGGAGGTAAATCCGTCCAGCTTATATTAACGGAGGTTTTATCATGGCGCTGAGAAAAATAATTAAGGTCCCGGACGATACGCTCAGAAAGGTTTGCCGTCCGGTGGATCATATCGATTCGCATATACTTACTCTTTTGGATGACATGGCGCAGACCATGTACGCCAATGACGGAGTAGGACTGGCCGCCCCACAGGTGGGTATTCTCAGACAGATAGTGGTTATAGATATAGGCGATGAGGATGTAGGGCTTCTGGAACTTATCAATCCGAAAATCATCAGCACCGAAGGGGAACAGATCGGGCAGGAGGGCTGTCTCTCGGTAAGCGATATACGCGGAGACGTAAAGCGGCCGGCCAGGGTAGTAGTGCAGGCCTATGACAGAAACGGCGATCTTATGGAATACACCGGTGAAGGCTTGCTGGCGGTAGCGTTCTGCCATGAGATAGACCACCTTAACGGTATAATATTTACGGATAAAATGGAGAAGAATAATGCTTAAAACAGTGTTTATGGGCACGCCGGATTTTGCCGTTCCTCCTCTGGCCGCGCTTTTCGAGGCAGGGTATGAACTATGCGTTTTTACTCAGCCGGACAAGCCTGTGGGCAGAGGCAAAAAAATGTCCATGCCTGCCGTAAAAGAATATGCGCTGGAACATGGTATACCTGTGTATCAGTTTGCCTCGGTCAGGTCTCCGGAAAGCCTCGAAGCGCTGAAAGCATTTGGCCCGGACATAATGGTAACTGCGGCTTTCGGGCAGATACTGTCCCGTCAGGTGCTGGACATCCCCAAGCTTGGCTGCATCAATGTGCACGCTTCTCTGCTGCCCGCTTACAGGGGTGCGGCGCCCATTCAGTGGGCAGTGATAAACGGAGAAAAGAAAACCGGAGTTACTACCATGATGACGGATATCGGCCTGGATACGGGGGATATGCTGCTGAGCCGGGAGACGGATATCCTCCCGGACGATACTGCGCAGAGCCTGTTCGGGCGTCTGTCGCATATCGGGGCAGAGCTTCTGCTGGAAACCCTGGAAAGATTGCAGAAGGGCACCTTGGTGCGCATTAAACAGGACGAGCAGCTTGCAAGCTATTATCCCATGATAAAAGAAAGCATGGCGGAACTGGACTTTTCCGGTACAGCCGGGCAGCTGGATTGCTTTGTCAGAGGCATGTATTCCTGGCCCGTTGCATTTATGCAGCTGGAAGAAGGCATTTTCAAGGTTCATAAGGCTCATGCCGAAAACGGAAGCGCGCCGTGCGGCAGCATTGTATACGCTTCGCCGGAGCAGGGACTAGCGGTGGGCTGCGCCTCCGGAATACTGGTAATTGACGAGCTTCAGGCACCGGGTGGGAGGCCTATGAGTGCAAAGGATTATCTGCGCGGACACGCCGTGCGCACCGGACAGACGGTGGTGAGAGGCTCCCATGACTGATGTCAGGCTTAAAGCTTATGAAATATTTGAATCCATTGTGCGCAGGGGCGGTTATTCCAATCTGGTGATGTCCTCTGCGCTTTCGCAGGATATATACGTTGCGGACAGGGCTTTTATTACGGCTCTGGTTTACGGCACGCTGGATAAACTGATAAATCTGGATTATATAATCTCTTGCTTTGCAAAAGGACGACTGCAGCCCAGAATACAGGATATACTCAGACTGTCGGTTTATCAGCTTTTATATATGCAGGTGCCGGACTACACGGTTTGCGATGAAGCGGCAAAGCTTGCCGTGAAACTTGGCAAGGGCGCGCTGAAGGGATATGTAAACGGCGTGCTGCGAAGCATTATCAGAAATAAGGACGCCGTTGCGTATCCGGACAGACAAAAAGAACCGGCGCGTTATCTGTCGGTCAGATACAGCTGGCCGGAGTTTTTTACCGATGAAATGATAAAGCATTACGGCTTTGACGGCGCGGAGAGCTTTCTTGCGTACGAGCCGGAGCTTCAGGGCACTGCGGTAAAAGCTAATCCTCTTAAATGCACTGATGCGGCTTTATTTGAAAGACTTACCGAAAAAAATATGAAGCCGCAGCGTGGGCGCTTATATCAAGACATCTGTTATGTTAAGGGGAACCGGATTTTCAAAGACGAATTGTTTACAAAAGGCTTTTGTTCGGTACAGAGCGAGCCTTCCGTGTTGGTATGCAAGGCGGTGGACCCTCGTCCCGGCGAAAGAATCCTGGACTGCTGCGCCGCTCCGGGAGGCAAATCGGTTTGCATGGCGCAAATGATGGGAAAGGGCGAGATCATCGCCTGCGATACGCATGAGCATCGCTGTGAGCTTATACGGGCAAATGCAAAACGCTGCGGAGTGGATGAGCTTGTGCATACAATACTCGCCGACGCCTCCGTTTACCGCACAGATCTGGGGAGCTTTGACAGAGTGCTGGCAGACGTACCGTGCTCGGGTCTGGGGGTGACCGGAACCAAGCCGGATATAAAGCTTGCGGTAACCAAAGAGAAATTGGCGGTTCTTGAGAATCTTCAGCGCTCCATACTGGACAATTGCAGCAGGTATGTCAGAAACGGCGGTGTGCTGGTTTACAGTACCTGTACCGTACGCCCGGAAGAAAACCGACTTATTGTAAACGGTTTTCTGGAACAGCACAAGGATTTCATAGCCGAAAGCTTTGAGGTTCCGGCAGGCGCAGCCTCAGCCGTAACGCCGGAGGGCTTTGTACAGCTTCTGCCTTTCAGGGATAATACTTACGGTTTTTTCATCGCCAGAATGCGAAAAGCCTGATTATATGGAAGGAATGCCTGATTGATGACCGCACTGCTTGATATGACGCTGCCTCAGCTTAAGGAATTGATGCAGTCCTGGGGCGAACCGGCCTTCAGAGCCGTTCAGATCACCCAGGGACTTGCCCGAGGTGAAGCGCCCTGTGAAATAAAGAATATTCCGCAATCGCTGCGCAGGCGTCTGGAGGAATGTCCTCTGGGCGGGGCAAAAATACACAAAAAGCTTGTCAGCGCGGACGGCACGCGAAAGTATCTCTTTATGCTGGAGGACGGTAATATCGTTGAAGGCGTGCTGATGCGTTATAACTACGGCAACACCGTGTGCATCTCCACTCAGGTGGGCTGCGCCATGGGCTGCACCTTTTGCGCCTCCACCCTGGAGGGCAAGGTGCGCGACCTCATGCCCGGAGAAATGCTCTCCGAGGTTTTATGCGTTAATCGCGATGCGGTGCAAAGCGGCATAGGTAAGGTTACAAATATCGTGCTTATGGGCAGCGGAGAGCCGCTTGACAATATGGACAATGTGGTGGCATTTCTGCATCTTGTCAACGCTCCGGAGGGGATAAATATAGGGATGCGAAATATTTCCTTGTCAACCTGCGGACTTGTTGATAAAATATATGCGCTGGCCGAGCTGCACCTGGGAATAACCCTGTCAGTTTCTCTGCACGCTCCCAACGATGAAATACGGCGCCGGACGATGCCCGTTGCGCGCGCCTATTCCATGCAGCAGCTGTTGGAGGCGGCACGGCATTATATAAAAGCAACCGGCCGCAGGGTCATTTTTGAATATACCCTGATAAAGGGTATAAATGACAGCCGCGAAAACGCCGCGGAGCTTGCAGGCAGGCTGAGAGGAATGCAGTGTCATGTAAACCTTATTGCGCTAAATAAGGTAGACGAACGGCAGTTGGACAGCGCCGAGCCTGTAAAAATGTCGGTGTTTGAAAAGACCTTGAGGCAGCACAATATATCATGCTCCGTTCGTAAAGAGCGGGGCAGCGATATAGCCGGAGCCTGCGGTCAGCTTCGCAGAAGATATCTCAAAGAGGGGGAGGAATCTACTTGACATTCGGTGTAAAAAGCTCTGTGGGATGTATAAGGCAGTTTAATCAGGATTTCTATCATGTTCCTCTCGCGGGGGGAGCTCCCTTGTTTATGGTGGCCGACGGAATGGGCGGCACCAAGGGGGGCGAGATAGCCAGCACGCTGACGGTCAGCACCGTGTCCACCTTTGTCAATGATAATTTCCCCGGCTGTGAGGATTACCCTCTGCTGCTGCGCAGCGCCGTAAACGAAGCCAATAAGGCGGTTTTCCGAACCGGGCGGATGAATGCGGAGCTCAGCAGAATGGGTACCACCTGCACCGCGGCCCTTATTGCGGAGGATATGGTTTACATAGCGCAGGTCGGCGACAGCAGGTGCTATATCATGGATAATGACGGGCTGCGCCAGGTGACTACGGATCATTCCTATGTGCAGGAGCTGGTCAGAGCCGGTGAAATAACGCCCGAGATGGCAAGGACACATCCGGAGCGGCATAAAATAACCCGCGCGGTGGGGATAAACGGTTTTGTTTCCGCCGATATATATATGGCGGCGTTCGGCCCGGGTACCACCGTTATGCTTTGTTCGGACGGGCTTACATCCATGCTGGAAGACACAGTTATCGCAGAAGAGCTTAAGCAGGCAGGTCCTCAGCAGGCGGCGGATTCTCTGGTCAGGCGCGCCGAAGCGGCCGGAGGCTTTGACAATATTACCGTAATTGTTATAAGGAACGATTGATGGAACAGATAATAAATGAAAAATACCAAATAATTGAAAAAATAGGTTCCGGCGGAACCAGTGTCGTGTATAAGGCCGTGCGGCTCAGCGACGGATTTCCCGTGGCGATAAAGGTGCTCCGCGATGAACTGAGCGATAACGCCCAGCAGGCTGAACGCTTCATAAGAGAGTCCAGGACTCTGCACAACCTTTCCCACCGTAATATAGTCAATATTCTGGATGTGGGACGGCTGGAGGACGGCAGAGACTATATTGCCATGGAATACGTGGACGGCCTGACCCTCAAGGAATACATCCTGAAAAAACGCCGTCTTAGCTTTGATGAGACGGTGGATGCCGCCGTACAGATATGCGATGCGCTTGAGCATGCGCACGAAAACGGCATCATCCACAGAGATATCAAGCCGCAGAATATACTGTTAGACAGGGACGGAACGCTGAAGGTTGCCGATTTCGGCACCGCCAGGCTTATAGACCAGAATACGCTCACCATGGCAGGACGGGACGTTATAGGCTCGGTGCATTATATATCGCCGGAGCAGGCCAAGGGGGGCATTATCGATGCGCGCTCCGATATATATTCCCTTGGTGTGTCCATTTTTGAAATGGCTACGGGTACGCTGCCCTTTACCGGCGACGATGCAATCACGGTTGCCATGAAGCATATCAACCAGTCGCCCAGAAGACCCAAGGAGGTCAATCCGGACATACCGCAGTGTCTTAATGATATAATACTTAAATGCCTGTCCAAAGATCCGCTTAAACGGTATCAGACGGCAGGAGAGTTAAAGGAGGATCTGCTCTCGGCGCAGAGAGATCCGGACGCTTTTACCATTCGTGCGTCCAGGGCTGTAATGCCCGTAACAGAGGGGGGAGATATCATGGCTCAGAGCAATAAAAACAGAGGCGGAAAAAAGTCCGGAAGCTCGTCCAAAAACGCCAAACTGCAAAAAAAGCAGTTTACCCGCAGACTTGTGATAATGATCACCGGCATAATAGCCGTGCTTGCGCTTCTGACTGTATTTTTCGTCTGGCTCTTCGGAGACAGCGGAACAGAAGGCCCGATCAGCCAGGGCAGCGTCAAGGTGGAAAACATGGTTGGAAAAACCTTTGAAGAGGCTGTAAAGTGGGCTAAGGATGCCGGGCTGCGCACTCCGCAGGAACCGAATTATATTTACACCTACGATGTCCCGGAGGGGCAGGTCATGGGACAGAGCGTCGCCGAAGGCGAGATTGTGGAAAAATACTCCACAATAACCTTCGATGTAAGCGGAGGGCCGGAAAAGGTCAAGGTGCCTCTTTTGAAGAACATGTCCGAAGAGGATGCAAAACAAGCCATCCTGAATGCCGGCCTTATCCCGGGAGAGGTGCACTATGAAAACACGGATGTTTATTCGTCGCTGAAAGTCTTTAAGCAGTCGGTGGAAGCCGATACCATGGTGCTGCGCGGCACTACGGTGGAAATATGGATTGCAAAATCCAGCCTGCTTAAAAAGCGTGTTCCCAACCTGATAGGGCGCACCGAGGATGCGGCCAAGACGGCCATTGCAGACCAGAACTTCTCTTTCGGCGGCAAATATGACGAATACTCCGATAAGTATGCTGCCGGCATGGTTATACGGCAGGAGCCTGCTCCCGGCGTTGAATTCGAATATGACGCCGACGTACAGATAAAGATCTATATAAGCAAGGGGCCCGCGGCGCAGTATCTGGGCGTTGTGGAAATTGAAATACCGGAGATAACCGTTCCTACGGATCTTAAGATTACCTTTATGGATGATAACGGTAACGAGATAACCGTTTATGACCAGGAAGTGGACAGCTCTACCTTTGAGCCGGGCGAAAAACTCAGGTATGAACAGAACAGCTTTTCTCCGAAAAAGAAGGTGTATTATCTTTACATCAACGGAGAACGAACTCCGGAAGAATATGTTATGCTGTTTTACGATAAAGACGGAAACCTTGTAACTATTATTGAGGAAAGTACGGACAACACCGAAAACACGGAAGCGCAGGCGAATAGGAGGGGCTGATGCTCAGCGGCAGGATATATAAATTGCTGGCGGGAACCTATTATGTTGATACGGCTGAGGGCGGCATCGCGGCAAAGGCAAAGGGCAGCTTCCGAAGCGACGGAATAGAACCCAGAGTGGGCGATTCGGTGGTGCTTCAGGAGGAACGCGGCTCATACCGCATCTGCGAGGTTATGCCGCGCAGAAATCAACTGATAAGACCGCCGGTGGCAAATATAGACATAATGGTGATTGTGCTGGCTGTCAGAAAGCCGGAGCCCGACCTTCTGCTGGCGGAAAAGCTGATTTTTTCGGCAAGGCAAAACGGTATCGCGCCCATTGCGGTTATAAATAAAAGCGAACTGGACGAAGAAGCCGCTCAGCGGCTCAGGGCGCAGTTTGAACAGCCGGATATACGGTGCATAACGGTTTCCTGCCGGGAGGGCAGAGGAATGCCGCAGCTTAAGAGTATGCTTACAGGCTATACATCCTGCTTTGCCGGACAAAGTGCCGTGGGTAAATCCAGCATAGCTTCGTATTTTCTGCCGGAGCTTCGGCTTCAGACCGGGGGGCTGAGCCGTAAGACGGACCGGGGCAGACATACCACAAGATGCTGCGAGCTTTTTCGCTTCGCTCCGGACAGTTATATTGCCGATACGCCGGGTTTTTCCCTCTTTGAGGACGAAATTATTGACCCCGCCGTGTTTGTTTCCAGCTTTGATCCCGGATATGCTGCGTATGCCTCGGAATGCAGATTTCGCGGATGCAGCCATACAAGCGAGCCGGACTGTGGCGTAAAGGCCGCCGTGGAAAGCGGGAAGCTGTCAAAGGAAAGATATGAGCGCTATTGTAAGCTTTACAATCAGATAAAAATCAATTGGAGGAACAGATATGATTAAAATATCGCCAAGTATTTTGTCGGCGGATTTTGCCGAGATGGGAAAAGCAGTGGAACTTATGGAAAAGAGCGGCGCCGACTATATCCACTGCGATGTAATGGACGGCGCATTTGTGCCCAATATCAGCTTCGGACCGGGCATGATAAAGGCCATAAAAAAGCACACGTCATTGCCGCTTGATGTGCATCTTATGGTGGATAAGCCGGAGCGCTACATTGACGATTTCGTAAATGCCGGAGCGTCCATAATAACGATACATGCCGAGGCTACCACGCATATACAGCGGGTGCTTCAGTATATACGCGCCAAGGGCGTAAAATGCGGCCTAGTTCTCAATCCGGCTACACCTGTGGATTATGTAAAATACTGCCTGGATTGCGTCGATATGATACTGCTTATGTCGGTAAACCCCGGCTTCGGCGGTCAGAAATTCATCCCCGCAGTGCTGCCCAAGGTCAAGGAAGTCAGCGATATGATTGCCGCCTCCGGCTATGACATAGAACTGGAAATAGACGGCGGTATAAACTTTGAAAACATCGGGCCGGTATTAAAGGCCGGTGCCAATGTTATCGTTGCCGGCAGCACGGTGTTCGGACATCCGGACCCGGCAGAGGCAATAAGAAGGCTGCGTGGGTAAGGTATGAAGGCCATTATCTGTCTGAACGGTGATCCGCCCTCAAGGCATCTTGCAGCGGTGCAGACGGCGGGCGGGTATGTAATTGCCGCGGACGGTGCCTGTGATTATCTGGCCAGGTATGGCATTAAGGCGGACTGCATTGTCGGGGATTTTGATTCATTTCCCTATCAGATGGTTGCTCAATGCTTAAAGCCAACCGGTATCGTTTGCAGACATGAGCCGGAAAAGGATTATACCGACGGCCAGTTGGCGCTGGAAAAGGCTCTTGAGGGACATTATGACGATATAGTTTTTCTGGGAGCTATGGGTGGACGGGCCGATCACCAGGCAGAGAATATGCGCCTGCTTTATGAATTCGCCGACCGTTGCTCAATTCGCGCCGTCTCGGATGGCTGTGAGGTCAGCATCATAAGAGATGAGGCTGTAATCTGCGGTTGCCGGGGCTGTACGGTTTCACTGCTTCCGTATACCGATTCCGCCCGGATAGAGTATTCCGCAGGGTTTAAGTATCCCACCGTAAAGCTGCACCTGGGCAGGACGGAAAGTCTTTCGCACAGCGGTCTGAGCAATGTAATGATGGGCAATACGGCCTTTGTCGTACTCTCGCAGGGGGCGGTGGCCGCATATGTGCACAGAAATACTGACTTACAGTAACAAATACAAACAAATACTGACTTTTTCACACCCGACACTACCTATGAATATTATGGCATTGGGAAGGTCGGGTGATTTTATGCGATGCGTAAATTGTTATGGCAGAAAGACCACCCTGATCGGTTATGCTTTGCTGTTATGCGGCCTTATTATTGTGCTTTGCTGCGTTCCGTTCTGGCTTTGGCTGACGATACTGGGATGCTTGCTGGCCGCATTGGGTATATGTGTACTGATTGGGTGAGGAGGTGAAAACATGAGGATCGTTTGTGTAAAACCTCCGGCGCTGATACGCTGCATACTTAAAAGAATCAAGAGAAAGAACTGAAAAGCACAAAAAAAGCGTTTCCGTTTACAATGCGGAGGCGCTTTTACTTTATGACGGAATTGTGTGTGGCGGTTTTATACAAATTTCTGTTGATAATAATGAGCAATTCTGTTACAATAATAGTATACATCGAAAAGGGATTTATATTTATATTGTTAGAGGTGTTTGAAATGGCTGATGAAATAACTGTATATGACTGCAAATCAAATAACGGCTCGGTCACTTATGCCAGCGATGTTATAGCAACCATTGCGGGCGTAGCGGCTACGGAGGTAAAGGGTATCGTCGGAATGAGCGGCGGAATAACCAGCGGTTTTGCCGAACTCCTTGGCAAAAAGAACCTTACAAAGGGCATAAAGGTGGAGATAGGTAAGGAGGAAGCCGCGATAGATATGAATGTCATTGTGGAATACGGCTGTGAGATGCACAAGGTTGCCGGCAACGTTCAGGAGAATGTCAAGAAAGCCGTGGAAACCATGACTGGGTTAAGAGTGGTAGAGGTAAATGTTAACGTTCAGGGAGTAAATGTCAAGGCGGATGATTCCGACACACAGAAACTTAAATAAAGGAAGGGTATTTTGATGAAAACCGGACAGAGACTGCTTTTGATCGGGTATTCGCTGCTGATGATATCGGTAGTGGTAATGTTTGCACTTGTGATGTGCGGAGTGTTCGGAGCGGATCGGATTGCGGAGTTTATTTCCGCCATCAGGAGTAATGCGTTCTTTACGGTGTGCGCCGTTGCGGTTGCTGTATTACTGATAGTTATATGCTTTTCCATGATGTTTTTGTGCACGGGCAAGGCTGCGGCGGCATCCACGGTTATCAAGTCCACCGAGCACGGCGTTATACGGGTCTCCGTAGACTCCATAAATTCAATAGCGCTTAAAACCGTAAAAAAACTTGCATATGTGAGGGATTGCCGGGTTAATACCAGAGTGGAAGAGGCGGGTCTTACGGTGCTTGTCAGGGTGGCGCTTGTAAATGACACCGTTATCCCCGAGGCAACGACCGAGATACAGCAAGGTGTTAAATCCGAGCTGGAAAGCATTGTAGGGCTGCAGGTTGCCGGCGTGCCCATTCTTGTGGACAACAGCATTGTTCCGCAGAATTAGCGTAATCCTGCGGCAAAAACCCGACATCGTTTATAACTGATTGCTTCGGAGCCTCTTTTGCTTTGATGCAGTAAACACAAAAGCCGCGTTATGCGGCTTTCGTTTTATCCTGAATAGCTGAAAGCATATGCGTTTTTGTTTTTTTTGATCACTGTGCCGGTCGAAACATGCGCACAGGGCGGTCTGTAAAAATCAAATGGCGGTTTGCGCCTGAAGTATGTTCCGGCTTATTGCGGCGCCGGCTTTCAATAGCCGTTACTGGTGCGCGTGGGACGGCTGCGCCTGGAATAAACATTTGACCGGCGGCCGGAACGCTGTTTTTTATTGTGAATTATAAGCTTGATTATCAGGAACAGGGCAAATATTACCGCAATTCCCACTATGACGCCCAAAACTATAAGTGCGGCACTCCAAAGTGACGCGGGGCGTTCGTTTTGTATGTACAGAGCTACTAGATCATCGGGTACTTCGATATGGTCCAGTACCGTCCTGGTGGCGATAAGCTCGCCCTCCAGCAGAATATTCTCACCCATATATATCGTTGCCTTGCCTACACTGTCGCCGGTATATATCGGAGCGGACAGATTTTCCGGAAGGACTATCCGAAGCGGATCGGCCTGATTTTTTATGGCCTGCGCCAGTGCCGATGTCGTGGTGTAGGTGATATCCGGAACTTCGCTGAAGCGCAGGGTCAGCAGACCGTTATTAGAGTCGGCTACCGAAGCATTATCAATTTTTATGGCAAAATCGCGGGCTGCAAATATTTCGCGCAGGTTGACTACGGCAAAAGACGCATCGGCATATTCGGCAAGCTTTAACGTATCGGAATAGAAGTTTTCGTCGTGACCCTTGAAGGTAAGTATAAGCAGGTCCTTGCCGTTTTTCTGGTATCTGGAGGCCAGGCAGTATCCGGCGGCGTTAGTGGTACCGGTTTTCATGCCGGTAAAATATTTGTTATAGTAGGTGCTTTCCCGGTTCAGGAGCTGGTTTGTATTGGTAAGCTCGAGAGTAACCTTGCGGGAACTGCGTGTGATGTTTACCGTATGGGAATAGGTGCTTACTATCGCCGCAAGAGTTTGGTTTTCGGTAAGAACCGAGGCAAAGATCAGCATATCGTTCAGGCAGGAGTAATGCTCCTCGTTATGCATACCGTGCGGATTTTTAAAATTGGTGTTTACGGCGCCCATCTCGGCGGCCTTATTATTCATCATTTCCACAAAGGAATCCACGCTGCTGCCCACAAATTCGGCAAGGGCAATGGCTGCGTCATTGCCGCTTCGGAGCAAAAGACCGTATAACAGATCGGTAACGGAAATTTTATCTCCGGGCTCAAGGCCCATTACGGAGGCGCCGGAGGTAAGATTGCAGGCCTTGCGGGAAACGGTTACTATAGCATTGTCCGGGTCGTCGACATTTTCCGCAGTTACCAGCGCCGTAATAATCTTCGTAAGGCTGGCAGGGTAGATTTTTGAGGTCAGATTGCCCTTGGAGTACAGTATGGTTCCCGTAGTATTGTCTGCAACAATGGCTTTTTCCGATGATATGGACGGTGCGGCAGCAGGGGCTCCGGCATCTGTGTTTATGGGAAGGAAAGACTTGGCGAGTGCTGTATCTGTCAGGGATAAAACCGTAATAAATGTAAGCAGCATTATGAGTGCTGCGGAAAAGATTCTTTTCATCGGGAACTCCAATCTGCCGCCTGAACACGAACCGAAAGCAAACAGCTCCTGCGGCGGCAAAAGGAGCCGTGCTGCGGCATAAACAGTCCGTGTGCGCCTGTGAGCGTAATCACGGTGCTGTTATGAATAAGATTATTGCTTAAACAATTATACTTTACTTATTATTGTATCAATAAATAAGCCGTTTGTAAATAGTTAAAAGCAAATGTTCATTATTTAATAAATAAGTATTGGATTATTTGTGTGGTTTATGTTAGAATATCAAGGTAAAGGTGGTATGTAATATGGAAAAGAAAATACTTATCGTGGATGATGAACCGCTTATTGTTAAAGGATTGAAGTTTTCGCTTGAGCAGGACGGCTATGAAACGGCTGCGGCTTTTAACGGAGAAGAGGCGCTTAAGCAGTTTGAACAGTACCGCCCGGATATGATACTGCTTGATGTCATGCTTCCTGGGATCGACGGGCTGGAAGTCTGCCGTACCATAAGGGAAACATCAAATGTTCCCATTATAATGCTTACCGCAAAGGGCGAGGATATGGATAAAATATTGGGGCTGGAATACGGCGCCGACGACTATATAAGCAAACCCTTTAATATTCTGGAGGTCAAGGCCCGCATAAAGTCCATCTTCCGGAGGCTGGCCGGCTCTGCCGGCATGCGCGGAGAAATAGCGGAATTCAAGGACATGACGGTGGATTTCCAGAAGAGACAGGTAACCATAAAGGACAGAAATATTCAGCTTACGGCCAAGGAATTTGACATTCTGCATCTGCTCATGTCTCATCCGGGCGTGGTGTACAAAAGAGAGGATCTCCTGGAGACCATCTGGAAATATGAATATGCCGGTGATGTGCGCACCGTGGATGTACATATCCGCAGACTGAGAAAAAAGCTGGAAACCAATCCGGATGAGCCCGAGTATATCTTTACAAAATGGGGAGTGGGTTATTACTTTGCGGAAAAGTAAGATTATTTCCAGCCTGTGGGTCAAGATTACGGTAGCGGTGTTGCTGGTGCTTTTTGCCGCCCTTGTCCTGATAAATATAATAATAATCAATACTATGGGCAACAGCCTGATAGAACGCCGCATGGATGACCAGAAAAAAACCGTGCTCAGTTCGGTGCCGGAGCTCAGTGCATTGATTTATAAAAACGACTGGCACGCAGTAGCGGACTATTGCGTTGCTTTCGGGGAAAAAAATAATTGCAGGATACTGGTATTTAATCAAGCCGCTTCGGTTGTGGCGGATAACTATTCGGAATTTTACGGGGTCTGCGTATCCAATAAGGAGGTTAACGATTGCCTTTTTGAGGGCATGAGCTTTTCTGCGGGGACTTATCTTCTGCCCCTTAAAGATAACGGCAGCTTTGTTTCGGAATATATACCGGACAAAGAGGGCAGGGATGAGTACTGGGCTATATACACCGCCGCAAGAGCGGAATACGATAACGAACTGGTAGGGGCGGTGCTGATATCCTCGCCGTTTCAGGATATCGTGGACGAGGTAAATGCACTTACTCTCAGGATTATTCTTATAAGCGTAGCTGTAGGCATTGCGGTAAGCGTCATAATTGTGCTGCTGTTAAGGAGGTACTTCCGGCCTCTTAAAAGTATGTCCGGCGCCATTGCGGTTATGTCAAAAGGCGATTTTAAGGTCAGAGCTCAGGCGGGAAAGGGGCAGGATGAGCTGGCTGAGCTGGCAAGCGCCTTTAACGGAATGTGTGCAAGAATGGAAACCCTGGAGGAGTCCCGCAATAAATTTGTTTCGGACGCGTCGCATGAGATGAAAACTCCGCTTGCGACAATGAAGATACTGGTTGACTCCCTCATAAACCAGCCGGGGACCGATGAGGCAATATATAAAGAATTTCTTTCCGACATAAGCCATGAAATCGACAGGCTTACATATCTTATAAACGATCTTCTGACACTGGTGCGTATGGACAAGTCTGAGGAAGTGCCCAATTATGTTCCCATTCAGATTACCGATCTGCTGGATAAAGTCAGACATAAGCTTCAGCCTCTGGCAGCAATGAAGGGAATAGAAATAAAGCTGCGCTCCGAGGGCGACCCCACTGTTGTTGGAGATGCAATGAAGCTGCAGCAGGCGTTTTCCAATCTTGTGGATAATGCCATCAAATACTCGCCGGAAGATACCACTATATCCATCAGTATAACCAAGGACAGCAAGAACGCAGTAATATCGGTTTCCGACCAGGGCATAGGTATCTCCGATGAGGATCAGCAGCGGATATTTGAACGCTTTTACCGGGTTGACAAGGCACGCTCCAGAGAGACCGGAGGCACCGGACTCGGGCTGTCCATTGTTGAGAGCATTGTAAAGCAGCATAACGGAAGCATAGGCGTACAGAGCGTAAAGGGAAGCGGTTCCACTTTTACGGTTGAGCTTCCGCTTCAGCCGCTTAAATGAGGTGAGAAGCATGAAAAAAACAGTTGCGGCGGCCGTGCTGGGGGCGGTGTTATTCCTCTTTTCCGCGTGCTCGGAGAATATTTATCTCAATAACGGCACAAACAGCAACGGTTCGCACGATATCATTCAGTCAATTCCGAACAGCAGTGAGAAAACCGGTATATACAATACTCTTTATTACTGCATGGACGGATATGACTATATGCTGCCCGAACTGCGCGAAATATCATATCAACAGGATATTTCCAAGGAATATGCGGTGTTGTCCGCGCTGATTAACGGCACTCAGAATAAAGAGTTAGTCAACCTGATAAATAAAAATACCAGGATTCTCGGCATTACCACAAATAACGACTACATCTATGTTTCGCTTTCAAAGGAGATACTGGAGGTGCCTGCAAGCATTAACAGCGGCTGGGAGAACGACGCGGAGCTGTCACGCCAGGTATACAGGCAGCGCAGGCTGGCGATTTATACTCTGGTAAACACTCTTACCGAGCTGGGCGGCTATGCGCGCGTTCAGCTCTATATAGATCTTAATGCGGACGGTGTGGCGGACAGGGTAACCAGGGAGCAGGCGGGCTTTATAGGCGACGGGAACGAACAGCAGCCTCTGGAGGCCTTGCCGAGGCAGCATGATTATATTCTCACTCCGGCCAATACTGTCCGCCTGGCAATGGGAATGCTGGCGTCCAATCAGACGGAGCAGCTCTATCAGCTTATTGCGGAGGAATCGTATACCGGCAGTCAGAAGCTGTCCAAAGAGGAATTCACCGCCCGCATGAGCGCTCTGAAGCTTACGGTGGGCGACTATTCGGTTTCCGACAACGCGGCGATTACCGGCGGCGGTGCAATAGCGGTTGTTATGCTTGATTATGTTTCCAGGTCTGCCGGCAGCACCTTTGAACACAAAAACATACCCGTAATGCTTGTTCTTGAGGGGAACAGGTATTATATAGACTGCAGTTTTCTGGAATATGTTCTGAAAGGCTAGAATCGGTTGATGATCAAAAAGCTTGCGATAATTACGCTTGCGGCGTGTATATTTTTGCTTGGGGCATGCGGTGCGCCGGAGACAGGGAGCCAGCTTCCTGAGTTTGTGCCGCAGTTATATTCGGCAAAACCCGCCCCAAAGCCCGTAAGGATAATTGCCTTTAAGGGCATGGACGGTATGCTGGAAACCGATAATGTCCTTTGCCTCAGTAACGATTACAGAGCTATAGCCGCACATACCCTGGGAATGCTCAATTCCCGGCTTGATGTTCCGGTAGAATGCACGGACGCCGTGTTGCTCAACGGCATAGTTTTTATAAATCTCGGCAGCACTTTTGACCTGTGCGGCGATAATCAGAGGGCGCTTATAATTGCGTCGCTGGCGCAAACCTTTGCCGGAGCGGTCCGGGCTGAATATCTGATGCTTTATGCGGGGGGTAT
>JAQXIQ010000133.1 GCA_029007865.1 Bacillota bacterium
AAGTGCGTTTATTCTTGGCGGAGTTGGAGAGATTTGAACTCTCGCGCCGGTAACCCGACCTACACCCTTAGCAGGGGCGCCCCTTCGGCCAACTTGGGTACAACTCCATAATAACCGAATATGATAAAAATATTTTAGCTGACTTGGCGGAGAGAATAGGATTCGAACCTACGGTGCCTTTCGACATCACTGGTTTTCAAGACCAGCTCCATAAACCACTCGGACATCTCTCCAGATGCTTTTGCAGTATAGCAAAAAACCATCCGTTTGTCAAGGAAAATGAGAAAATTTTATTTTCTTGCTGCTGCGCGGCAACGGCGGAGGGAAGAAAAGCCTGCATGGGCGCGGAAGAACTGCGCAAGAAGCCGGAAAAACGGCAAACGGAATCTTGACATATACGCCCCGAGGGCATATAATCATTATATTAAACGGCGGAAGCGGCGCAGAATCTGATTTCGGAGGATGATATTATGTTGAAGAATGTACCCAAGCTGATAAACGGCGATCTGCTCAAGATACTTAACGATATGGGGCACGGGGATACCATAGTGCTGGCCGATGCGAATTTCCCGGCGGCTTCGCAGGGCACCAGGGTGGTATATACGCCGGGCGCCGATGCGGTGCAGATGATGGACGCCATACTTAGGCTCATGCCGCTTGACCAGTATGTGGACTGCCCGGTGCAGCTTATGGCGGTTAATCCCGGCGACAGCTATGTCCCGGACATATGGGACGATTTCAAGGCGACCGTGCTTAAAAACAACGGCGAGACCAAAATCGAGTTTATTGACAGGTTCAGCTTCTATGATTGTGCAAAGCAGGCCTTTGCCGTAGTATCGACGGGCGAGGAGCGCCTGTACGGCTGTGCCATACTCAAAAAAGGTGTATTGAAGCCGGGAGAAGCGGTTTAACTCTGCGGCATTTATGCATCGGCGGCACTGCGGCAAAAGCACGCGTGCCGTTTTTTGTTTGGGCAGGCACGGCGCGTTACCGCAAAGAAAACAGCTGGCGGCATGAGCGGCGGATAAAACAATCGCTTTTCATAATCGCCGGGTTGTTGTATAATATTACGGATAAAACACGAGTAAATACATTCCGAGGGTACTTTTGCTGATGGATATGATAAAAGCGGAAAATGTCCTCTATACCTACGAGGACGGAGATACGCAGATATTGCAGGGGATAAGCCTTGCCGTACGCAAGGGTGAATTCCTGTGCATACTGGGGCATAACGGCAGCGGCAAATCCACGCTTGCCAAGCTGTTGGGCGGTCTTTTCACGCCCACCGGAGGCAAGGTGGAGGTATGCGGAATGGACACCTCCGACGAAAAAAACTTTTTGGCGATACGGCAAAAGGCGGGAATGGTATTCCAGAACCCGGACAATCAGCTGGTGGCTACGGTTGTGGAGGACGATATTGCCTTTGGTATGGAAAACCTCGGAATTGAACGGGAAGAGATGAACAGGCGCATTGACGAGGTGCTGCAGACCGTAGGCATGACGGAATTCCGCAAAAGCGCGCCGCACAAGCTTTCGGGCGGGCAAAAACAGCGTATAGCCATTGCCGGTATGCTGGCCATGCGGCCCGAGATACTGATACTGGACGAGCCCACTGCCATGCTGGACCCGATGGGGCGCCGCGAGGTAATGCGCAGTGTGGAGAGCCTGTGCCGCAATGACGGAATGACGGTGGTGCATATAACGCATTTTATGGAAGAGGCTATACTGGCCGACCGTGTTGCGGTGATGTCGGAGGGGCAGATAATAATGCAGGGTACTCCCCGAGAGGTGTTTTCGCAGCAGGAGAGACTGCGCGAGCTTGCGCTGGATGTGCCGCAGATGACATCTCTTGCGCACAGCCTCATCCGTCACGGGGCAGACCTGCCCCCGGATATTCTTACCATAGAGGAGCTTGCCGATAGAATATGTCCATCACGATAAAGCATCTTTCACATATATATGCTCCGGGGACTCCGTTTGAATATGCGGCGCTTTCCGATGTATGCCTGGAAATACCCGACGGACAGTACGTGGCGGTCATCGGGCACACCGGAAGCGGGAAATCTACCCTGATCCAGCATCTTAACGGACTTATCAGGCCAACAAGCGGTTCCATCACGGTGCAGGGCATTGACCTGACGGAAAAGAAGGTGCCGCTGCGCGAGCTGAGACGCCGCGTAGGACTGGTCTTTCAGTACCCGGAATATCAGCTTTTTGAGGAAACCGTGGCCAAGGATGTGGCCTTCGGCCCGGGCAATCTCGGGCTTTCGCAGGAGGAAATCACGGAGCGGGTAAACGAGGCGTTAAACCTTGTGGGACTGCCGGAATCGGTGGCGGAGATGAGTCCGTTTGACCTTTCGGGCGGGCAGAAGCGCCGCGCGGCAATAGCCGGAGTGCTTTCCATGCGCCCGGAGGTGCTGGTGCTGGACGAACCCATAGCAGGCCTTGACCCGCTGGGCAGGCATGAAATACTGTCGCTTGTGGAAAACTATCGCCGGAAATACGGCGCTACCGTTATTCTGGTGTCTCATAACATGGACGATGTGGCGGACATTGCGGAGCGTGTGATTGTAATGAACAAGGGCACCGTGGCACTGGACGGAAGCCCGCGTCAGGTGTTCTCTCAAACCGAGCAAATGCGCTCTATGGGGCTGGATGTGCCGCAAGTCGCCATCCTGGCAGATCTGCTGCGCTCCCGCGGAATGGATGTGCCTCAGGGCATAATAACCGAGCAGGAAATGTTAGGGTATTTGCTGGATAAGGGGGTGGCGGGATGCTCAAGGACATAACCGTAGGGCAGTACTATCCCATTGATTCCTTTGTCCACCGTCTGGACCCGCGTTTTAAGATAATTGCGGTATTTGTCTATATTATAGCGGCTTTTTTTGTTAAAACCTATATTGGGTTAGGAGTTTTGTTTGCTTTTCTGTGCGTTTGCGTAGCGGCCTCTAAGTTGCCGGTACGCATGCTGCTGCGCGGACTCAAGGCGATATATATACTGCTGGCATTTACCTTTGTTTTCAATGCTCTGCTTTCCGGCGGGGAAACGGTTTATTTCAGCTTCTGGATATTCCGTCTGACAAAGGAGGGGCTGGTGCGTGCGGTGTTTATGGCGCTGAGGCTTGTGCTGCTCATAACAGGCGCTTCGGTGTTAACGCTGACCACCGCCCCGATCACTCTTACCGACGGTATCGAGGCTTTGCTCAGGCCGCTTGCCAAGATTAAATTCCCAGCGCATGAGGTGGCCATGATGATGACCATTGCCCTGCGTTTTATACCCACCCTTATGGAGGAAGCCGACCGCATAACAAAGGCACAGTCGGCGCGCGGAGCCAGCTTTGATGAGGGGGGACTGCTGCACAGGGCCAAGGCGGTCATACCGCTGCTGGTGCCGCTGTTTGTTTCGGCATTCCGTCGGGCGGAGGAGCTTGCCATGGCTATGGAGGCCAGGTGCTATCACGGCGGTGAGGGCAGAACAAGACTGCATGTGCTTAAGTTTACCTGGCGCGACGGAGTAGGCACCGCGGCATTTGTTGCGCTTATAGCGCTGATAGCGCTGGATGCTTCGGTATTTGTCGTACTGTTTCCGATGCTGTCCGGCTCCTTCTGAGCCGGTTACGAAAGGAGCCCTCTATGCGGATAAAAGCCATCGTGTCCTATGACGGCACAGCCTATGGGGGCTGGCAGCTGCAAAAAAATGCGCCCAGCATACAGGGCGAGCTGGAACGGGTGTTATTTGAGCTTTGCGGCAGGCGCATTCCGGTGCAGAGCGCAGGCAGGACCGACGCCCGCGTCCATGCCCTTGCAATGCCGGTGCATTTTGATATTGAAACCTCCATACCGCCCGAAAAACTGCCCTTTGTATTCAACAGGTCTCTGCCGCCCGACATACGCATGACCTCGGCATGCAGGGCGGACGGGTTTCACGCGCGCTTTGACGCCAAAGGCAAGACCTACCGTTATGCTATATGGAACGCGCCGCACGCTTCGGCGTTAGAGCGCGACCGGTCTATGCATTTTCCGTATGCGCTGGATATCGGGCGTATGCGCAGGGCTGCGGGCATGCTGGAGGGGACTCATGATTTTGCCGCCTTTGCGGCCTCGGGCGCACAGACGCGCACTACGGTGCGCACCGTAAAAAGCGCGGAGATTACCGGGCAAGCCGGAGATATGATATATTTTACGGTTACGGGAAACGGTTTTTTATATAACATGGTAAGAATAATGACAGGTACCCTGCTGAGCGTAGGCAACGGCCGCATGGAGCCGGAGCAGGTGCTCAGGGCTCTTGAATCGGGTAAACGCAGCGATGCCGGGTTTACCGCAGAGCCGCAGGGGCTTATGCTTATGGAGGTATATTATGACTGAGAAACAGCGCATGGCCGCGGAACTGTTCATGCAGGGCTACAACTGCGCACAGTCGGTATGCGGCGCTTTTGCCGATGAGCTGGGCATAAGTCAGGAAACGCTGCTTGCCGCAGGCGCCGCTTTCGGCGGAGGGTTTGCCCGCACGCGCAATCTCTGCGGTGCGGTCAGTGCTATTGGGCTGGTTATCTCCCTGGCCGAGGGGAAAAGCATGCCGGATGACAAGGGGGATGTTTACAGGACGGTGCGCGCATATACCGACCGGTTTGCAAGCCGCTTCGGCTCCCTTAACTGCGGCGAGCTGCTCAAAAATGTAAGCGGCATCACCCGGACTCCGGACCCGGACCCCAGATGCGAGGAATACTACGCCAAGCGCCCCTGCGCCGCATTTGTGGCCGAGGCCGCAGCGCTGCTTGAGGAATACTTCGGATGCTGATATATTTTTCCGGTACGGGCAACTGCCTGTGCGCGGCGCGTACGCTGGCACTGCCGGATGAACCGGTGGTAAGCCTGCGGCCCGGAGGCGTGGATATATCGCCCGCCGCCCGGCGCATCGGCTTTGTTTTTCCTGTTTACTGGTATGGCCTCCCGTCGGTATGCGCTCAGGCAATAAGCCGCCTGGACTTGCCGGGGGAGGCGTATATTTTTGCCTGCTTTACCTATAACTCGGGCGTAGGTGCAGCCGCAAAGGAGCTTTCCGGCTTGCTAAAGGCTCGCGGCCGCAGCCTGGACGCTGTATTTTCGGTGCGTATGCCGAACAATTATGTTCCGGCTTTGCCCGCCCAAAGCCCGAAAAAGCAGGAGAAAATACTGCGGGACGCCGCAGCGCGGCTTGCGCAGATTCGCCCGCTTCTTTTGCAGCAGCGCCGCTTTACAAGCCTTAAAAAGCGCCTGCCTGTCTTTATATCAAATATGCTGCATAAGTATTATCTGTCCCATCGGGCAACGGACGGCTTTTATGTAACCGCCTGTGTTTCCTGCGGCAAATGCGCAGACATCTGTCCCTGCGGAGCTATACATCTGGAGCAGGGGCGGCCCGTATGGAGCGGCTCCTGCACGCGCTGCACGGCCTGTATAAACCGCTGTCCGGTGCAAGGCATACAGCTTGGACGCTTTTGTCCGCATAACGGGCGTTATGTTTGCCCTGTCACCGTATTGACTGACGGTTAAACATATCAAAGGCAGTATTTAGCAAATAAGCTCGGCAGAAAAGTTATCGCGCCAAGTGATACCGTATGGATTCATCCAAGTGGCAAAATGACTATCGGCCCAAATGCAAGATCAAATACCGGTAAATGGGTATCTTTTTACCCAAAGAAAGTGAGGT
>JAQXIQ010000134.1 GCA_029007865.1 Bacillota bacterium
CAATATAAGCGGTATGCATAAAACTGCCGGAAGCATGTTAATTAACAAAGTAACGCTAAATATCACGGGTTGTACCTTCCATAACACTATGTATGTTTATCACAACGATACGGCAACTTTCCGTAACGAGAACATTATAAACAACGCCTTCATAAGCGACGGCACCTCTCGGTATGCTTATTTCCACCAGGGCAGCGATTTCAGAGGTGTTACAAATACGGTAACATTTGAGGGCAATTCCGTTACCGGGTACTCTCGCGGTATCAATCTGCATTCCGCCAAGACGGATTTCGTTGTAAGGAACAACAGCATAGTCAGCACTAACAGCGAGCCCGACCGGGGTGCAATCCAGCTGACGGACGGAGAGACCTTTATTGTATCGGGCAATACGGTCAACGTTAATGGCGGAAACGCCTTCTGGTTCCACAGTGCTGCGACAAACGCTGCCGTGCTGTATACAATTACCGATAACAGTATTACGGCACCGTATCTTGCCAATGATGATACGCCTTTTGACGCTGCAACATTTAATATAAATGAACATATCACTTCAAGCGGCAATATTCTCAGCATTACTTATACCGGCAAATGCATGGAAAAGGATGCTGCCGAGCCGTCTGAAAGCAGCGTGATTATTAACTGATATTTGCCTGCTCCCTCTCAAAAGGCGGGAGCGGCAATAATGAGCATAGAACATCAAATAGCGTAGATACTGCGCCTTTTGATTGTCGGTTAGTTGAGAATAAGCAGGGGGAATGGGCTGTGAAAAGCAATAAAAAACAGACAAAACAAATGCTTAATCAAAATAAATATAAAAAAGATGCCGACAGCGCATTTTTGCGCCTTTTCGCTTCATCGATTATGGGTATTCTTTTGTGTATCGTGTGTATGGGCGGTCTGACTTGGGCGTGGTTCAACCAAAGCGTTACCGGCAATACGGAAAGCATTCATTCCGCTTCATATTCCATAAGTATCAGCGTTGCGCAAAACCCCACTGCGGAAAACATCACCGTTTCACCCGGGGCTGACGGCAAATATTTGCTGGCGGCAGGAAAAAAATATACCGTAACCCTTAGCGCGACGGGAAGCGCGACTACGGGCTACTGCAAAGTCACAGTCAACGGCACGGATTATCATACCAAGCAGATGGCGCCCGGAGATACCGTTACTTTTACTATTGATTGCACTGCGGCTGCCACGGTGGAGTTTTCGCCCAACTGGATGACTTATTCCGGGTATAGCGAAGGCGCGACCAATCTTTTAGGACAGTATATAACCGAAATTCAAGTAACAACTTGAGAGCAGAAGCCGTTAAGCCTGTGCGGCGATGTCGGCTTGTATGCCCGGAGACCGACGGGTGCTAATTGCATAACAAATACGGAGAGTGCGGAAGGTCCGCACTTTTCTTTTTCAAAAGCCGTATTATCGCGCCCGTGAAACTTGCGCGCAGGTGCATCCTGTGATAAAATATAAATACCGTTTATAACGGCAGGAGGGATAATAATGGATATAGACAGAGTGTTGGACGCATTAAAGCGCAATAATATGGACGCGGTCTTTCTGCAGAGCGGAGAGGAAGCGCTGGAAAAGGTAAGAGGAATGCTCAAAAAAGGCGCCTCTGTAGCAAGCGGGGGCTCGATGACCTTAAGGGAGACCGGGATATATCAGCTTATTACAAACGGGGATTATGATTATTTTGACAGGACCAAGGACGATCGGGCAACAAATAAGGCTTTTGAAGCGGATTATTACCTGGCGGGCTGCAACGCGCTTACCGAAAACGGTGAGCTTTATAATGTAGACGGCTTTGCAAACAGGATCTCTGCCATAACCTTCGGCCCGAAAAAGGTTATAATAGTCTGCGGCGTGAATAAAATAGTCAAGGATTTGGACGCCGCGGTGCTGCGCGTCAAAACCAAGGCTGCGCCGCTCAACGCAAAACGGCTGGGGTGTAATACCTACTGCGCCGCAAACGGACGCTGCGTCTCCCTGCTCAAGGATAACCCGTCCATGACGGACGGCTGCAGCTCACCGGAGCGTATATGCTGTTCGTACTGTATTAACGCGCAGCAGAGAATAAAAAACCGGATTACGGTAATCATTATCAATGAGGAGCTTGGTTTATAATGAGCGCAAAAGAAAGATTTTTGAAATATGTCACAATTGACACTCAGTCGGAGGAAAACAGCGGCACCTATCCCAGCACCGCGAAGCAAAAGGATCTGCTCTGCCTTCTGGTGGAGGAATTAAAGGCGCTGGGTCTAAGCGACGCCGCCATGGATGAGCACGGATATGTCACCGCAACACTGGAGGCCTGCGGAGCCGATGCCGACGCTCCGGTAATGGGTCTTATTGCCCATGTCGACACCTCGCCGGATATGAGCGGGGCCGGAGTAAAGCCCAGAGAGCTAATGTATAACGGCGGGGATATAGTGCTTAATCAGGAGCAGAATATAGTTATGCGCGCCTCGGATTTCCCGGTTCTGGAGGGCTTCAAGGGCAAGCATCTTATAGTTACCGACGGCACAACGCTTCTGGGCGGGGACGATAAGGCAGGCATTGCGGAAATAATGGGGCTTCTGGAGCTTTATGCGGCAGACGGAAGTATCCGGCACCCCAAAATCAGGGTGGCGTTTACCCCGGACGAGGAGGTGGGCGCCGGTACGGACTTTTTTGATGTTAAAAAATTCGGCGCCGATTTTGCATATACCGTGGACGGCGGCGTGCTGGGAGAGATAGAATACGAAAACTTCAATGCCGCAAGCGTGTTTGTAACCGTCAAGGGGCGCAATATACATCCCGGAAGCGCCAAAAACAAAATGCTTAACTCCCTGCTGATATTCCAGGAGTTCAATTCCATGCTGCCCCCGACGGAAATACCGTCCGCAACGGAAAATTATGAGGGCTTTTATCATCTGAACGAACTGTCCGGAAATGTCGAGCAAACCGGGGCGCATTATATCCTGCGCGACCATGACGCCGGGGTTTTTGCGGCGCGCAAGCAGCGCGTTGAAAAGATATGCGATTATCTCAACGACAAATACGGCTCAGGCACGGTAAAGGCCGAGATTACGGATTCATACTATAATATGAAGGAAAAGATTCAGCCGCACATTCACCTGGTGGACAATGCCCGCAAGGCAATGGAGGCCTGCGGAGTCGTGCCTGCGGTTATCCCCATACGCGGCGGCACCGACGGCGCCCGTCTGTCCTTTGAGGGGCTTCCGTGCCCCAATCTTTGCACGGGTACCGCCAATATGCACGGCAGGTTTGAGTTTACCTGCAGTGAGGATATGCAGAGTATAGTGTCGGTGCTTAAGGAGCTTATGTCATACTATATCCATGCACCGCAAAAATAGCGTTGTCGGATTTGAAAATGTCTTGGCCCGGTGCAGTAACGCCGGGCTGAAGTCTGTCCGGACAAATGTCAAGCGCCATTGTCCGGGCAAAACAGAGATCTCTTGGAGGAAATATGCGCAGAACAAAAATAGTCTGTACCATGGGGCCTGCGTGCAGGAACGCAGACACCGTTGAGCAAATGATGAAAAACGGAATGAACGTCGCAAGGCTTAACTTCTCTCACGGCGACTATGAATACCATGGCGGCACTATAGCCATGCTCAAGGAAGCAAGGAGCAAGCTTGGGCTGCCGCTTGCCATCATGCTGGATACCAAGGGCCCGGAGATACGCCTTGGCGATTTTGAAGGCCAGGTGCTGCTCCGGGAGGGCGATGAGTTCACTCTTACCGGCAGACAGGTTCCGGGCACGGCGCAGCAGGCAAGCGTTACATACAAAGACCTGCCCTCGCAGCTCAAGCCGGGCGACGCTGTGCTGATAGACGACGGCCGCATTGAGCTGCGCGTGGAAAAGTGCAGCGGCGCCGACATAGCCTGCCGCGTCACTCGCGGAGGGGCGGTGAGCAGTCATAAGGGGGTTAATGTTCCCTCGGTGCATCTGGAGATGCCCGTGCTTAACGAACAGGACAAAAAAGATATCCTTTTCGGAATAGAACAGGATGTGGATTATATTGCTGCGTCCTTTGTGCGCTGCCGTGCCGATATGGAGGCAATACGCAAGTTTGTGGATTATAACGGCGGACACGATATCCGCATTATAGCCAAGATCGAAAATCTTGAGGGGATAGAGAACTTTGACGATATTCTCAAGGCCTGCGACGGCATAATGGTGGCGCGCGGAGACCTGGGCGTGGAGGTGGAGTTTGAGCGTATTCCGGGACTCCAGAAGCGGTTTATACGCAAGTGCTATCAGGCGGGCAAAATGGTCATAACTGCCACGCAGATGATGGAATCCATGATAAACCAGCCCTGCCCCACAAGAGCCGAGATAACCGATGTTGCAAACGCTGTTTTTGACGGCACCTCCGCAGTCATGCTTTCGGGCGAGACGGCTGTGGGCAAGTATCCGGTCGAGGCCGTAAGGACTATGGCCAAAATTGCTTATCAGGCGGAAAAGGATGCTTTCAGTATGCAGGTATATAACGGGATAAGCTATGAAATAGATTCCGGTGATACCACCAATGCGGTTTGCGACGCGGCCTGCACTACGGCACGCGACATAAATGCGCGGGCAATAATCGCCCTTACCAAATACGGGCAAACGGCGCGTCTGATGTCAAAATTCAGGCCGTATCAGCCCATAATTGCCGCCACTCCGGTGCAGAAGACATTCCATCAGCTTGCCCTTTCCTGGGGTGTGTACCCTGTTGTGGCGCGTTATCAGCACAGCTTTGATGTTTTGCTCCGCCATGCCATAGACTGTGCAAAGCAGATAGATGCCGTCAAGGAGGGCGACAGGGTGGTTATAGTGGCGGGCATTCCTATAGATACCCCCGGCAACACCAATATGCTCAAGGTGGAGACGGTAGCGGGCAGCTATAAGTAGACGGCGGCAGGCAGCTATAAGTAATTATACGGCCCTGCCGGGCTTGCGGATTAGAATACCTATTTGAAATAACGGCGCTTATGTAAGCGCCGTTTGGTCATTTTCCATGGCTTTTTTGCCCGTTTTTTTGCTTATTTTTGGCCGTTTTTTGCGTGTTTTTTGCCCATTTTTTGCGTGTTTTTTGGCCGTTTTTCGCCTATTTTTTATGCTTTTTTTGCGTGTTTTTCTTTAGTACCGTAACAATTCCCGGTAATCTAAAGCCTTGCGGCGATGGCGTCTCCCATTTCGGAGCAGGTCACGCAGACCGGGGAGAGGTCGCGCGTGAATATTCCGTCGTTAAGGGTAAGCTCCACAGCGCGCTCTATATCCTGCGCCGCGGCATCATAGCCCAGGCTGCGCAGCAGCATGGCGCCTGAGAGCACCGCGCCTATCGGGTCGGCGGCGTTCTGCCCTGCGATATCGGGCGCGGAGCCGTGGATGGGTTCAAAGATCCCGGCCTTTCCGCCGATGCTGGCCGAGGGCATGGTGCCTATGGAGCCGCATATCATGCTGGCCTCGTCGGACAGTATGTCCCCGAACATATTGGAGCACAGTATCACATCAAACTGCGAGGGACAGCGCACCAGCTGCATGGCGGCGTTGTCCACATACATGTGGGTAACCTCGACATCGGGGTATTGCTTGGCAAGGGCTTCCACACAGCGGCGCCAGAGCTTGGAGCTGTCCAGTATATTGGCCTTGTCCACGGAGCACAGCCTGCGGCGGCGGGAACGGGCCTGTTCAAAGGCGACGCGTGCTATGCGCTCTATTTCGGCGCCGGAGTATTCCTCGGTGTCAAAGGCGCGGTCTCCGCTTTCCGAGGTGCCGCGCTTGCCGAAATAAATGCCGCCCGTAAGCTCGCGCACCATCAGGATGTCGGTGCCCTGACAGATCTCCCGCTTTAGCGGAGAGGAGTCCTCCAGCGCCTTGTAAATGCGGGCGGGGCGGAGATTGGCGTAGGCGCCCAAAGAGGAGCGCAGCTCAAGCAGTCCGCTTTCCGGACGCTTTGCGCACTTGTCCCATGCCGGGCCGCCCACAGCGCCCAGCAGTACCGCATCGGCCTTTCCCACCGCGGAACGGGTATCAAAGGGGAAGGGCGTGCCGTAGTGGTCTATGGCGCATCCGCCGAAATCCTTATATATAAAGTTAAGTTCAAATCCGTGCTTTTTGGAAGCGGCGGACAGCACTTTTACGGCCTCGGTGCATATCTCGGGGCCTATGCCGTCGCCGGAGAGTACGACTATGTTTTTCATTGTTGTTGCCTCCATGTTTTATAAGCGCCGTTGGCGGCGCTGAAATAATATGTCGCGAAAAAAACTGCGCAGAGCTTACGGCGCCTGCAGAGCAGCATTCTGCCGCAGGCTCCGGGGCACCCCTGCCGCGCAAA
The DNA here is from genome assembly GCA_029007865.1 of Bacillota bacterium. Classification (GTDB taxonomy): domain Bacteria; phylum Bacillota; class Clostridia; order Christensenellales; family QALW01; genus UMGS1338. Next base: position 6,330 of record JAQXIQ010000134.1, read on the forward strand.
TGAACTACTGATAATCAGCCATAAGATCGGCGCCGGCAAGCAGAACGGTTTTCTCCCCGGTAAGTGTGTCATAGTGGCAGATATCGAATTTGCCTTCCTGGGTGAGCACGCTGAAGAAGATGTTTTGGCCTTTTGCGTCGGCCTGGATGCAGCTAAAGGAGTCCGCAAGTACATTGCCGGATATGACAAACAGTTCGCCGTCCTGATTGCGGCGCAGCATCAGCGTCCCGTAAATGTCGGCATTGGGGTGCTCCTCAAAGGGGTCGTCATCGGTTTCGTCAATTATCACGGTGTTTTTCAGATAAACTGTGTAGGCGCCGTCATTGGAGAGAATGGAGCAGGAATAATATGCCGCCGTGGAGGAGTCGTAAATGGCGCCGCAGTTTTTGAGCATACGCTCACTTTGCCCCCCGTTTATTGTATAAAGCTCCACTTTGTTGACATCGCCGTTTGCACTGTAGAGCAGTCTGTCGCAGGCCTCAAAGTACAGTATCTCGTATATGGCGCCCTCGTCCAGCTTTTCGGCGGTCATTTTGCCGCCGGCAAGAGAGAAGGAGTAAAGCTGGCTGCGCTCCGCGGTATTGCCCATAAGCAGCATATAGCCGCTGTTTTTTGCGGAGTTGACGGCAATACTGCCCAAGGTGGAGCCGTAAGCATTCTGGGCAAGGGTGATGCTTTTGCAGGAAGGGACATCAAAGTAGTAAATGTTGTATCGGTTTTCCATGCTTCCTGCCGTGGCATATACTATTCCGCGGGCGGTATCGGTCACTGCCGTGTGATTTGCCGCGTAGACCTTTTCCGCGATGCGGAAGGTGCGGAAAGAGGAGGTGTCGGCCACGGTAAGGGTGCCAAGCTGGGTCTGGGAATCGTAGTCGTGCAGGATATACATGATGCTGCCGTCCGGGGAGGCTTCGGAATAGACCACATTTTTGAAGCTGAGGCTCCGGCCGGAGAGGGATTTAAGAGTATAATTATAGATGTAAGCGGTATCCGAGACCTCTACAGAAAGATAGCTCTGTCCGTCGGGAGAGAGCCAGCCCATGGCAAATATGCTCTTGTCCACAATAAAGCTGTCTCCGTCCCGGTAGCAGTGCAGCTCGCCGAAGTTGTCGTTGCCGGTCTGGGCAAAGAGGGCGGAGGAATCCTGGGTGAAATAAACGGTTTCCGCCTTGACATTATAATCAAGCAGTTCGGATTTGCCTTCTGTAAGCAGTACCAGCGTGCCTCCAAGCCCGGTTTCGCCGGCGTTTATAACGGCGGCAATCTTGGAGCGGTCCGGGCTTACGCGCCACGCGTTTACATTTTTGATAAGAAATTCGCTCCTGCCGTCCTTATAGCGCATAAGCCTTTTCTCGCCGTTTGGGTCGGAAAGGTAGATAAGCGTATTGTCGCTGCAGTCCCAGAAATATGCTATGGAATTGACGTCATCGTCGGCGTCATACACATTGTCATCCACAAGCACGACGGAACCGGGGCTGCAAAGGTATATGCCGCCGTCCTTGAAAGCAACGGTGCTGTCAAGGGTTTCGGGCAGGGCGTTCATGGCGGTGTGAGCATCCGCGGCCGAGGGGCTGAAGCGGCTAAGCAGCCAGCCTGTAAGCGCTCCCGATATTGCAAGCACTGCCGCTGCCGAAAGGCTGATAAGCAGTACGGTTTTTTGTTTTTTGCTGAGTTTCTTTTTTTCCTTCCCGCTTTTGCCTGCGGGGTGCGGCGTACGGATTTCTTTGTTGCCCATCTGGATTTCCTTCCCGTTTTTGTTGTTTTGCCCGCGCCGTGCGGCGTTTTTACGACCGAAATGTGTTTTAACGCACATTATTCGATAAGCTTTTTTAATTCGCTCCTCAATTTTCGTGCCTTTTTGCCCTTTGACGGCAAAAATAGACGGTAAAAGTATGTAAATAACGACTTTATTCGCCCCTGTTTTTATGTATAATACGCATATAAGGCGGGTGATTGAGAATGTATGAACAGGAGCGCAGAGTGGTTATTGATACGGACGGCATAATAAAGCTGTATGCAAAGCTGTCTGAGCTTTACAGCCGCGGCGAGAGTTACGAAAGCATGCGCGCTATTACCGATTACATAGACGGACAGACGGTGGACTATATACGGTGCTGCGTCAATCCGTATGAAGCGGTAAACCGATGCCGCGAGTAACATTATTATTATAGCATAGGGGAGGTGAGGAATCAAAGCATATTTTGTGAATTTTATTGCGTCCCGGCGCGAATTGAGGATTATTTTGTTTGACGGAGAATAAGCACGGGTATATAATTAGCATGCAGTCCGTACAAGAGAATCTGCGGGCAGAGCCGGCGGCACGGCCGGAATGGGTATGCTTGTTTTCATGCGGCAGCTTGAAGCCGCATGATTTTTTGTGCGGACCGGCAGGAATTTGAAATCTGATATGCGGAGGGGTAAAAATGCAGCTGCTGGTTTTGGTACTCAACAAGACGGAATGTCTGGAAGAGCTGTTGGAGCGTTTTGTGGAGATAAACGTTAAGGGCGCTACCATAATAGAGTCCACAGGGATGGCGCGGGCTCTGCACGACGGAGGGAGCACCGGAAGTATTCTGGGCTCGCTGAGGTCCCTGATAGACCCGGAGCGTCAGCAGAGCAAAACGGTATTCTGCGTTGTAAAGGATGAGATAGTGGATGATGTCAGAGCCGTTGTGGATGAGGTGACCGGAGGACTAGATCATCCGGATACCGGCATACTGTTTTCGGTGCCCACGGTTTTTGTGGACGGAATACATCCGGGAAGGACTGCGGAAAAATGACAGGTCAGCTTATTTATCTTGCAATTGCCATTATTGCCGGCTTTGTGTTTTCCTATCTTGCAAGGCTTGTAAGACTGCCCAATGTCACCGGTTATCTGGTGGCCGGACTGGTGCTGGGGGTTACCGGTATAATACCCAAGGATACGCTTTCCGGCTTTGACATTATATCCGATGTGGCGCTTGGGTTCATAGCGTTTTCCATAGGAGGAGAGTTTAAGCTCTCATATCTTAAGAAGGTGGGGGCGGCGCCCATAATCATAATGCTGCTGGAGGCGTTTGCGGCAGTGCTTGCGGTTACGGGAGCGCTGTTGGCCTTTGGGTTTGACACGCCCCTTGCCATAATGCTGGGCGCGATTGCGGCGGCTACGGCTCCGGCGGCTACGCTGATGGTGGTGCGCCAGTACAAGGCCGACGGCCCGGTGACGCGTATGCTGCTGCCGGTGGTGGCCATGGATGACGCGGCGGCGCTGATGGCCTTCAGCGTTTGCTCGGCCATAGCTCAGGTAATGGTAAGCCAGGCGGCGCTTTCGGTAGGACAGATGATACTGGAACCGCTGCTTGAAATAGTGGGCTCACTGGTGCTGGGAGCGGCGCTGGGGGCGCTTACGGCGCTTATGCTGCGCTTGCTGCGCGATAAAGGAGACCTGACCTGCCTTGCGGTGGCGGTGGTCTTTGCCGCTGCTGCGCTGGCTTCCATGCTGGGGCTGTCGTCGCTGCTGGTTTGTATGATGATGGGCGCGCTGTGTGTCAATCTTTCGCAGAAGAGCAGTGAGCTGCAGAGGAGGACAGACAAGATAACTCCGCCGATATTCATGCTGTTTTTTGTAATATCGGGCGCGGAGCTGGATGTTACGGCGCTTGCTTCGGTGGGCGTGGTAGGAGTGATATACATTCTTGCCCGTGTTGTCGGAAAGGTGGCGGGGGCGTCTCTTGGGGCGGTGATAGCCAAGTGCGAAAGTCCGATAAAAAAATATCTGGGGCTTACTCTTATTCCGCAGGCCGGCGTTGCGATAGGACTGTCCCTGCTGGCAATGAAGGTTGTACCGCAGTACGGAGCCACTATACGCGCCGTGGTGCTGTGCGCAACGTTGATATATGAGCTTATAGGACCTGTTGTGACCAAGCTGGCGCTTAAAAAGGCGGGCGAGATAAAGGAACCTGCCGCGGCAGGCAAGAAGGTAAAAAATGCGCAGTGAGTATCTTATTTGCCCGGTTTGCCGCAAATCTCTAAAGCAGGACGGCGGCTGTCTGAAATGCCGGGGAGGACACAGCTTTGACGTGGCGAGGCAGGGGTATGTCAACCTGCTGCTGCGAGCAGGGCGGCACGGCGACGACAAGGCCATGCTGGCGGCAAGGCGCGGCTTTCTGGAGCAGGGCTACTATGAGCCCGTTGCCCGGCTGCTGTGCGGCGTGTGCGGCGCGGCGGGTGGCGGAGTGCTGCTGGATATGGGGTGCGGAGAGGGTTATTACACCGATTACATAGTGCGGCATACCGGCTTGACCGGGTTAGGCTTTGACGTTTCCAAGCACGCCTGCGCCATGACGGCGCGCAGGAATGAGGCTGTTACGGTTTTTACCGCTTCGGCGTTTGATATCCCGGTTCAGGCGTCGTGCGCCGAATGTGCGCTGAGCGTTTTTGCGCCCTTTGACGCGGCACAGGTGCGCCGTGTTTTGAATAAAAACGGGCGTTTTGTGCGGGTATTTCCGCTCAGAGAGCATCTGTTTGAGCTCAAACGCGCCGTTTATGACAACCCCAGAGAGAACCCGGAGGAAAACACGGGTATTCCGGGTTTTGTGACGGAAAGCCTGCAGGAGCTGCGCTTTGAGATGCCGCTTAAAAGCAGGGAGGACATAAAGGCGCTTTTCGGAATGACACCCTATGTCTACCGCACCGGAAGGGCGGAGGCGGAGCGGCTTGAGAAGCTGGAGGGCCTGAAATGCACCGTCGCCATGGGCATAGCGGTGTATCGAGTCGGGAAATGAAGAGCTTAAATAAGAAATAAAAACGGCGGAAGCGATATGCCTGATACGGCTTATCACTCCGCCGAAATTCGTATACGGATGAATGATGCAAGGGTGCGGGCGGCATGAGACGCGGAGACGGCTCCGGAGGGCTTAAAGCTCCTCGCGCGCGGACTGAACCACGCCCAGGGAGACCGGGAGGTTGCCGTTGCGGCACCTGATCGCGTCGATGAATTCCTTTTCCTTGTGGGCGTCCTTGACGCGCACGATATACCTAAGCTCGTACATGCTGCCCATGTTGGTGGTTTTGACGCGCTCCGGGGTCACTTTGGAGAGATATTTGCTGAAAATATCGTCAAACACGGTGTCGTATTCCAAATCCTCGGGTATGGTAATGCGCAGCTGCTTATCCTTAACGACGCGCTCACCGATGGGGGTAAGGCCGATAAGCAGCATGATCGCTATGACCACCGCCGCAATAACGAGGGCGAACACAAGGTAGCCCATTCCGCAGGCCAGGCCTACGGCCATGGCGGCAAAAATCGCCGCTATTTCCTTGCCGGTGCCCTGCGCGGAACGGAAGCGCACCAGAGAGAAGGCGCCCATTACCGCGATTCCGGTGCCCAGCTTGCCGTTTACCAGCATTATTACAACCTGGACTATAAGGGGTATTACGGTTATGGCGATAAAAAGACTTTTGGAGGAACGTGAGTCGGTCTTGTGGTAGACAAAGGCCAGAATAAAGCCCAGAATCACCGAGGCCGCGCTGCAGAGCAATGCGTTGGACACCGTCATGGAAGCGGTATCACTGAATATACTTGACAACAATTAAAACACATCCTTTACAATTGATTGGTAGCTGCTCCGGAAATCAGCTTATAAGCCGTTCCGTATTTTGAAAAGGAACCCGGCTTTACGGAAAGCTCCGTAAGAGTATGCGTTAACCACAGCGGCATTGCGCCGTTTTCCTTAATCTACATAATATAAAAATCCTCCGGCAGTATGAACTGTCCGCCGGAGCCGCGGATAAGTTAAAGATCCGTGGTGCGGAAGCGAATATTCCGGTCAAAGGTTATGCGCAGAGTGGGCTTTTCCGGACAGAAAAGCGCGACCCGGTCATAGGCTATAAACATTGCCGGACGCAGGGAATAATGCTCCATGCAGTAGGACAGCTCGTTTATTATCTGACGGTCCCTTAAGCCGCTTGCCTGGGGGAGTGTGCGATTGTCCAGAAAATCCATGGCAATGCGGTAGGGCAGTGAAACGCGGCGCTTGTAAACTATGCCGTCATACTTTTTTTTAAGCTCGATATACACATTGGTATCGGGCCCGGGCACTCCGTAGCTGCGTATGCGCAGCTTTTCCTTGTATACGGGCTTGTCTATGGAGCGGCGTATCAGGTCAAAATGAGGGGTATCGTAATATACGGAGCATATCGTGTCCCATCCGTACTGATCCTCCTGCATCTGCGGGCTTATTGCGCTGCGGAAACGCTCATATATCCCGGAAGTGAGGATATATTTCTTTTCCGTTCTTTTGAAGGTATTTATAACGGCTATTATTATCATCTCCTTGTATTACGCTGCATATTATACCGCAGCTATATGATAAAAAGGTGAAATAAAAGCGAAATATATTACTGATACTATATGAACATGAGCACGGGCGCGTTACAAAAAAGCCCGCCGAAGCGGGCTTCGTTTTATTCGTTTTTAAGCCGTTCCTTTTCCAGCTTGGCCAGCTTGTCTGCAATTTTTGCTTCGTCCTGCTTGTATACACAGTCGAAGAACTTGGGCAGGAACGGTGCGTTCCAGGCTACTCCGGTGAGCATGGAGTCGTTTTTGAGGGCGGCCTGTACCTGAAGGTCGGTGTTCTTGCCAAGGAACCCGTCGTAGACAAAATCTATCATCTGAGCCGCTTCCTTGATTCCGGTTTCCAGCAGCTCGTCAACGCTCTGAGTACTGGCGACCTTGTTGTCCCACGGCAGATACCAGGTTTGATGAGAGGCGTTGAGATAATCGATGGAGGGATCGACATGGCCGTAGGCGGTGCTGGAGTACAAGCCTTTGTAGGTGTCCTTGGAGAAGGTTTCGTACACCGGTACGGTCAACTTCATAAGGCCGGGCTTTATGCGCTTTTTGATAAGCTCGTACATATTCTGGGCGGCTCTTATGGTTTCGTCCCTGGAAACATCACGGCCCAGTATTCTCTTAAGGTGCAGAGGATAGAGGCGGCATATCTCCAGCAGGTTCTTGTAGTCGACATAGAAAATTTTGTTTATATCCATCTCGGCGGGAGCCTTGCCGGTGTGCTCCTTGAGCAAAAGCTCATCCATCGCGGTGGTAAAGCGGTTGCGGTAAACGATAAAGCGCTCCGGAAGGTCGGCGCCCGGAGTCTGGAAGCCTACGCGGTAGGAAATGTAGGGATTGATGGCGCAGTTTACACGGTAGTAGACCAGATAGCCCATATAATAAGGAAAGAGTATCGCTGCATCCTCGGGTGCCTGAGCCTTTATGTAGCGGTAAACGGTAAAGAGCCACTCGTTTATAGTCCTTTCGCGCAGGGCCATGGTAACGCGGTTTACCGCCTCGTCGGCTTTGAAGGGGGCGCCGTAATATCTGAAGAAGTCCGGTCCCTGAAGACCGAATTCGTAAACCTGTCCGCAGTCGGAAAGCCTCTGTTTGCAGTTGGGGTTCGTAATCTGTTCAAGAACCTTCTGTCCTGCTATATAGTGAGTAAAAAATCCAGGCATAAGTATGCTCCATTTCTCCGGCGCTGAAAATTAAAGCGGAAACCGCCGTCGGCATCGATGACCGCAACACAAGCGTATAAAGTAACCACGCCTATTATAATACATAACCGCATAAAATAACAAGTGCCAAAAGCAAAAAAACTGCACAAATTTTTTTGCAATTATTTTGCCGGCCCTGTCACCGGAATTCCGCGGGGGTATCAACGGCGTATCTGCGCATAAAGGCGCCGCGTTTTGACCAGTAGCGTATGTCCAACAGTATGCCGCCGTTTTTCTCGATTATCCGCCGGCTTCCGGCGTTGTCGCTTTTGCAGGTTATTATGACCCGGCCGTAATAACGGGCGGCCTTTTCCAGAAGCAGCCTGCACATAAGCGTTCCGTAGCCCTGCAAACGCATGGAGGGCAGCACGCCGTAGCCTATATAGCCGGAGTAATAGGTCAGCTCCGGCGTGGGCGAATGCCGAACATCTCCCTGAGCATATATATTGCCGTCGGAGTCGCATAAAAAATAGCGCGTGTAAGGGGTATTGCCCTTGGGCAGGTATTTGCCGCAGGAATGAAAGGCGCACATCCGTTCAAAGGCGGCGTAATCGTCGCGGCTGTACATGCCCAGAAACGGAGTACCGGCGGCGGCATAGTCCTTAAGCATTTCGCCAAAGGCGTTTACCGACAGCTCCGAGCAGGTCAGCAGAGACAAATCATCGCGCATAATATGTCCTTTCTCCTGCGGACGCTTCTTCGCAGGCGGAACGGGTTATAAAAAGACAGATATATTTTACCTATCCCGCCGAAAATGTCAATATAAATATTATCCGTAAATGCCGCAGTAAAAATATCGGAAGCGGAAATTAAAAAATATCAGTAAGCAGACCGGAGCCTGCCTGCGGTATGGCCGGCGGAAACGGGAGAAAAGCACGGCGGCAAGGCACCTGAACCGCTTGAACGGGAGGACGGGTAAACTGAACCGCTTGAACGGGAGAACGGGTTAACTGAACCGCTTGAATGGCAGGATGGGCCATCTGAACTTTGAACAGGAGGAAGGGTTATCAAACCGCTTGAAAGGCAGGACGGGTTATGTTATAATAACAAACAGTAAAAACAGGTATATTTCACCGGGACTGCGTAAAAGAGCGCTGATGTGCAAGGGGGTGCGGCTGTTTTGATACTGGATTATATCATACCGCCGGCGGTTGCAGCCGTGTTTTTTGCGGCGGTGCATGCGCCGCGGGCGCTGCGGCGGGCAAAGAGCGGTGAAAAGACCCGCATCCGAGTTTACGATGCCGTTACCGGCGTGCTCCTCTTTGCATATACGGCGGCCATGCTTATGCTTTTGCTCACCCCGCTGCGCAGCGGGCCGTTTCCCGCCGCGCAGCTGCGTCCGGTGCCGTTTTCCACGCTGCTGCCCATGATTAAGGACTGCATAAGCAACGGTCTTTTTGACAAGGCGGCCCTGGAGGCGTGGACGGGAGCGCCGCAGGAGCTGTTTGGAGCGGTGCTGTCCCATTCGGCAAGAAATCTTGGGGCAAACCTGCTGCTGTTTATGCCGGGAGGGGCATTGCTTGTGCTGCACGCACGGAATATCGGTAAGGCAAAGCTTGCCGCGGTATCGCTGTGCGCGCCGCTGTTTGTGGAGCTGTGGCAGTTCTTTTTTACGGCGGGCAGGACCTGCGACATTGACGATGTACTGCTTAACTTTATCGGGATCTTTGCGGGTGGAATGGCGGTAAGGGCTATTCTGCGCGCGGCGGGAAAACGGCGGGCGGCCGTGGGCTGAGGCGGGGTTTTCCGCGAGGCTGTATTGCCGCGTATCCCCTTGACGGGAGCGGGGATAATAATCCGGCAGATGTGTTTTATAAAAGTATTTCCTGGGGGTATATAATGGTAAAAGGCAATACCGAAGGGCTGAGCCGCGCGATAACGGCCAAACTGGAGGAACTGGAAAAAATAACGGTGGACAGGGGCGAATTTGCCTCTGAGGAGCTGCTTGCCGCCATGGCGGACATAACGGGACGCACCGGCAAGGAGGTCAGCGTTTATATATCCAGACAGGGCGATGTGGAAAGCGTAGCCATAGGCGAGGCGGACAGAGTCTCGCTGGAGGCGCTTACCATGCGCAGAAGCCAGGAGCGACTGGCCGGGCTGCGCTGTATACACACTCATCCGGGAGGAGACGCCCGGCTCTCGCAGGTGGATATACAAAGCCTGAAAAAGCTGCGCCTGGACGCCATGAGCGCTGTCGGAGTGCTGGAAGGGCGCCCGCACGGCATAAGCATGGCGGTGCTGGGAGTAACCGAGGAGGGCGAGCTCTGTCAGCAGTGCCGTTTTTGCCCGGATGCTTCGGATATTCCGCACGAGCAGTGGAACCGGATGATGCTGGAGGCGGACGCCGCCGTTTGCCGCGCGGAGCTGTTTGACAACGCAAAGACAAACGAGCGCGTGATTCTTTTAGGGCATGACGAAACCTCGGTGGCGGAACTGGAGGCCCTTGCGGATACCGCCGGTGCGGAGACGATGAGTGTGTTTTTGCAGAAGAACCGCGAGTCCGGCTTCGGAAAGGGCAAGCTGCACGAGCTGGCGCTGTATGCTCAGGCGGAAAACATAGACGCCGCGATATATGACGACGAGCTCACCGCCACGGCGCAGAAGAGCATGGAGGATGAGCTTGGAGTCCGGGTGCTGGACAGGACGGCGCTGATACTGGACATATTCGCCATGCGCGCACGCACGGGGGAAGGGCAGCTGCAGGTGGAGCTTGCGCAG
>JAQXIQ010000135.1 GCA_029007865.1 Bacillota bacterium
TATAATCGCAGCGGCCGGCAAGGCGGCGCATCTGGGCGGTGTGCTTGCGGCCTTTACCACTCTGCCTGTCATAGGACTGCCGGTAAAGTCCAGCACTATGGACGGCATGGATTCGCTGTTGTCCATGGTTCAGATGCCCTCCGGAGTTCCGGTGGCCTGCGTGGCCATCAACGGCGCGGAAAACGCGGCGCTGCTGGCGGTGCAGATGCTGGCGCTGGGGGATGAAAAACTGGCGGAAAAGCTTGCGGATCACAAAACCAAAATGCAGCAGTCGGTTGCGTCGGCGCAGCAGAAGCTGGACGCATTATTGTCAGAGAATTAACATAATCGTCAGAGGTAAACATGCTGACAACAAAATATAAAGCGCAGGAAAGGCGGTTTGTTTATGGCAATCAGTTACAAGGATGCCGGAGTGGATGTTGAAAGAGGGTACGAGGCTGTCTCTCTTATGAAGGAGCATGTCAGGAAGACCCTGTGCCCTAATGTTCTGGGCGGTCTGGGCAGCTTCGGAGGCTTTTATGCCCTGGACAGGGAGGATTGCGACGAGCCGGTGCTTGTTGCCGGTACCGACGGCGTAGGCACCAAATTAAAGTATGCCATAGTTATGGACAAGCATGACACCATAGGCATTGACGCGGTGGCAATGTGCGTCAACGACATAGTCTGCCAGGGCGCGCGCCCGCTGTTTTTCCTGGATTATATTGCCACAGGCAGGATAGACCCCTCCAAGGTTGCGCAGATAGTCAAGGGCGTCTCGGACGGCTGCGTGCAGTCCGGCTGCGCTCTTATCGGCGGCGAAACCGCCGAAATGCCCGGGTTTTACGGGGACGGCGATTACGATATAGCCGGTTTTTCCGTGGGCGTAGTAAACAGGAGCAAGGTTATTAACGGTTCTTCGGTTAAAAAAGGCGATGTGCTTGTGGGACTGGGCAGCAGCGGCATACACAGCAACGGCTTTTCCCTTGTGCGCAGGCTTTTCGGAACTGATTCCTCCGAGCTTATGCGCTACAGCGCAGAGCTTTCCAAAAGCGTCGGGGAAGAGGTACTCACTCCCACGCGGATATATGTAAAAACCGTTCTTGAGGTAATAAAGCGCTTTGACATCAAGGGTATAGCCCATATCACGGGCGGCGGTTTTATCGAAAACATTCCCCGCATGATACCGGAGGGTCTTGGCGTTTCGGTAAAGCTGGGGAGCTGGGATATGCTGCCGGTATTTGATGTGCTGGGCAGACTGTCCGGCCTTGAAACAGAGCAGCTGTACAATACCTTCAATATGGGCATAGGCATGGTCATGGCGGTGGATGCCTCCCAGGCCGACGCTGTGGCGGCGGCGTGCCGCGAGTGCGGAGAGAGGGCATATATAATAGGCGAGGTTACCTCCGGCAAGGGAGTTTCTTTATGCAGATAAAGCGTATTGCGGTGTTTGTTTCGGGCGGCGGCTCCAATATGCAGGCGGTTATGGACGGGATAAACGCCGGCCGTATCAACGGAAGGATAGTATCCGTGCTGTCCAGCAGCCCCAATGCTTACGCGCTGATAAGAGCGCGCGAGGCCGGTGTTGAAACGGTTGTGCTGCCTAAGGATCCCGTGCAGAGGGAGGCCGTGACGCTGGAGACGCTGGACAGGTGCGGCGCCGATCTTTGCCTGCTTGCCGGATATCTGGGCATAATATCGCCCGCCGTGGTCAAAAAGTATAACAACCGGATGATAAATATTCATCCTTCACTCATACCGTCCTTTTGCGGCAAGGGCTATTACGGGCATTTTGTACACGAGGCGGTGCTGGATTACGGCGCCAAGGTCAGCGGCTGTACCACGCATTTTGTGGCCGAGGGCATAGACACCGGAGCCATTATAATGCAAAAGGCGGTGCCGGTAATGCCGGATGATACTCCGGAGACTCTGGCGGCACGCATACTTGTGCAGGAGCATATTATCCTGCCCGAAACGGTAAGGCTGTTCTGCCTGGACAGGCTTGCCGTAAGCGGCAGAAAAGTTACTATAAAAGGAGAATAACAGTATATGAAAAAGAGAGCGCTTATCAGTGTTTCGGACAAGACTGGCATAGTGGATTTTGCTAAAAGGCTTGCAAAGCTGGGGTACGAGATAATATCCACCGGCGGCACCTATAAGGTGCTTAAAGAGGCGGGACTTGAGCTTATGCAGATAGACGAGCTTACCGGTTTTCCGGAATGCCTGGACGGCAGAGTAAAGACGCTGCACCCGGTTGTGCATGCCGGAATTCTGGCCATGCGCGACAATAAGGCTCACATGGATAAACTGGAGGAGCTGGGCATCAACACCATAGACATAGTGGCGGTAAACCTCTATCCCTTCAAGCAGACCATACTCAGAGAAGGTACCGAGCTGGCAGAGGCCATAGAAAACATCGATATCGGCGGCCCAACCATGATACGCGCCGCGGCCAAGAATTACCGCGATGTTGCTGTGGTGGTTAACCCCGAGGATTACGAAACCGTGCTTTCCGAGCTTGAGAACAACGGCGAGGTTTCCCTTAAGACCAAGCTTTATCTTTGCTACAGCGTGTTTGAGCATACCGCGGCATACGATGCTCTGATTACCCAGTACCTGCGCGGTCAGGCGGGCGTGGAGGGCTTCCGCAAGGTGTTTACTCCCACCTTTGAGCTGGCTCAGGATATGCGCTACGGCGAGAACCCGGCGCAGAAGGCGGCGTTCTACCGTGAGATAGGGGATTGCAGGGGCTCTCTCGTAGCGGCAAAGCAGCTGCACGGCAAGGAGCTGTCCTTCAATAATATAAACGATACCAACGGCGCGCTGGAACTGCTCAAGGAGTTTGACTGCCCCACCGTTGTTGCCGTTAAGCATGCAAATCCGTGCGGAGTAGGCAGCGCCGATACCATAAGCGAGGCTTATCTCAAGGCGTATCAGTCCGACCCGGTTTCCGTATTCGGCGGCATAATTGCAGCCAACAGGAATATCGATGCCGCTACGGCGGAGGAAATCTCCAAAATATTCATCGAGATAGTTGTAGCTCCCGGCTTTGACGCCGACGCGCTTGAGATGCTTACCAAAAAGAAGAACATCAGGCTGCTGGAGCTCAAGGATATATCGGCTCCCTGCGTAAGCTCCTATACCGCCAAAAAGGTGGACGGAGGCCTGCTGGTACAGGAGCCCGACAGACTGCTTCTCAACATGGACGAGTTAAAGGTGGTAACAAAGCGCAAGCCTGACGAAAAGGAGATGCAGGATATGCTCTTTGCATGGAAGCTTGTAAAGCATGTCAAGTCCAACGGCATAGCCATTGCCAAGGACGGACAGTCCATGGGCATGGGAGTGGGACAGGTCAACCGCATCTGGGCAACAAAACAGGCGATAGAGCATTGTGTTAAGCCCTGCACCGGCGCCGCGCTGGCCTCGGACGCTTTCTTCCCGTTCCCGGACTGCGTGGAGGCGGCTGCGGCCGCAGGCATAACCTGCATCATTCAGCCCGGCGGCTCAATAAACGATCAGCTTTCCATTGAGGAGGCTGACAAGCACGGTATTGCCATGGTTTTCACCGGCTGCAGGCATTTCAAGCACTGATCGGTACTGTACTTATTTTTGCTTTACGCTGCCGCGCGGCTTTGCTGCGCGGCGTGCGGTTTTTGAGGCATGTTTTAGGAGAAAGATATGAAGATACTTGTTGTGGGCGGAGGCGGAAGAGAACACGCCATTGTCCGTAAACTTTCACAGAGCAAATATAAACCCGAGCTTTACTGCGCTCCGGGCAACGGCGGCATTGCGTCAATTGCAGAGTGCGTGCCGATAAAGGCCACGGATATTGACGCCATGGTGGATTTTGCGGTATCCAACGATATCGATTTAACCGTTGTCGCGCCGGACGATCCGCTTGCCATGGGCATGGTGGATGCGCTGGAAAAGGCGGGCAAGAGGGCATTCGGTCCCTCTGCTGCAGCGGCAGTGATCGAGGCCAGTAAGAGCTTTTCCAAGCAGCTTATGAAGAAGTACGGCATCCCCACCGCGGACTATATGGTCTTTGACGACTTTAACAGGGCGGAGGAGTACCTTAAGCAAGCACCCATGCCCATTGTAATAAAGGCGGACGGCCTGGCTCTGGGCAAGGGGGTAATCATAGCGCAGACGCGCGAGGAAGCGATAGCGGCGGCACAGTCCATGCTGTGCGGCAATGCCTTTGGCAAGGCCGGTGCAAGGATAGTCGTGGAGGAGTTTATG
>JAQXIQ010000136.1 GCA_029007865.1 Bacillota bacterium
TACTTGTCGAAGTTTTTGATAGCGCCGTACTCGCAGACGACAAGCTTGGTGCGCAGCTCATGGTCGCGGCCGCACTCGCACTGGCCTACATATTTGGAAGTATCAAGAATCATAAAACATTCCTCCTAACAACTGAATTTACGTTAAGTTCCAAAAATATAATACAACCCATTTAGTGATTTTGCAAGGACAATTATTGAATGTAGACAAAAACGGAGAACAAAAAAGAAACGGGAAAGAGCAAAAAACAAGATATGGAAAAAGAAAAACGGCTTCGCTGAAATGCGAAGCCTAATTGTCCGGCTGTTTACAGTCTGCGCTGGCGGTAGGCAAGCGGGGTAGTGCCCTCAAATTTTTTGAACACCTTAATAAAATAGCTTGTATCCATATACCCAAGCCCCGACGCGATATCCGAAATGCTGTTGCTTGAATCGCGGAGCATCTCCTTTGCCCACTCGATTTTGCGGCGATTGACCCAGTCCGTGAAATTTTCGCCGACCTCACGCAGAAACAGCTTTGAAAAGTAGCTCGGACTGAGATGGCAAAGCTCTGCCATCTCACGCATACCTATCATCCGGCTGCGGTGCGTCTCAACGTAGTTTATCGCCGGGTACACGGCGCTCTCCGGCGGAACGTGGAGATCGTCCGCAATCTGCACCGTGTCTATACCGATTGGCGTTATCTCGCTGACGGAAGGCGTATCGTCTCCAAGCATTGTAGGTACGGCGTAGCGCAGCATCCACTCATAGGTTTGCGCCTGGTTGCGGTTTTGCAGGACACGACCGATTATATACTGCACCATAGAGCTTACAAACATACTTATACGGAGCATCCGGTCATAGCTCATCTCCGGAAGCATATAATATTTTTTCATCAGGTCTTCCGTGTCAAGCTCCCTGTCGGCGGGGTAGAATGAACGGACCTCGTCAAGAAGCTTCCGTTCTGAAAAAGTATCCTTTGATTCCTTCGGACGCACCTGACCTATCATTATGGAGCCGAGGTACTTCTCGTCTATCATAACAGGTATGGCGGCGTTCATAATGCCGCAGCTGCAGCGGTAAATGAAAGGCTCTTTATGGCGCACGGACTCAAGCCCCGCGAGGGCGGCGCACTTGAAGCAGTGGCGGCGCGCAACGGCATTGGCGCGGATTTGCGAACAAAAATCCGCACAGTGCGAAAACGCCGTGACAGCATTGCCCTTGTAGTCAAGCACGATAACGGTGATGTCCAGCGCGTCGGCAAGGGCATTCTGCAAAGGTTCCCACTTCGCGATATCAAGCAAAGTCTTTATATCCATATCCACACGAGCCATATCTGCACCACCTGAAAAAACTATAGCGCTATTTTAACATTGTTCAAGGCTTTGCGCAATAGCTCAAGCGTAAAATAATTCCCTCATCGTATAATAATGTTGTATTATGATGTAAAATAGGAAAATATTGGCGGGCAATTCGGACATAATTAAGACAATATTTAAGGAATACGGCTCTGTTGACTAATCGTAAACCGGGGCTTCCGGCTTTTTGGAAAGCAGCACTTTGCCAAGACAGATGCAGTCTTCGCGCATCATCGCGGGGAGGGAAATGCTCTCCTCTTCGCGCTTCGGATTTGCGCACAGCAGGTGCAGCGTGCCGGATATGTCTTCACACCACTGACGGCAGACAAGTCTCCCTTTATATACGAATATCCCAGCGTCCATTTCGCAAAGCGTCTCGCGGCAGCTCACGGCAACCCGCTCGCCGGGGCGGATGTGCGGAAGCATACAGTCGTCCGTTATGGTTATCAGAAAGTCGGCGCCCGGCGGAATATCGCCGGTGCGCGGCATCAGCTCGTAAAAATCGGTCATATACATCTCCTGCACTTTTTAATATATTTTTATATTGTATTCCGGAAATAGTCAATAGCCGGCAGGAGAAAAAGGCCAAATGTAAACTTTCAATCAAAAAAGCAAATATACTATTGGAAAAAATTTTTGAAGTGGTAGAATGATACGGTAATAATTAACGGGAGGACACACCATGATCATCTGGGCGTTCCTTGCCGCGGCGCTCGCGGCCACGGGGATATACTCGCTTGCGGCGGGTTTTGTTTTTTGGAAGGCATTGCTCGTGTTTATAGGCGCTTATGCGCTCTCGAACATTGCGTATGCGCTGTTTGAGTTCCGCGGCGCAATAGGCGTTGACAAAAATAAGCCCGTTGAACGGCAGAGCGAGCTTTGCCGCAGGGGAATTGCGAATATGGCGCTATTTGTGGATGCCTACCTGAGAGTGAAGGTTACGGTCACCGGCATGGAGAAGCTGCCGAAGGACAGCCGCTTTCTCTTTATCTGCAATCACCTCTCCATGGCTGACCCAATCGTAGTCTGGGACAAGCTCAGAGATTATAATATCTCCTTT
>JAQXIQ010000137.1 GCA_029007865.1 Bacillota bacterium
CCTGCGCAAATGTGGGCAGGGGCACCGCCTTGCCGTAAACCAGCCTGACATTGGGCATGTAGGAAATATAGCTGGGGTCGGGTATTATTACCTCGTCTCCGGGGTTTATAAGGGCCCGCATGGCAAGGTCTATAGCCTCGCTGGCTCCCACCGTCACGATTATCTGCGACGGCTCGTATTTAAGGGAAAACCGCATGGACAGATACCGGCAAATAGCGTCCCGAAGCTCCGGAGTGCCGGCGTTTCCGGTGTAGGATGTCTCGCCGTTGTTTATGGAGCTTACCGCCGCGTCACGTATGTGCCATGGCGTGACAAAGTCGGGCTCGCCTATACCCAGCGAGATAGCTCCGTCCATGGTTTTGACAATGTCGAAAAACTTTCGTATGGGCGACGGCGCGATGTCCCGGGCGTTGTCGGAAATTATTTTGTCAAAGTTCACGGAGACACCACCAATCTTTTGTCGCCGCTCTTTTTGACAAATACACGCCCGTTGCACTTATAGCGCTTGAGTATAAAATGTGTGGCGCAGCTCTGTACGCTGTCCAGAATGGACAGCCGCTCCGAAACAAAGCGTGCCACCGCGTTTATATTCTTGCCCTCCACTATCAGCATAAGGTCGTAGGCGCCGCTCATCAGGTAGCAGGATTTTACCTCGTCAAACTGATAGAGCTGCTCGGCTATATCGTCAAAGCCGCGGTTGCGCTGGGGTATGGCCTTAACCTCAATAAGGGCGCTTACGCTGTCGTCCTCCAGAGCCTCGGTGTTCACCACGGCGCTGTAGCCGATAATAACGCCCTCCTGCTCCAGTCGGGCTTTGCGCTCCGTGACATCGGACGGTTCAAGGTTCAGCATTACCGCAAGCTCGGCGTCGCTGTGCCGTGCGTCCTGGCTGAGAAGCTCGATAATGGAAAGATCTATATTGTCCATAATGCAATCCTTTCTTTACTGCCGATAAAATACTGCCATAGCATAGCAGCGGCGCGGAAACACGGCTGTGCTTCCAACCGCGCCGTCATTCCTGCGGCAGGATATTGAGCATGGGGCAGAGCCCCGTAGATTTTATTTATTCTATCATTAAACCGCAGATAAGTCAATAATCCCCGCACCGCAGCATAAAATCGGCACTCCGCTCCGCTGTGCAGCCCGGTTTTGCTTATGCTGTGCGGCGGAAAATTCCGCTCACGGAACGCCGCGTCGCTGCTTGTTAAAATAAATATGCAAATGGCCTGATAATACTTACAATATTAGGTGTGGACGGCTGTAAACATAAAGACAAAAGTCGCTTGACAAAATAAATTAAATAGATTATACTTATTAAAAATAAATAGCCGAACTTGGGCATCGGCAACGGCGCCGCCCGGGCTTGGGTTTTTGTTAAGACAATGCAGTCTCTACGGCTACATTGCTTTTTTGTTTCGGAGGTAATAATTATGGACAAGACCGATGTAAAGCTGATATCACTGCTTCAGGAAAACGCAAGGATGCCGCTTAAGCAGCTGGCGCAGGAGGTGTTCCTGTCATCTCCGGCAACCAGCGCGCGCATAGAAAAGCTGCAAAAGGAGGAGATAATCACCGGCTATACCGCCACCCTTAACCACAAGAAGCTGGGCTATCCCATAGTGGCTTATATCAATCTGGAAATGTCCCCGTCCCAGAAGCCGACATTTTATCCCTTTATCAGGCAGTGCCCGAATGTGCTGGAGTGCTGCTGTGTTACGGGGCATTATTCCATGCTGATTAAGGTGGCTTTTGAAAGTACGGAAAAGCTGGACTCTTTTATCGGCAAGCTGCAGACATTCGGAAACACGCAGACCCAGATAGTGTTTTCCACGGTGCTGGAGCCCAGGTGTGTGCAGATAATGGACGCGCAGGAATAACGCCCTCCGGTTTGCCGCAAAGCCGTTCACGGAATAAAGCTATATTGCTTTCTTGTTCTTCCACCTGCCGCTGAGATACCGTCCGAAGAAAAGCGCCGCGCGGAATATCCAGTCGATATACATTGCAAACCATACGCCCAGTACGCCCATCTGCAGCCAGCTCCCCAGCACATAGGAAAAGCCTATGCGGAATATGCCCATCGTAAGCATGGAGCAGTACATGGTGTATTTGACATCGCCCGCGGCGCGCAGAGCGTTGGGAATGGTAAAGGCTGCCGGCCAGAACACCGTCGACATGGCAGCAAAGGAGTATATGATCTGGACCGCGGTTTGCGAGGCTTCCGGCGAAAGATTAAAGGCGCCCACAAGGGGATGGACAAAAATAACCATAAACAGGTTCAGGGTATTCATGGCAACATAAGTGCAGAGCATCAGCCTGCGCACATAGTGCTTGGCCTGTTCATAGTCGCCGGCGCCTATGCACTGTCCCACCACCGTGACCATGGCAAGCCCGATCGCCGCGCCCGGTATATTGGATATCGAAGCTATGCTGCCCGATATGGCGTTTGCAGCAATGGAGGCCGTGCCAAAGCTGGTTACAAGTGAGGCGACCAGCAGCTTGCCCACCTGAAAGGCACCGTTTTCCAGACCGCTGGGTATGCCGATGCGCAGTATGCGCTTAACCATAGCACCGTCAAATTCCGGTTTGAAAATGTTATCGATAAATATTTTTTGCCCTCGCTTTGATATAAGCACCAGCATTATTACGGCCCCGGAGGCACGCGCGAGAAGAGTGGACGCTGCGGCTCCGGCTACGCCCCATTTCAGCACATATATGCCTACCGCATTGCCTATAACATTTATCACATTCATTATTATGGCCACCAGCATGGACACCCGGCTGTTGCCTACGGACCTGTAAAGTGCAGCGCAGGAATTAAATACCGACAGAAACGGATAGGAAACTGCTGAGAGCAGGAAATAGACCATTGCGGCATCCATAACGTCCTGCTCGATATGCCCGAAAACAGTCTGCAGGATAAAGCGACGGAAGCACAGGGCAAGCACCATAAGAAGCGAGGAGAGCAAAAAGGATGAATAAAGAAGCTGCTTTGCGGAACGGCAGGCGTTGCCGTCTTCACCGCGCCCTATATACTGCGACGCTATTACGGCGCCGCCGGTGGCAAGGGCGGAGAACACCTGTATTATCAGTATGCTTATAGAGTCCACCAGGGACACCCCGGAAACCGAGGCTTCCCCAAGGGAGGACACCATAATGGTATCTATAAATCCTATGGCAACGGCCAGAAACTGCTCAATGACAAGGGGCCATATCAGCCGCAAAAGCATTTTAGAGGAAAACAATCGCTGTTGATTCATATATGATTAAATCCGTCAGATAATTATTGCTTGGTCAGGGTTTCAGTATTTCCCGCACGGTCAGGCGGCGTTGAGAACCGTCGTTAAGCACGATGTCCAGTGAAAAGGAGTATTCACCCGTCGCGGTGCTGTCCATGACTGCCGCCAAATAAATTGATGCCGCAAACTTGTCTTCAAGCTCCGCTATCCGGTCTGCGTCCAGCGTGATAAAGTTGACATTCCGGTTTTCAAAGCTGATGCCCTCAATGCTTGCACTGCGCACAAGGTCCACGCTGTCACCGCCCAGGTTGACGGCAACGGCAGTTTGTCCGGAATAGACCTCAATCACAAATATGGAAAAATCAATATATTCCTCCTGAGCCGAGGGCTTTGGTGTCAGCAGAGCATAAGAAACGGAAGGCGACGGGGAAGAGGTGGGCTCATCCTCGTAGACACGCTTTGTCACGGGCGGTGTGGGGGTCTGCTGCGGCTCCTCAATATCGGCAAAACAGCCCGCGGCAAGTATCATAGCGGTTAAAAGTATAGCCAGTACCGTGCTTTTCATAAACGCCCCCCAAAAGTTGTTATACATTTATTATACTCTTTTTATTTTATTCCGCAACAGAAATGTGCCCCTGCGCCCGAAGTATTCGTTGAAAAATCCCCGCGTTTGCGTTATAATATCCCGGTAGCGTCGGTGCCGCGGCGGCGCCGGAGGCTGGCTTACTTCACCTGCGGCAGGGCGCCGGCGGGCTTTTTGCCCGGCAGGATAAGCAAAAGTAATAGCAGAGGATAACAGATGAGCGAAAAAATAGTGGTTGGTATGTCCGGCGGAGTGGACAGCGCCGTTTCCGCTCTGCTGCTCAGGCAGCAGGGCTACGACGTAGTGGGCGTATTTATGAATAACTGGGACGAAAAGGACGGCGACGGCGTGTGCTGTGCCAAAGACGATTATGACGATGTCCGCCGGGTCTGCGACTGCATAGATATCCCGTACTACAGCGTCAGCTTTGCCAAGGAATACTGGGACAGGGTGTTCAGCGATTTTATTTATCAGTACAGCCACGGCAGAACGCCCAATCCGGATATACTGTGCAATAAGGAGATCAAATTCGATGCCTTCCTGAACTTTGCCGCGTCGCTGGGCAGCACCCGGATAGCTACCGGTCATTATGCCCGGCTTGAGCTGCGGGACGGCGTGCACTGCCTGCTTAAGGGCAGCGACCCGGGCAAGGATCAGACCTATTTCCTGTGCGGCCTGTCCCAGAGCCAGATCAGCAGGGCGGTGTTCCCCATAGGAGGTATGCTCAAATCCCAGGTCAGGCGTATCGCCGCGGAGCATAACCTCCCGGTAAGCGCCAAAAAGGATTCCACCGGTATATGCTTTATCGGGGAACGCAGGTTCCACGAATTTCTCAAGCAGTATATTCCGGCTCAGGAGGGGGAAATGCGCACGCTATCCGGCAGATATATGGGGCGGCATGAGGGCGTGATGTATTATACTCTCGGGCAGCGTCACGGCCTGGGCATAGGCGGAGACAATGACGGACGGCCGTGGTTTGTGGTGGGCAAGGATGTTAAGAACAACATTCTCTTTGTGGAGCAGGGCGAGCATGAGGCTCTCTACAGCGATATTGCCTATACCGAGCCCTTCAACTGGATATCCGGGATTCCGGCCAGCCGCTTTTGCTGCACGGCCCGCTTCAGGTATCGCCAGCCCGACCAGGAGGTGGAGGCGGAGGTTATGCAGGACGGCGGGGTAAAGGTCACCGCGCTGGAGCCTCAGCGTGCCGTTACGCCGGGACAGTCCGTCGTGCTGTATATGGGCGATATGTGTTTGGGCGGCGGCGTAGTAACGCATACTCAAAAGAAAGCATAAAACAAAAGGAGCTTACGGTTTATGGATAAAAAAGTATCGGAATCTAAGTGCGAAAGCGTTTATCTTGTGCTCAGCCAGCACATCAACGGCAGCGGAAGGCTGTTCGGCGGCATTTTGCTGCAATGGATAGATACCGTAGGCGCGGTCGTGGCGCGCAGACACAGCGGCTGCGAGGTCACTACGGCGTCCAT
>JAQXIQ010000138.1 GCA_029007865.1 Bacillota bacterium
TTGCCAAGGAAGGCAAAACCAAGTATGACCTGGGCAGAGAAGGCTTCCTTGAGCGCGCCTGGCAGTGGAAGGAGCAGTACGGCGGGCGTATTGTCAACCAGCTTAAGCGCATAGGCTCCTCCTGCGACTGGGAACGGGAGCGCTTCACCATGGATGAAGGCTGCAGCAAAGCCGTCACCAAGGTGTTTATCTCCCTGTACAACAAGGGGCTTATTTATCAGGGCAGCCGCATTATAAACTGGTGCCCGGCGTGCAAAACTGCGCTCAGCGACGCCGAAGTGGAATACGAGGAGCAGGATTCCTTCCTCTGGCATATCCGCTACCGCCTGGAGAACAGCCAGGATTATCTGGTCGTGGCAACTACCCGCCCGGAAACCATGCTGGGCGATACCGGTGTTGCGGTAAACCCGGATGACGATCGTTATAAAGACATAGTGGGCAAAAATGTAATACTGCCGATAGTTAATAAGCCCATTCCGGTCGTGGCGGATCAGTATGTCGAGATGGATTTCGGAACAGGCGTTGTTAAAATGACTCCCGCTCATGACCCGAATGACTTTGAGGTGGCAATGCGCCACAACCTGCCCGTAATCAGGGTAATGAACGACGACGGTACCATGAACGCCGAGGCAGGAGCGGAGTTTGAGGGGTTGGATAGGTTCGAGTGCCGCCGCAAGATAGTGGATATGCTCCGGCAGCAGGGACTTATGGAGAAAATCGAGCCGTATAAGCATAATGTGGGGCAGTGCTATCGCTGCAAAACGGTGGTGGAGCCCATAATATCCAAGCAGTGGTTCGTGTCCATGAAGGAACTGGCAGAGCCCGCTATAAAAGCGGTTGAAGAGGGAAAGACGGAGTTCCTGCCCGACAGATTTGCCCGCACTTATTTTAACTGGATGAACAATATCCGTGACTGGTGCATTTCCCGCCAGCTTTGGTGGGGTCACAGAATACCGGCATATTACTGCACCGAATGCGGACACACCCATGTTGCGGACGCCATGCCGGAAAAGTGCGAGCAATGCGGCTGCACTTCGCTGGTGCAGGACAGCGACGTGCTGGATACCTGGTTTTCCTCGGCACTCTGGCCTTTTTCCACGCTGGGTTGGCCGGAGCAGACAAAGGAGCTGGAATACTTTTATCCCACAAACGTCCTGGTTACCGGCTACGATATAATTTTCTTCTGGGTAGCGCGAATGATATTCTCCGGTCTTAATGTGATGGGGCAGACTCCGTTTAAGCATGTGCTTATCCACGGCATCGTGCGCGATTCACAGGGACGAAAGATGAGCAAATCCCTGGGCAACGGCATCGACCCGCTGGAGGTCATTGATAAATACGGCGCCGACGCCCTCAGGTTCAGCCTGGCTATGGGCAACGCGCCGGGCAACGATATGCGCTTCTACTGGGAGAAGGTGGAGGCATACCGGAATTTTGCAAATAAAATATGGAATGCCGCCAGGTTTGTCATGCTCAATCTGGACTCTGCGGAAATACTGCCGCTCGAAGAATGTGAGCCGGACAGCGCCGACAAATGGATACTCATGCGCTATAACGCCGCAGTAACCGAGGTCACCGACAACATGGAAAAGTTTGAGCTGGGTCTGGCCGCACAAAAGCTTTACGATTTTATCTGGAGCGAATACTGCGACTGGTATATCGAGCTTACAAAGCCCAGACTGTACGGAACCGACACCAAAAAGAAGTCCACGGCTCTGTCGGTACTGTGCTATGTTTTGTCCGGCACAATGAAGCTGCTGCATCCCTTTATGCCCTTTATAACCGAGGAAATATATACGCATCTGCCCGGGAGCGAGGAGACCGTAATGCGCGCTCCGTGGCCGGAAACGGTTGTGCTATCAGACGGTGAAGGCGGAGATTTCGAGGCCATAATCGACATGATCAAAGCGGTCCGCAACCTCCGCGCTGAAATGAATGTTCCCGTGAGCAAGCGCACAGAGCTGTTTATCCGTCCCACTCAGACGCCCGGCAGCGTATATTCCTCATGCCGAATGTACCTGGAAAAACTGGCTTCCGCTTCAAGCATTACTCTGATTTGCGATAAACCCGCCAGATCCGATGAAATGGCTTCTGTAGTTACTGCAGGTGGCGAAGGATATATACCGCTGGGAGAGCTTATTGATATCGCAAAAGAGTGCGAGCGCCTCCGAAAGGAGGAGGCCAATCTGACTCAGGAGGTCAGAAGAGCCGAGGGCAAGCTGAATAACCAAGGCTTTGTCGCCAAGGCACCGCAGAATGTCATAGACGCAGAAAGAGAAAAGCTTAAAAAGTACACCGAGATGCTTGCCAATGTGCGTGACAGGATCAAAGCTTTGGAGGCGATCCGGTGAACTATTCACAGGCAATGGATTTCCTTGCCGCCGCTCCGGCTTTTGTCGACAAGGCACAGCAGAGGACGGATATGCTCCGCCTGCTGCACCGGCTCGGCGACCCGCAGCGGCGGGTAAGGGCAATACATGTTGCGGGTACTAACGGCAAGGGCTCCGTCTGCGCATATCTCAGCACCGTGCTCAGCCGCAGTGGCTTTAGGACAGGCTTGTTCGTCTCGCCCTACCTGGTGGATTTTAACGAGCGCATTTCTGTTGACGGGGTAAGGATAAGCCGGGACGAGATAGCGGAATATATGGACAAAATAAGCACAGCGGCCGCATCGGAGAATGCACGGATCACTCAGTTTGCTTATATTACCATTATGATGTTCATGTATTTTGCCGACGTTTCCGTGGATTACGCCGTTATAGAGGTGGGGCTGGGCGGTCTGGACGACCCGACAAATCTCTGCGAACCTGCGGTATGCGTGATCACATCGGTGTCCATGGATCACACAAAGATACTGGGCAGCACCCTGCGGGAAATAGCATGGCAAAAGGCCGGCATAATAAAAGCGGGAATCCCTGTGGTGACCGTGCCGCAGAGCGAGGATGCGCTGCAGGTTATATCGGAATGTGCCTCCGCCGTTAATGCGCCGCTGTACACAGTCGCGCCGGAAAACATTAAAAGCGATGAAAACGGCACCTCATTCAGCTTTGAGGGTACGCCCTGCAGGGTGAGTCTCTCCGGAGCTTATCAGGCCGATAATGCGGCGGCCGCGCTCAAAGCGGCTATTTTGCTGGGAGTCAACAAGGCTCTTGCCGCAAACGCAATCGGCAATGCGGTCTGGCCGGGCCGTATGCAGGTGCTGAACACGGAGCCGTATATGCTGTTGGACGGAGCGCACAACCCCGACGCCGCGGAAAAGCTTTCGCAATATGTATCCGGTCTTTCGGGTGAAAAGCTGCTTATTACCGGTATGGCGGGCGATAAGGATATACCGGCCTGCGTTAAAGCCTTTGCAAAATTTGCCGGTTTCGTTTATACTGTAAATATAAAATCGCCGCGAAGCATGGACAGCGCGGAGCTGCTAAAGCTCTACAACAGGGCAGGTATCCCCGGTACCGCCTGCGCCGATGCTTCCGAGGCGCTGCGCCGGGCAACAGCACGCTGCGGCGCCGGTCAGAAAATTATCATATGCGGCTCGCTGTTCCTTGTGGGAGAGATTCTGAAAATGCGGCAGGAGGTAACGCTTTAGATGAACTATAAAACCATAACTCCGGATCTGGTTTTTGAGTCTTTAGCTCAGGTCGATATTGAAACACTTAAAAACCGGGGGATACGGTGTGCTTTTCTGGACTTGGACAACACCGTCGCGTGCTGGAAAAGCCGTTATGTCCGTTTTGAAGCCAGAAAATGGGCACAGGCGGCAAAAGAAGCGGGTATAACCCTGTATATTGTCACAAACAGCACAAAGCCCAGGGCGGATGAGGTAGCCGCCCGTCTGGGCGCAGGGTGCTTCAAAGACGTCAGGAAACCCGGGACAAGGCGTTTGCGCATCATTATGCGACAGGTCGGTACCAACGCGTCGCACTGCGTCATGATAGGCGATCAGCTCTTTACCGATGTCCTGGCCGCGCGCCGACTGGGTATGCTCAGCGTGTTGGTCAGTCCCCTCTCGCGCAAGGAATGGTGGGCTACAAAGGTCTTTAACAGGACGCGGGAGCGTCTGGTATGGAAAAAGGTTTTCCCCGCGGAGAAGCGCGCCCGGTAAAGCACGGCGATCAGAACGCGGCGGTATTAATAGCAAAACGCGCGCTGTAAAGACGCGGCCGTCGATGCGATTCCGGACCGTCGGAGCAAATCGCGGCAGGTTTTCTGTGTTATTGTTTATTACCTGGAGTATATCGCGGATAAGATATTTTGCGGAGGTTTGTATGATTAAATTCGGCCCGTCGGGCAACAGCCTGTCCTTCTATGAAAGCGGCGGCAAAAGCACGGTGGAAGCAATGAAATGGGTGGCTGACATGGGGCTCACCGCCTACGAATACTCATGCGGAAAGGGGATCAATGTCGGTCAGGATACCGCCATGAAGATAGGGCAGGAGGCGCGGAAGCACGGCATAACGGTAAGTGTTCACGCTCCGTATTATACAAATCTGGCCAACCCCTTTACCGACAAAAGAGAAAACACAAATATGTATGTCATAAACTCCCTTAAAGTTGCGCAGCTTATGGGAGGCAGCAGAGTGGTGTTTCACCCCGGCGCCTACATGAAGCGCGAACCGCGGCAGTGTATGGATATTGCCCTGGAGCAGATGAAGCTGCTTATGCGCCGGATTGACGATGAGGGACTGGGCGATATGACGGTTTGCCCCGAAACCATGGGAAAACTCGGGCAGCTTGGTACTGTGGACGAGGTTCTGGAGCTGTGCAGCGTGGATGAGCGTATAATCCCCTGCATAGATTTCGGGCACATCTATGCGCGCAGCCTGGGCACAGTGGATTCATACGAAGCCTTTGACGCCATCCTTGCCGTCATCGCCGACAGACTGGGCGAGCAGCGCATGAAGAGCATGCACATCCATTTTTCCCGGATCGAGTACACCAAGGGCGGAGAAAAACAGCATCATACCTTTAGCAGCGAGTGGGGTCCCCATTTTGAATTTCTTGCCCGCGCCCTTGCGGAAAGAGGGGCACATCCCACCGTAATTTGCGAATCGGACGGCACAATGGCGGAGGACGCCTCGGAAATGCAAAAAATTTATTTGTCATACGCTAAATAGTACTACACAAATGACAAATAATATGGTATTATAAACCGATAGCTAATTTCGGATAATTACCGATACTGAATTCCGGATAAATATTCACAGTCAAGGAGTGCGGATATAATTTGCAAAACACACAGATCCGTAAGCTTTTAACCGATAACAAACTGGACGCGGTGCTGATAACCAACAGGTCGGATATTTTCTACCTGTCCGGCTTTGACACCTCGGACTGCGTACTGCTTTTTACTCTCAACGAAAGCATACTGGTAACGGACAGCCGGTACACACTGATAGCTCAGACGGTTACCAGCGGCTTTGATATAAAAGAATGCAATACCGGTCTGATACCGTTTGTAAAAGAACTCATGGCCGCAAGGAACTGCAAAAGAGTCGGGCTGCAGGACGAGCAGCTTACTCTCAGCCAGTATCTGCAGTATTCCGAAGGCTGCCCGATAGAGTATTGCCCGATAGGCCAACGCATGACCTTGATAAGGGCGGTAAAGCAGGAGCATGAGCTAAGCAGCATACTTGCTGCGCAGAAGATTACTGATCAGGCGTTTCTGCATATGCTGGATTACATCAGACCCGGCCAGACCGAGACGCAGATCGCTCTTGAGCTGGAATTCACAATGCGCAGAATGGGCGCGGAAAAGCTGTCCTTTGACAGCATAGTGGCTTCCGGGCCTAATTCCGCCAAGCCGCATGCAGTGCCGGAAAATCGTGAGATACAAAACGGAGACCTGTTAACGCTGGATTTCGGATGTGTTGTAAACGGATATTGCTCCGACATGACAAGGACGGTGGGCATCGGCAATATAAGCGACGAATGCCGTCACATCTATGACACAGTGCTTACAGCTCACAATATGGGCAAAGAGGCTCTGGCTCCGGGCAAAAGCGTCAGGGAAGTAGACGGCGTTGCACGCGGCTATATTGAGCAGTGCGGCTACGGCAAATACTTCGGTCACGGCCTGGGTCACGGGGTGGGCATTGATATCCATGAGCTGCCGGTGCTGTCATACCGCAGCGATGCGTTGCTTGCGCCGGGCAACGTCGTTACCGTGGAGCCGGGTATATACATTCCGGGTCTTGGCGGAGTCCGCATTGAAAACATGTGCTTTATAACCGATGACGGATATATTGATATTACGAAATCGGATAATAAATTAATTATTTTATAAATATCAGGAGGTTCACATGATTACAGCCGGTGATTTCAGAAAGGGTGTTACCATTGAGGTGGACAACAATGTTTTTATCATTGTTGATTTCCTGCATGTTAAGCCCGGCAAAGGCGCTGCTTTTGTCAGAACAAAGCTCAAGAATGTTATGACGGGAGCGGTGCTGGAGCGTACCTTCAACCCGTCCGAGAAGTATGCTCTTGCCCACATCGAGAGAAAAGAGATGCAGTATCTCTACGAGGACGGCGGAATCTATTACTTCATGGATAACGAAACCTACGACCAGCTGCCCCTTAATAAGGAGCAGGTGGAGTCCGCACTCCCGTACCTGAAGGATAATTCCATCGTTAACATCAAATTCTTTAAGGGCAACGCTTTTTCTGTGGAGCCGGAAAACTTTGTTGAGCTTGAGGTTGTGGACGCCGAACCCGGCGTGCGCGGCGATACCGCCACAAACATCACAAAGCAGGCTACTCTGGAGACAGGCTATGTCTGCGCCGTACCTCTGTTTGTAAATGTCGGCGACAAGGTTCGCATAGATACCAGAACCGGCGAATACATGGAGCGCGTATAATTTGCTGCCGTTTGGCACACAATACGGAAAAGGAGAAAATATTATGCTTATTAACGAAAAAGTTGCTTATCTCAAAGGTATTATTGACACAGCCAATATCACTCCGGACAAGCCCGAGGGCAGACTTCTTATCGAGATAGTTAACGCTCTGGAGCTTATAGCCTTTGATCTTGACGATCACAGCCAGGAAATCAGCGAAATCAACGATTATGTTGAGGAGCTGGACGAAGACCTTGCCGACCTGGAAGAGTTCATGTACGACGATTGCGATTGCGACGAATTCTGCGATTGCGATTGCTGCGATGACGATTGCGACTGCGACGAGGAATGCGATTGCTGCGATGACGACGAAGCCGAAGGCTGATATACCTTTTTCATAAGCCGGATAACACCAGTTATCCGGTGTTTTTTTACAATTTGATAACTTGTTAATTTGTGCGATAGGTGATATAATAGGTTCAATAGTTTTTGGAGGTTGGAGATGGGTATATTTTCTTTGTTTGGCGATAAAAACGAACGCGACGTAAAAAAGCTGCGGGCTACGGCCATGAAAATAGACGCTTTGTCGGAACGGATGGAAAAGCTGTCCGACGATGAGCTAAAGGCCATGACTGGCAAATTCAAGGCCAGGCTGGCAGCGGGGGAAACCACCGATGATATCCTGGTGGAGGCATTCGCCGTTGCCAGGGAAGCGGCGTGGCGCGTTCTGGGTATGAAGCCGTTTATCGTACAGCTTATCGGCGGCATTGTTCTGCATCAGGGAAGGATCGCCGAGATGCGCACCGGCGAGGGCAAAACCCTTGTGGCGACTTTGCCGGCATATCTGAATGCCCTTGAAGGCAAGGGGGTTCATGTTGTTACGGTCAACGAATATCTGGCCTCCTTCCATTCGCACTGGATGGGCAAGCTTTACAATTTTCTGGGTCTCAGCGTGGGCACCATTGTTTCCCAGATGAGCCCGGAGGAAAAGAGGGCGGCTTACAACTGCGATATTACCTACGGCACAAACAGTGAGTTCGGCTTTGATTATCTCCGTGACAATATGGTAATATACGATAAGGAGCGGGTACAGCGCGACCTGCACTACGCTATTGTGGACGAGGTGGACAGCATACTAATCGACGAGGCCAGAACACCGCTCATTATTTCCGGCCCCGGCGAAAAATCCACCGAAATGTATAATATTACCGACCGGGCAGTAAACCGCTTTAAGCAGGATGAGGATTTTATCCTGGACGAAAAGGCCAAAACGGTTCAGCTTACGGAAACAGGTGTTGCCAAGTGTGAAAAGGCCTTTGGTGTCGAAAACCTCTCCGATCCGGAAAATCAGGAGATAAATCACCATATTCTGCAGGCTCTCAAGGCCAATTTTCTCTTCAAAAAAGACCGTGATTATGTAGTTAAGGACGGCGAGGTTCTTATCGTTGACGAATTCACCGGACGAATACTCATCGGGCGCAGATACAGCGAGGGTCTGCACCAGGCAATTGAGGCAAAAGAACATGTCAAGGTAGCCAGAGAAAACAAGACCCTTGCCACAATTACCTATCAGAACTACTTCAGAATGTACAAAAAGCTCTCCGGAATGACGGGTACCGCCAAGACCGAGGAGGAGGAGTTTAACGGCATTTATAATCTTGATGTAGTTTGCATCCCCACAAACAAGCCCATGATCCGTAAGGACCTGAACGACGCGGTCTTCAAGACCTTCAACGGTAAATGCAAGGCCGTAGTAAATGAGGTTATCAAAGCTCACGAAAACGGCCAGCCCGTCCTGGTAGGTACCGTCAGCGTCGAGAGCAGTGAGGTTTTCAGCAATCTGTTAAAGAAAGCCGGAATTAAGCATGAGGTTCTCAATGCCAAGCACCATGCCAAGGAGGCGGAAATAGTTGCTCAGGCCGGCAGACTGGGCGCGGTGACCATTGCCACAAACATGGCAGGCCGAGGCACCGATATTCTGCTGGGCGGCAACCCCGACTTCCTTGCACGCAAGGAGCTTGCCAAGCACGGCTATGAGGACGAAGTCATCGAGCTTGCGGTAGGACATCAGGATACGGATGACGAGAATGTTCTTGCCTGCAGGGAAGAATACAGGCAGTATTACACTCAGTTCAAAAAGCATACCGATGAGGAACACGATAAAGTCGTACAGGTGGGCGGTCTTTATATTATCGGTACCGAGCGCCACGAAAGCCGGCGTATAGATAATCAGCTGCGCGGCCGGGCCGGCCGTCAGGGCGACCCGGGCGCCAGCAGGTTCTTCCTGTCCCTTCAGGATGACCTAATGCGCCTCTTCGGCGGCGAACGCATGAACGCCATCGTGGACAGACTGGGCCTTGACGAGGACCAGCCGATAGAGGCCGGCATACTCTCCAAACAGATAGAGGCCGCGCAAAAGAAGGTGGAGGGCAGGAACTTCGAGATCCGCAAGCATGTTCTGCAATACGACGACGTTATGAACAAACAGCGCGGCATTATCTATGAGCAGCGCCGCAAGGTTCTTGCCGGAGAAAACATACACGACTATATTATGGACATGCTGGATACCAGCATTAAAAAGCTTACCGATTATTACTGCTCGCATGATAACTCCTCCAATACGGAGAGCTTTTATCATGAGCTCTGCACCCTTTGCTTTGACAAAACAAATATTACCCCGGATATGCTCCAGGGCGATAAAAACGAGGTTAACGCAAGGCTGACCGAGCTTGCGCACAAACGCTATGCGGCGCGCGAAGCCGAAATAGAGCAGACCGGGCTGGATATGCGTGAGATCGAGCGCATAGTGCTGCTGCGCAGCATTGACAGCCACTGGAAGGAACACATAGACGCTATGGATCAGCTCAGACAGGGCATTTCACTGCGCTCCTACGGCAACCGCAACCCCGTCACAGAGTATCAGATAGAGGGCTTTGAGATGTTTGACGAGATGGTGGAAGGCATAAGGGGAGACACGGTAAGAGGACTGTCCTATCTGAATGTCAAGCGCGAGCCGATGGAGCGGGAAAGGGTGAATAAGCCCATGTACACCAATGCCCCGTCGGAAGAAAACAAAAAGGCCCCGGTTAAGGTTGGAGCCAAGATCGGGCGCAACGATCCCTGCCCATGTGGCAGCGGCAAAAAGTATAAAAACTGCTGCGGAAGCTGAATCGGGCTGAAAAAACCGTAAAAAAACAGGCAAAAAACCGTAAAAAACAGGCGAAAAATGGGCAAAAAACAAGCAAAAAAGGCTTAAAAAACCACAAAAACAAGCATTTTCAGGCTGAAATTTCAAATAAAAGGATGTGACGAAATGGTTTTATTGGATGCTTACAAGCAAAGGCTTAACGAAGCGAAAAACAGAATCGAACAGGTAGGTGAGTCCCTTTGACACGGAGGGACTGAAAAACCGTATTGCCGAGCTTAATGAGGAAATGGCAGACCCGGAGCTCTGGGGGGATCCGGAGAAGGCCAACATAAAGAATAAAGAGCTCAAAGTGGCCCAGAGCAAGCTGCAGGGGCTGGAATCTCTCAGCAAGGCTGCCGCGGATGTCGAGGCGCTTATAGAGCTTACGGAGGAAATGGACGATGAAGCCTCCGTGCCCGAAATCGAGCAGGAACTGTCAAAGCTGGAGAATGACGCCGAGGAGATGCATCTCTCCACACTTCTGACCGGTAAATATGACGCAAACAACGCAATTCTCACCCTGCACGCAGGAGCCGGCGGTACCGAGGCTCAGGACTGGACAAGCATGCTGTACAGAATGTACCGCAGATACTGCGAACAGCACGGCTACAAAATAACCGAACTGGATTATCTGGACGGCGATGAAGCAGGCATAAAAAGCGTTACCATGAGGGTAGAGGGCATAAATGCCTACGGCTATCTCAAGAGTGAAAAGGGCGTGCACAGGCTTGTCAGAATCTCGCCTTTTGATTCTGCCAGCAGGCGTCACACATCCTTCTCGGCACTTGAGGTCATGCCCGAGATAGAGGACGATACCGAGATTAAAATCCCGCCGGAGGACCTGCGCGTGGAAACACACAGATCAACCGGAGCCGGCGGCCAGCACATAAACAAAACCGAATCGGCAATACGCATTATTCATATTCCGACGGGAATTGTGGTGCAGTGCCAGAGCGAGAGAAGCCAGATACAGAATCGGGAAACCGCTATGAGCATGCTGCGTTCCAAACTCATAGAGTTGAAGGAGCGGGAGCGTGAGGAGCGGGATATGGAGCTCAAGGGCGATATTAAAAAGATTGAATGGGGAAGTCAGATACGTTCTTACGTATTCCACCCGTACAATATGGTGAAGGATCACCGAACCGGAGCGGAAACTTCAAATATTCAGGCCGTTATGGACGGCGACCTGGATCTGTTCATCCATACCTTTTTAAGTAAAACGGAGAAGTAAATGAAACGTTGGAGCTTGCTTGATAAATCGGACAACCGACTTATGTCGCTTGGGATACTTGCGGGAATTGCAGTGCTTTTACTCTGCTTCTGCGCAGGGATCATCGCGGCGGTCACCGGGTCTTCGGTATATTCGGCGGCATTTAAGAGGGGCTGTGTGTCCCCGGAGCTGAATATAGACAGTGACGCTTATGCCGTATATTATTCCTCTTTGCAGAAGTTTGCCGACACCAATGATATACAGGTGCTTAAAGACGCGGAATTCAGGTGCGGTGGGCAGACAGAGGCCATATTTGACCAAAACGATATCAAGCTCCTTGCCGCCGCGGGCAACACGTTTCAGGGGATAAAAATAACTGCGGCGGTACTGCTTGTACTGCTT
>JAQXIQ010000139.1 GCA_029007865.1 Bacillota bacterium
TCGAAAACCCTGTCAAAGCCCGCCTTCTTAAACTCCTTTATCGCAACGGGAGTTGTGATATCGTTGCCCAGTACGATATCCAGCTTTGCGCTTATAAGCTGACCGGCTTCAACGCTCTCCAGCCCCGCATGGGCGGCAAGAATTTTCTGTGTCATTGTCATTGCCATAGATCACACCTCCATATTGTTGTAAGCGCTGAGCAGAGCGTCCGCGCCCGCCTTTATGATGTCGGTATCGGTGCCCGCACCCCAGCTCATCCTGCCGTTTTTGTCCTTAAGCCCGATATAAGCCGCCGCAACGCTGCCCGAGCCCTTCTCGCGCATGCTGTGCTCGGTATAGACGCTAAGCACGTACTCCCTGCCCGTAAAGGCCTTGAGAGCATTGCTCACCGCGTCCAGCGAGCCGTTGCCCTTCGCTTTGACCACGGTCTGACCGCCCTGCGCCAGGAATGTCACCTCGGCCTGCACCTCGCTGCCGCTGCGGGAAAAATGCATATCGGTTATCCTTAACGCCGTGGAATGCAGGAAGTAGCGGCTCTTGAATATCTCCAGCACCTCCGCCGCCTTGAGCTCCTTGTGCTCCCGGTCGGAAACATCCTTGCACAGATAGCTGAAATGCTCGCGCATGGCGGCCGGCAGGTCATAGCCGTAGGTCTGCTCCAGCAGGTATCCTATGCCGCCCTTGCCGCTCTGGGAGTTGACGCGTATCACGTCGGCGTCGTAAGTGCGGCTGATATCGTGCGGGTCTATCGGAATATACGGCACGCTCCACTGCTGCAGCCCCTTTTCCTCACGGTATTTCATGCCCTTTGCAATGGCGTCCTGATGGCTGCCGGAAAAAGCGGCAAACACCAGGGAGCCGGCATAGGGCGCGCGCTCGTAAACGTGCATACGCGTGCATTTTTCGTACTCCTCCACAAGGTGAGGCATATCCGAAAGGTTAAGCCCCGGGTCCACACCGTGAGAATACATATTCATGGCCAGTGTAATAATATCCACATTGCCCGTGCGCTCGCCGTTGCCGAAAAGCGTGCCCTCCACACGGTCCGCGCCCGCCAGAAGAGCAAGCTCGGTGTCCGCAACACCGGTGCCGCGGTCGTTATGCGGATGCAGGGAAAGCACCACGTGCTCACGGTACCTGAGGTTTTCGCTCATGAATTCCACCTGAGAGGCATATACATGGGGCAGGCTCATCTCCACCGTTACCGGCAGGTTGATGATTACTTTATTCTCTTCCGAGGGCTCCAGCACATCCAGTACCGCGTTGCACACCTCCAGAGCGTATTCCGGCTCCGTTCCGGTAAAGGATTCCGGCGAATACTCAAAGCGGAAATTGCCCTCGTACTCCGCCGCCAGCCTCTTTACCAGCTTTGCCCCGTCCACGGCTATCTGCTTGATCTCCTCTCTGGACTTGCGGAATACCTGCTCGCGCTGAGCCACGCTTACCGAATTGTAAAAATGTATTATGGCGCTGGGCGCTCCCTTGCAGGCCTCAAAGGTCTTGCGTATGATATGCTCCCTGCACTGGGTAAGCACCTGAACCGTGACATCCTGCGGGATCATATCCTTTTGTATAAGCGTCCGCAAAAATTCGTACTCGGTGTTGCTGGCCGCGGGAAAGCCCACCTCTATCTCCTTAAAGCCCACCTCCAGCAGCACCTTGTAATACTCCAGCTTTTCCTCCAGGCTCATGGGGATGACAAGGCTCTGGTTACCGTCCCTCATATCCACGCTGCACCAGACGGGCGGCTTTTCTATATGGTCTTTTTTTACCCATTTTGTATATTGCCCGGACACCGGAAAGTATCCGACCTTGTATTTGCTTGCATCCAACATATTACTGCTCCTTTTCCGCTATTACCTCTATTTCCACCAGGGCTCCCTTGGGCAAGTCCTTTACCGCCACGCAGGAGCGCGCCGGCCGGCCCGTAAAATACTGCTCATACACCTGATTAAACTCCGCAAAATCCGCTATATCATGCAGATAGCATACCGTCTTTACCGCGCTGCGCAATCCTGCTCCCGCCGCGGTAAGCACCGCCTCCAGGTTTTTGCACACCCTGTGGGTCTGCTGCTTCACCGTATCTCCCTCTATCAGGCCCGTTTCCGGGTTTATGGGTATCTGTCCCGAGGTAAACACCAGATTGCCCGATACAATCGCCTGCGAGTAAGGCCCTATGGCCGCCGGAGCCGCTTTTGTCTCCACTTTGCTGCTCATAACTGCTCCTTTCAGAATCTAAACTATCTTAAAGCCCTCATTGCGCAGAGAGCGCATGATAAGGTCAATGTGTTCAAAGTCCCTGGTTTCCATTTCTATGCGGAGGAAACAGCCGTTGACGCTTTCCGTGTTGCCCTTTTCATAGTGGACTCCGGTGACATTGCCTCCGCAGTCGGCTATGATGCGGGAAATATCCTTTAGCTGACCCGGCTTGTCGATAAGCTCGATGAGCAGGCCGGAGGAACGCCCGGAATTGCGCAGACCCCTGTCTATAACCCTGGAGAGGCTGGTAACGTCTATATTGCCCCCCGATACAATGCTCACGACCCGCTTGCCGGCAACGGGAAGCTTGCCGAACATCACCGCCGCCACCGCCGCCGCGCCCGCGCCCTCGGCGATCATCTTCTGCTTTTCTATAAGGGCCAGTATCGCGCTTGCCACCTCGTCGTCGTTTACCAGAACTATGTCATCCACATACTCTCTGGCAATGGCAAAGGTGTTCTCACCGGGCTGCTTGACCGCTATACCGTCGGCAATGGTATGCACCGAGTCAAGACAGGTTATCCTGCCCTCCCTGAGGGAGTTGTACATACTCGGCGCTCCGGCGACCTGCACCCCGTACACCTTTACCGACGGGCATATCTGCTTTGCGGTATAGGCGATGCCGGAAATAAGTCCGCCGCCGCCCACCGGCACCACAATGGCGTCGATGTCGTCCAATGCACTGAGCACCTCCAGCGCTATCGTCCCCTGCCCCGCAATGACATTTTCGTCGTCAAAGGGATGAACAAAGGTGTAGCCCTCCCTTTCCTTCAGCTCTAACGCCTTGCGGTAGGCGTCGTCATAGCAGCCCTCCACCAGGCACACCTCCGCGCCGAAGCCCTTGGTGGCCTCCACCTTGGAGATGGGCGCGCTGTCGGGCAGGCATATCACCGACCTGATGCCGTGCTTGGACGCCGCCAGCGCCACGCCCTGGGCATGGTTGCCTGCCGAGCACGCAACCACTCCCCTTGCCTTTTCCTCATCGGAAAGCATGGCTATCTTATATGCCGAGCCGCGCACCTTGAAGGAGCCGGTTATCTGAAGGTTCTCCGGCTTTAGGTACAGCTCGCATTCCGGAGCAATGCCGTAAGCCCGGACAACGTCCGTGGTGCGGATAATACTTTTAAGCACTCTCTGTGCGTCAAACACCATGTCAAGAGATAACATTAAACACTGTCCTTTACTTAGCCTTTGCCGCAGGATAAAACAAAACCCGTCTCAAAGCTAATCAACTTTGAGACGGGTGTAAGGCTCTACACTCGCGGTACCACTCAAATTGCGGAAATCTTCCGCAACCTCTTCGGGGTCGTTGACCTCCGCCGCAGGCACCCGGCCCGGCGTACCGGAAAGTCCGTCAACCTCTATGCATTTACGCAGCATTCGCGGGACGCCCTACTTATTTGCAAATGATCTTATTCGCAAACGATGTTCAGGCTCCGGCTCGGAAGTGAGAAGTCATGCGGCAGTTCCATACCGGTTCGCATCACACACCGGCTTTCTGCAATGTCTCTGCCGAGACAGTCTTCGTCATAGCCTTTAACTATTTGATTGTGTTGAATTTTATCATCAACCGGTATTATTGTCAAGCGGTTTTTGCGGCTGCGGCAAATGCCTCGGAATGCCTCGGTATGTATTCTATCTCGCGCCGTCTATGCGCGGGTGAGCTTTATAAGCAGTCTGTCCGGCAGTATTTTGGACACCGCCCTGTACAGCTTGTAAAACGGGTGCGGCGTGCAGACCCACCTGCCCTTTGCCGAGGCCTTTAGTGCCCTGCTCACCACATACCCGGCAGGCATATGCACAAGGTTATCAAAAAGCCGGGAATTTTCAATGCCCGCCACTGCAAAAAACTCGGTATCCACCGGTCCGGGGCAAACGGCGGTAACGGTGATGCCCCGATCCTTAAGCTCGGCGCTGAGTGCCTTGGAAAAGGACAGCACATACGCCTTGGTAGCCCCGTATACGGCAAGATTGGGCGTGGGCACAAATGCGGCGATGGAGGCAATATTGATTATATGTCCTCCCGCCTGCATGACCGAAGCGGCAAACTCGCACAGCCGGGTAAGCGCGCCGCAGTTAAGCTCTATCATGCCGCTCTGTCCGTCCGTCTGCCCCACGGGGCCCAGCTTCCCGAAGCCCGCGCAGTTTATAAGCAGCTCCGGAACATCTCCGTCCAGTGCCTCCTCTATCTTTTTTACGGCGCCGTCCTCTGTAAGGTCAAGGGGCAGAACATCGATGCGCGCATACTCCTTAAGCTGCCGGGCAAGCAGCTCCAGACGCTCTTTCCTGCGGGCAATGATCATGATCCTCTCCGCCCTCCCGCTCTGCGCTATGCTCTTTGCAAATTCGGCGCCCAGACCGGAGGACGCTCCTGTAATAATAGCGGTTTTCACGGCATTCCCTTCCTTTTTAATAATATTTTTGCCTTTTTCCCGCCGCGGCGGCTTCCCGTCCCGATGACGGCAAAAAGGGCGGCCCGGATCCGTTTCCGCTGCGCCGCCCTTTTCTTTTTCGCAAAAGGCCTTATCTCTTGGTAAAGCTCTTGCAGAAGTGAGGAGTAGCTATAGAATCCGGACCCGTCTTCTGATGCGTAACCTCAATGGTGTCCAGTGTGCACTGATTGCACTGGGCATTGTGTATGCACTCGCAAACGTCGCACTTCACGCCTTTGTTGTTCATTGCGTTCACCTCCTTTGTGTTACGGATATTAGTATCCGCAAATCACTCCGGAGTATACGGCGTCATATGGCTTTTTATGTCGTCACGGCGGGCGCCGGCTCATCAAAAATGCCGCACCGCCTGCTCAGGCGGTGCGGCACTGCATACTCTCGGCGTTGCCGCCTGTCCGCCGCGGCGTTTATTATTTTCCGCACAGCTCCACTGTATCGCGTGCTATCATGAGTTCCTCATTGGT
>JAQXIQ010000140.1 GCA_029007865.1 Bacillota bacterium
ATAAACTATTATTCAAGGCTATTTTTGGCACAAAATAGAAATAAATTACCTGTTTTTCCAATAAAATCGGGCGCGGATGCATGTTTTGAGGATGTATAGTTAAAAGTGGGATGTAGGGGCGGTATTCTGCGCCGCAAAATACAATGTCGACAGGGCTGCAAAGCCGGACGGATTCTTGCTCTCTGTACAAGGAAAAGCCCCGGAAAACCAAGTCTTCCGGGGCTTTGAACTTTTTGTTTGCGGATGCGCAGCCGATTATCTCTTGGAGAACTGAGGTGCGCGACGGGCGGCCTTCAGACCGTACTTCTTTCTTTCCTTCATTCTGGGATCGCGGGTGAGGAAGCCTGCGGCCTTAAGAGAGGGACGAAGATCGGGCTCAGCCTTGAGCAGCGCTCTGGAGATGCCGTGGCGGATTGCGCCGGCCTGTCCGGTAAAGCCGCCGCCCTTGACATTTACAAGCACATCGTATTTTGCGCCGGTATTGGTCAGCTCAAGGGGCTGACGAACTGTCATCTTCAGGGTCTCCAGTCCGAAATAATCGTCCATGGTGCGTTTGTTAATGGTGATTTCGCCCTTTCCGGGTACTAATCTTACACGTGCAACGGCGGTCTTTCTCCGGCCGGTGCCCCAAAACTGTGTCAATGCCATTTATTTATCCTCCCTTATTTTACAAGCTCAATGGCTTCAGGCTTCTGAGCGGCATGATTGTGCTCTGCGCCCTTGTAAACGCGAAGCTTTTTGATCATTGTCCGGCCCAGTGAGTTGTGCGGGAGCATACCGCGAACTGCTTCGTAAACGACCAGCTCGGGCTTGGTTGCCAGCAGACGGCGATAGGGGGTTTCCTTCATTCCGCTGACATATCCGCTGTGGCGGCGGTAAATCTTCTGGTCCAGCTTTTTGCCGGTGAGAACGACCTTATCGGCATTGATGACGATTACATGGTCGCCGCAGTCCACATTGGGTGTATAGACAGGCTTGTTTTTGCCGCGGAGAATGGCTGCAACCTGGCTTGCCATTCTGCCAAGAGTCTGCCCGTCTGCGTCAACAACATACCATTTGCTCTCGACGCTGCCGGGTTTAGCGACATAAGATTTCATAGTGACCTCCATAGAAATAGGTAAATTACGCCCTGTTCAGGACGCTTTAGTATTATACAGTCCGCGCAGTGCCGTGTCAAGCGTTTTTTATAAAGGTATCGTGCTTTTTCGGCGAAGATTACGGCCGGGACGGTAGTGAAACGCCGGACGGTAAAAGTATACATAAAACCGTATGATGTCGGTGCAGCAATACAATTGTCCGGGAGCGGGGATTCCGAAAAAACGGATGATGTTAGTTTTGTTGCAGTTATAGTTAGTTTTGTCTATTCTTCGGCACGCTTTTTGCGGCTATAATATACGCAGATATTTTTTCGGGAGGGTTTTTATGAAAAAGAATGCAGCCTTAAAACTTATTGCTTTTGCTGCGGCGCTGCTGCTTGGCGTTTCTGTATGTGCCTATGCCGTTCCCTACAATGATGCGGAAATAAAGGGCGCAATAGAATTTGAAGGCATCACCGATGCCGATCTGGGCGGTGAGGCCTCTCAGATAATAGGAGATTTTGATCCGCACGGTACATGGTTTATGACGGAGGGCTTTGTTTCCGTTACCGAGGGACGGGAAGGCAACGGCCTGTTGTTTACGCCCAATTATTCCAATGAAAACGGCTACACGATGTGCGTTATGCGCGCCACAATGCCCATTGTTTCCGCCGACGCTCAACCCTGGGGAAGCGCTGCGGCACTCAGAATATGGGTGGATAATCAGACCGATTACGATGTGACCGTGACCCCTGTGGCCACTTTCAAAGGGCCGGAAGAACAGAAGTGGGTGCTCGGAGCGGCGGAAGGAGCATATCTTGTAAGCGATGACGGGCAGGAGGTCATAGAGCCGGATCTGGACCCCAATGTCAATAGCTGCGGTGTTATCGTTCCCTACGGTTTCAAGGGTTACATAGTGCTGCCGTTTGCGGTTAAGGGCGGAGAAGCCGACTACGATTACTGCGGTTGGCAGGAGCTTCCCCAGTGGGGAGATGCCGTTGCGGCCGACGAGCTGGACTTCGGTTCTATAGTATCCTTTGCCATCGACATACGCGTAAACAACTTCTATTACGAGGATGAAGCCGGCATAGTAGTGGACAGCTTCCAGTTCATCGGAAACAAGGAAGAAGTGCTTGAACGCCCTGGGGAGCAGATTACAAATACTCCCGGAAACACCGATGCGCAGCCCGGCAGCACCGAGCCTGCAGGAAGTGTCGGCGCTGACGAAACACAGGGAACCCAGGATACAGACGGATTCGGCACCGGAGCCATCATTGCCATTGCCGCTGCTGCAGTAGCCGTTATTGCGGCAGTAATCATTATAGCTGTGGTTTCCGCAAAGAAAAAAGCGGGGAAGAATGAAGAAAAATAAACGCCCGTTATCCCGGAGTCGGGTGTAGCCGCTTTATTTAATAGGAGATAAGACAACCGGGCAGGACGGATCGGCATCCGTACTGCCCGGTTGCTTTATACTCTGCATAATTACGGCGCGGCGTGACTGCGGGATAAAAAGGCACGGGCGGCCGGCAATTCAGTCTTGCGGCAAAGGCTGCTTGACTGTCCCGGTGCGCATAACGCAGTCCTTTGTACAGCTTCCGCATTTGCTTTGGAAAACAAGCCCGTCACGGGTAACCGACATGAATATATGCTCTATCCCGGCTTCCTGATACGGACTGCCGCTGCTGACAAAGCCGAAACGCTCATAAAACGGTACGGCATGGGTCTGTGCGCTTATTGTGACAAGATCCGCGCCGTCATTGAACGCGCGCAGGAGCAGCATACGTACCACGAGGTCGCCAAGGCCTTTTTGACGCATATTCTTGCGTACGGCTATACGGCCTATATGGTATTCTCCGTTATAAAGCAGTCTTCCGGTTGCGGCGGGAACACCGTCGTTATACAGGATCAGATGAAATGCGCGGTCGTCAAGGCCGTCAAATTCTTCCTCCGGCGAGACTCCCTGCTCCTGCACAAACACCTCGCGGCGTATAAGCAGGGCGTCCTGAATTCCTTCCCTGCCCATTATCCATTTATTGGTTATCATTGCTGTCTCCTTCGATGCGTTTTGTTCCCGTGCTCATCCGCCATGGAGCGCTCAGGCGCCGGCTTGGAAATGTGCGCTTAAATGTGTTCTTTATTATACAGCATAGAACCGATGCGGGCAAGTTGTTATTCACAAAAGAACTGCGGTGTGTTATAATCGTAAAAGCGGCAAAACCGTAAAACGGTATGATTAAAAGCCGCGCCGCGGTATTTACGCGGCTTCCACTTGGGTTAAGCGACACAAAGCCGCCGCAGAGCAGACTCTTGCTGCAATACGGAAGCGGCGCACGGAATAAAAGAAAGGCCGAAAAGGAACTGTATCTTATGCGCGGTATCAGCTTGGATGCTTACGGAAAAATAAACTGGTCTCTTGCCGTTACGGGGCAGAGAGAGGACGGATATCATCTGCTTGATATGCTGCTGCAGAGCGTGTCCCTGCGGGATTCTTTGCATATTTTCCGCTCTGACGCCCCGGAACTTATCATTAACGGCAAGCTCAGCGCACAGCCGGAAAAAAACCTGTGTACCAAATCCGCGGAGGCGTTTTATAAATATACCGGTATAAAGGAAGCGTGCAGCATAAAACTGGAGAAACGCATCCCCGTCTGCGCCGGTATGGGGGGAGGCAGCGCGGATGCTGCGGCGGTGCTTATCGGCCTTAATATTCTGCACGGGACAAGGCTTAAGCATTCCGAGCTTGCCGATATTGCGCTCACGCTTGGAGCGGATGTGCCTTTTATGCTTCGCGGCGGCCTTATGAGAGCGCAGGGGATAGGGGAACAGCTTACGGCGCTGAGAATGAAAAGGCGTATGCATCTGGTGATTCTTATGCCGCGCAGAGGGGCTTCCACAAGAGAGGTGTTTGCTTCTTTTGACTCTTCGGATGCTGCGCCGTTTAATAACGACCGTCTGGCTGAGGCGCTTACAAACGGAGATATCGCCGGGGCGCTGCCCTTCATGGTCAATCATTTGCAGGCGGCTTCCGCGCGGCAGAACCGCAGCATTGAAAACGCCGTAAGGGCGCTTGCGCAAAGCGGTGCGGAGAAGGCGCTGATGACGGGCTCCGGGAGCGCCTGTTACGGAGTGTATAGCTCGGCGGAAGCAGCGGACAACGCCAGACGCCTGCTGCGCGGAGGGGAATTTGCGGTATACAGGGCGGGTACCGTGGACAGCGCGGTAAGACTGACAAGAATTTACTGACTTAACTATTGACAAAGAAATCCCGGCAATTTATAATAACTGTGATATGCCTGTGTGAGCGCTCGTTCATTTGACCGTGTATTGCCGTGTTTTGCGTTCTTCGCAAGCGGCGCTGCGCCCGAAAGGCTGCAAATGGACTGTAAGCCGCGTTATATTATTGTCTGTCCGCGTAATTATATCGGAATTATTTTAATTTTATATAAGGTGGTATATAAGTATGAGTGAAAACCGTGTTCAGCCGGTCATGCATCCGGAACAGGTAAGCATGATGAGGG
This sequence comes from Bacillota bacterium, assembly GCA_029007865.1. Taxonomy (GTDB): domain Bacteria; phylum Bacillota; class Clostridia; order Christensenellales; family QALW01; genus UMGS1338. The sequence goes on from JAQXIQ010000140.1 coordinate 4,595, forward strand.
ACAAGCTTATGGACGACCGCAGCCTTATGCGGCTGGTGGATTTTTACAAGCTGTTTTCCGATATGTCCCGTCTTAAAATCCTCTATATTCTGTCCATGGAGGAGATGTGCGTCTGCGATATAGCGGCGGCTCTGGATATGAACCAGTCTACCGTATCGCATCAGCTTAAAACTCTGCGCAATTCCAGGCTGATACGCTATCGCCGTGAGGGTAAGGTGGTATATTATTCCCTTGACGATGAGCATATAGGCCAGGTGCTCCTGCAGGGCATGCTGCACTTGTCCGAGCTGTGAGCCTGAAACCGATATATGAACGAACAGATTAAAAGAACCCTTAAGCTTTTGCCTGACCGCCCCGGTGTTTACATTATGAAAAACAGCGGCGGTCAGATTATTTATGTAGGCAAGGCGAGGAACCTTGCAAACAGGGTGCGCAGCTATTTTCATTCGCCGGGCGGACTGAGCGTAAAGACCCGCGCGTTAGTGGAGACGGTGGACAACCTGTCTTATATAGTGCTGGATTCCGAGCTCGAGGCGCTTCTGCTGGAAAACAACCTTATAAAAAAACACAAGCCGTATTATAATATCCTGCTCAAGGACGACAAGGGATATCCTTATCTGAGACTGGACGCCTCAAACCCTTATCCTTCTCTTACGGTGGCGCGCAGGCTTGTGCATGACGGAGCCCTGTACTTCGGGCCGTATCTGGGGGCGGGGCTTGCGCGCGATATAGCCGATACGGTGCTGGAGCAGTATCCGCTGCGTACCTGCAATGCGGATATTGAGCGGCGCAGGGGCAGGATGAGGCCGTGCGTCAAGTACGAGATAGGCAAGTGCGCCGGGCCGTGCCGCGCCGGGTACGATAAGCGGGATTACGCCGGGCTGGTAAACGGCGTTAAGGAGCTGTTTAACGATTCGTACGGCAATATCCGAGAGCTGTTTAGTCAAAAAATGTATCAGGCCAGCCTACGGACGGATTACGAAAAGGCGGCCTTATACAGGGACCGTATGCTCCAGATTGATAAAATCAGGCAGTCGCAGAAGGCGGTGCTTAAGAGCAGCAGCGACCTGGACGCCGTTGCGCTTTCGGTGGAGGCCGGATACGCGGTTTTTGCCTCTTTGATGATACGCGGCGGCAAGCTGATATCGGTGCATACCGACGAATTTCCCGATACCGCTTCGGCTCCGGAGGAGCTTCTGGAGCAGTATCTGATGCAGAAGTATTCGCCGCAGGACGTTATTCCGCCGGAAATACTGCTTTTAACGGAATGTCCGTCCATGGAGGCGGTAAGACAGCATATTTGCGGTATTGCCGGGCATGCGGTAAACATCCATGTGCCAAAACGCGGGGAAAAGGCGGCGATAATGCGGCTTGCGCAGGAAAACAGCGGGGAGGTACTGGCCAAATCCGTCAAGGCCGAGCTTGCCCGCCGGGAGAGAGTGCTTGCGGGGCTGAGTCAGCTTAAAGAGCTATTGAATCTGGACAGGCTTCCGCGGCGTATTGAGTGTTTTGATATATCGCATATCCAGGGAACGGATACCGTAGCGTCCATGGTGGTGCTTACAGACGGAATGCCGGAGCCGCGCCAGTACAGACGCTTCAAGATAAAAACCGTGGAGGGCAACAACGATTTTGCCTCCATGGCAGAGGTCATATCCAGACGCTTCAGCCGCGCCGCGGCCGCGTCCTCCGAGGGCGACAGCTTTGCGGTGCTGCCTGATTTACTGGTAATAGACGGCGGTAAGGGACAGCTTGGCAGCGCAATGGAGGTGCTGCGAGGCATGGGGATGAACCTTAATGTTATCGGGCTTGCCAAGCGCATGGAGGAGATATATCTGCCCGATGAACCCCAGCCTATAGCTCCGGGGCTCTCCTCGCCGGCGGTGCGCCTGCTGCAGGTTGTGCGGGATGAAGCACATCGCTTTGCCATAACCTATCACAGGTCGCTGCGCGGCAAAAGAGGCTTGCTTTCGCAGCTGGATGCAATACCTGGCATAGGGGAAAAGCGTAAGCGGGCGCTTTTCAAAAAATACGGATCGGTGGAGAGCATACGCGCCGCTTCCGCCGAAGAATTAGCCGGCGTTCAGGGCATGAATGCCTCCAGTGCCAGGGCGGTGGCCGAGTTCTTTGCGGCAAAGCACGGGAATGTCGGACCGGAAAGCACGGAGGGCGCGGCAGGCGGCGCATAGCAGAGCAAAACTTACTTATAAACCTGCAAGGAATGAGAAAAAATATGATAAAACTTATTGCAACGGATATGGATGACACGCTGCTCAATTCAGAGAGAAAGATAAGCCGGTACAGCCTGGATGTGCTGGACAGGGTGCGCAGCAAAGGAGTAATGTTTACAATATGTACCGGCAGAATGTATGACTCCTCCCGTATTTATGTGGATATGTTACAACTGACCGATCCGGTAATAGTCTATAACGGCGCCATGATAGTGGACCCTGTAACGGGTAAACGACTGTATCACTGTCCGCTGGACAACGGCGATGCGCTGGAGGTGCTTGAGCTTGCGCGGCAGTGGGGATGTCATTCTCAGATATATCTTGACGATGTTCTCTATACGCAGGAGATAGACGATGAGGCTCTGATGTATCAGAAGCACACTGGTACGGCCTCGGTTGCTACGCACAAGCCGCTTTCGCAGTGCCTGAGCATGCCTACCACAAAAATTATCCTGATAATGGACAGGCAGCTTGTTGCGCAGAGGCTTCCCGAGGCAAGAGAGCGTTTTGAGGGCAGGCTGGAGATAACCGTAAGCAAGCCGGAATATATGGAGTTTATGAATAAGCGCGTAAACAAGGGCAAGACGCTGGCGTATCTTGCTCAAAGCCTCGGGTTTACCGCAGACGAGGTAATGGCCTTCGGAGATGCGCGCAACGATGTTTCCATGCTGGAGTATGCGGGTGTTTCGGTGGCGGTGGAAAACGCCGTAGATGAGGCCAAAAGGGCGGCAAAGCAGGTGTGCCGGTCCTGCGATGAGGACGGCGTTGCGCACTTCATCGAGGAAACATTGCTCAATACATAATGCAGGGCGGGGTTCTACCGCTTTACATTTACCGGGATACAGGATATAATAACCATCACAAAAAGGTTTTTCGGAGCGCCAGATGAACAAATATAAGCGTTTGCTTACCAATACGATAGTGTTTGCCATAGGCACCTTTGCTTCCAAGCTGCTGGTGCTTTTGCTTACGCCTCTGTATACCAGCATACTGTCACCCGACCAGTACAGTATAGCCGACCTTGTAATGCAGACCTCAAACCTGCTGATCCCTATATTTACCGTCAGCATAGCAAACGCCGTAATGCGTTTCGGCATGGACAAAGCGGAGGATAAGGCTTCGGTCTTTACCACCGGCTTTACCACGATATCCCTCGGCTTTGCCGCGCTGCTTGTCTGCTCCCCGGCTCTGCTGCTGCTCAGCGGCGGCATAAACGATTATATACCGATAATCCTTGTCTATGTTCTGGCCTCCGGTATGCATTCGCTGTGTCTGCAGTTTGTGCGCTCTCAGGGACATGTCAAGCTGTTTGCCTTTGACGGTATACTCAACACCATGCTTACAATCGCGCTGAATATACTGTTTCTGGTGTTGTTCAAGATGCACATTACCGGTTACCTTATGTCCACGGTGCTCTCCGACGCACTGTGTACATTGTTCCTGTTTGTGGTGTGCAGGCTGTGGCGCTTTCTCAAAGCAAAGAGCGTCGACCGCGATCTGGCAAAGAGAATGCTGCGCTACAGCATACCACTGATACCTACCACAATACTGTGGTGGGTAACAAATGTATTTGACCGCTATATGGTCAAGTATATTCTGGGAGACTTTGAAAACGGACTGTATGTTGTGGCGTATAAAATACCTACGATACTGGTGCTTGTGTCCATGGTGTTTGCCGATGCGTGGCAGATGTCCGCCGTCAGCGAGGACAGGCGTACCCGCTGCGATTTTTTCGGCAAGGTGTTCTACTCCTTCCAGTCCGTTGTTTTTATAGGAGCTTCCGGGCTTATAATGCTGTCTCAGACGGCTATGCATCTGCTCACCTATGCCAATCCCGCATATTTTGAGGGCTGGAGATATATGCCCATACTCATAGCAGCCACCGCCTTTAACTGTATAGTGACCTTCCAGAGCACGGTATACATCGTGGAAAAGAAAAGCGTCAATTCCATGTGGACATCCATGGTGGGCGCAGTGCTGAATATAGTTCTTAACGCGGTGCTGATACCCACTATAGGCGTTAACGGGGCGGCGTTGGCGACGTTTGCAAGCTATTTTGTGATTTTCTGGCTGCGCTATTTCAATACAAGACGGTTCATACCCTTTGATACTCATCTTCCCAGAGTGTGCTTCAATACATTTGTGCTGGCGGTGCAGTGCGCCGTGATATTGCTGCAGGTTGAGCACTGGCTGCTGTATGAGATAGGCATGGTGCTGGTGGTGGCCGGATTCAATTTCAAGCCGCTTGTTCTCAGCGTAAAGCAGATTTTCAGAAAGGAAAAGGGCGGCGCGGTAAAAAAAGACCGCTATGCGCGCAGTAAAGAGCTGAAATCCGGTACAGGTGCGGTCAGGGACGGCCAAAGCGCAGACGGCGCTGAGCAGTATGTAATAACCTATCAAGCCGCCGTAAGCCCGGACAGGGAACCGGAACGGCCGGACGCGGACGCCGCGGAGGCTTTCGTGCAGGAAGAACCCCGTCAGCCCGAAGCCGTTAAAGCAGGGACAGCGGCAACGGATAATATAACAGATAATAATAAAGGAGAAAGCAGGAAAAACAGATATGAACAAAGCATCAGACTCTACAACGAAAGAAAAAACAAAGACAAGCAGTAATTCCGTTGCGGAAAACACCAAACAGGATTCAAAGGTTTCTGTCAGCTTTAAGACGGTTCTGCTGGATTTCCTCAGGGGCATTCCTGTGGGTGTGGCAAATATAATACCCGGCGTAAGCGGAGGCACCATAGCCGTTATGCTGGGCATATATGACAAGCTGATCGGCTCCATCAGCAATATCCGCAAAAAGTTTCTCAGCAGCATCGTGTATCTGGTGCCGATACTGCTGGGTGCGGGCGTAGGAATACTGGCGTTTAACTATCTTTTGCAGGATGTACTGCTTAAGTATTATCATATGCAGACAAATATGTTTTTTATAGGCTTGGTGCTGGGCAGTCTGCCCATGATACTGCGCACATCCGGGATAAAAAAAGCTTCGCCGGGGTCGGTCATCCCGTTTATTGTCGCGACGGCGGCAATGGTACTTATTTCGGTGTTTTTCAAAGGAGGCACGGATGCCGGGCAGGCCGGCTTTGAGCTGACCGCGGTAAGCGGGATTATGCTGGTTATAAGCGGTATCGTGGCGGCGGTATCCATGCTGCTGCCCGGAATAAGCGGCTCCATGATGCTGATGGTGCTTGGCTACTATTATATTGTAACAGGCGCACTCAAGAGCTTTGACCTTGTAATTCTGCTGCTCTTCGGTATCGGCGTGCTTATCGGCTTGCTGGGCGGCGCTAAAATTATAGATATTTGCCTGCAAAAATTCAGGATACCGACATATTCCGCCATTATCGGGCTTGTGATAGGTTCTCTGTATCAGCTCTTTGCGGAGAGCGGCTTTGCATTTGACATAAACGGTCTGTTTGCGGTCATTGCGCTTGTGCTGGGAGCGGCAATAGCGCTGGTATCCGGCAGCAGGTGGCTTGCGGACAAGGTTTCAAAAAGCCAAAAAAGTGCGGAGCATACGACAGAATAGAAGTCTGCGCGCGTTATGCGTATTGATTTTTTTGCGCGGCGCTGATATAATAAATTGCGGTTGCGGCCGGCATGCTGTTTTTCGGCAGCCATGCTTTATTGCAGGGGCAGGCAGCCGCGGTAATCACGGTATGATTTCATTTTGCCGCTGCCCTTTTGCATACAGGCATTTGCTCAGGCTTTGGCGGCAGATAGGAGATATTTTGTTTATGAAAAGGTTTATTGCCCTCATACTTACGGCAGTTACGCTGCTTAGCTTTGCCGGCTGCGGCAAGGTAAATACCCCGGCGGTGCTCCCGGCGCATACCGTTTTGCAGCAAAGCGCTTCGGCAGACGGCGCGGACGCCATTACCGGAGCGTACATTCTGGCTACGGATACTGCGATAAATATCGTTGCCGACAAGCTGGGCAGCGGGGATAAAATTCAGTATATATCCTTTGATTTCGGTACAAGCTTTGCGCTGAAGCAGACCCAGAGAGATGTGCTTGTAAAGGCTTTTGATGTATACGGAATACCGGTGGACACAAACGGCGAATCCGGGCACAGCGAGCTCGCAGAGCGCAACCGTGGCTTTGTGCTGCAGTATATAGTGGGCAATCAGTACAATAAAAAGGAGTTTGACCATACAATAACCGTGGAGGTATTGCACGGAAATAAGGGATACGCATATTACTTTGATTTTAATATATTTTCCGGGGAATATGTCCTGGTAAACTATGAAGAAGCATACGAAAAAATGCGCTGAGCTTCTGCCCTTGCAGTCAAGTCCGCCAAGTCCGGTTTTGCCGGACTTTTTTTCCGCCAAAAACATTATGTGACAAATATTTGCATATTTTACGGCGGATATATCCCCGGCACAGTCAGATATCATATTTGTATACACCCGGAGAGGCTGTTTCGGAAGGAAAACCCCGGAATATTTTTGCCCGGCTTTTATCAGGTCGGGCCAATGGTTAAAATGATATTTTTAGAAAAATTAAAGAAGGGGTATTGACACCGGGTAGTTGAAATTGTATAATTAGATATACTGACAGTATACATAGTATATAATAAAAATCGGAGGAGATATTTATGAAGAAACTTGTTGTTGCTTTAACGGCGCTTATGATAGTTTGCTGTCTGGGCGTTACCGCTTTTGCCACGGATCTGGCAACTCCTTTTGATGACAGCACTCTCAAAATCGCTGTCATTGAAAGCTTTGACAACACTGCTGCTATTACCGGTGCTTATCTGGGCATACCCGATGGCGCGGTTGCTCTGGACAATGAAACCTTTACGGCTGCTTACGGTTTGGATGGCGGAAAGTTTTCTATCAAAGACGGTGCACCCGGCACTGCGTGGGCAGGCATTCTGGACAGAAACCTTGCCGGCATGAATGCAAGCGCCGAGGGCTTCGGCTTCTACGTAAAAAATGACAACGATGCCGATGTATCAATGGTTTTCGCCCTTCTTGCAAATGAGGCCGGATCTTTAAACGCTACGGCATATACCATTGGCTCCGAGAAGGACTATGCTCTTATCGCCATCGACGGAACCAAAGAGGTTGTAACCGCTCCCGTGCAGACGAATCCGTATTCTGGAGCCGTTGTTCATTCTTCCTTTACGATTCCGGCCGGTTTCGAAGGATTTGTTTGCGTACCCTTTTCCGCTACGCAGGTTATCTGGGGCACCGATGTGATGAATGCCAATGTTCAGATTACCGGTTTTGGCTGGATGGGAACAAATTCCAAACTTGAGTTTGACAACATTTTTGTTTACGGTGCGAATGTGACCGAGAGCAATGCCAACCTCATTCTTGATGCCATTCAGGACACCGCTGACCTGAGCGTTATCGCTTATGCGGTTGCCGCCATAACCGGCTGCGGAGCTCTTGTTGTTGCAAGAAAGAGAAAATAAGACTTTTGTTTGCGGTTTTGAACAGAAATAAACGCATATCAAAATAGGCGCTTCTTATGAGGCGCCTCTTTTTTATAACATCCTGCTATTAATTATCAACGCAAAACTCGAGTATTGCACTGTTTTTTCAATTTTAGTATTGACATTGCAAAGTTATATGTTATAATAAAAACAAATTCAAAATAAATCGGAGGTATATTATGAAAAAGATACTCGTATCTTTGGCGGTTATCTGCGTGATCAGCATTTTTGCCGTGTCCGCTTTTGCCGCAAACATTACGATATCCGGCTTTGACGCCGAGGATATCGCCGCTTACATGAACTACAACACCGGTTTGGGCAACTACGGTGTCCAGGCACCCACTGTTGAGGCGGGTACGGGCGACAACGGCAACGGAGCCAAGATTACCGCGGGCACCTCGGCAGCCTGGGTACAGAGCTTTTATGTACAGGACGCTGATACGCTCCAGGCCGTTATGACAAACTGGGCATCCGGCAAGTTTATGAGGATCTATGTCCACAACACTTCGGAAACCGCTACTATCGGTCTTCGTCTTACCTTTAACGCCACCGACAGCGGCATGGCATCCTTTGACTGCACCAAGGCTGTTCTCTGCGCACTGGACGGCTCCAGGCCTGCCATTGAAACGAGTGACGGCGGCGGAATGGGCGCCGGCGCTTCTGTAATTATTCCTGCCGGCTTCAAGGGATATGCTTATTTCGCTCTTGACGATTGCACTATTCAGGCTCCCGCAGAGTGGGCAAGACCGTCACTTACAAACTTCAACGAGAACATTGCCATTTTGGAGATAGATATCCGCGTTGCTTTTGGCAATGACGGCAATGCTGTTACTTACATTCTTGACAGCCTTGAGATAGTGGACGAGATTGCGGATACCGCCGACCTTTCCGTAATAGCTTACGCTGCTGCCGCCATAACCGGCTGCGGAGCACTTGTTGTTGCAAGGAAAAAGAGATAATCAAACAACAGAACGATTGTTTGCAAAAGAGGCGCTTACGAAAAGCGCCTCTTTTTTATCATTTGCTTGCTGCGCTTGCGGTATCTGACGCGGGAATCGGTGAAGCTACAGCAAAGTATACCGAAAGCAGAATTTTTTTAAAACGATATTGACTTTGGGTATTATTATGATATAATAAATACATAAATTCAACATATAATGGAGGTATGTTATGAAGAAGTTTCTTGCACTGCTTTGCGCAGTAGCCATGCTCAGCGTGTTCGCGGTAAGCGCGTCGGCGTTGGGTACCGAGGTTGTTGTTCCTGCCAAGACGGGAGGAATCAAGGTTACCGTTATTGATGATTTTTCGTCATACAGCGGAGAGTATCTGGCTGCCGGGTCCACTTTATATAAGTTTGAAAACGGCAAGCTGCTCCTGGATTTTGAGGCTGGCGGATGGGCATATGGTGGCCCCAATGCGGCTTCTCCCTCGGCCGGTCTTGAAGGTATTGCCGATGCTTACAATAATGCGGCCTATATCGGCTTAAAGGTTAAGAACACTGGTGAGGGTGTTGCTTCCATAGCGTTTGAAAAGGACGGCAGCGGAGAAGGACAGTGGATGACGCAGCTGTTTGTAGCGGATGGCTGCAAGCTTGTTAGCGCCGCTAACGGCGTACAGGACGCGACTTATACCGATATCAGCGCTGCTTACAGAGGTCATGCCGTGGATATTCCCGCAGGCTTTGACGGATATTTGTTTATCCCGTTCTCTTCCATGAGAGCCTTCAATGACGATACTGTCACCGGCGCTACCAATGCTCTCTGCATGATAAAGGATATCCATTTTGCCGGTACCTGCAATAACACCCCGACCATTCTTGAGATAGACAACCTTTGCCTGGCTGCCGATCTGACCGTTGACCCGAACCTTGACGGCGGACAGGATACCGCAGATCTTTCCGTGATAGCTTACGCTGCTGCTGCCATCACCGGCTGCGGAGCTCTTGTTGTTGCAAGAAAGAGAAAGTAATTCCTTTTCACAACAAAACATATTACCCCGGCACGAGCCGGGGTATTTTTTATATCCGACCGACGAGCATTGATTTGCGTGGAGATGTGCCGGATGCGGAAAAAGAATTGCACGGTATGCATACGGCCGGTAACAGTTCCGGAATTATCAAGCACTTTAATGTCTTAAAACAGCATGCAAAAAAGAATTGATGCCGGCACATTTTGAATTGCCTTTTCACAGATAAATAATCCGAATGCGATAGTTTACAGCGCCGTAAAACCCGGGCGGCGTGCATTTGAAGCATACAGCGGCATTTACAGCCGTTAAACGGCAGCAGCGCATCCCGGAAAGCCTGCTTACATCTTATGCAAGAGTAAAAAATATCCCCCATAAGCTGGGGGATATTTCGGTTTACGGTTTATGCGCGCAGCGGCGTATTATTCATGCTCGTCCTGCAGGGCGTCATAGCCTTCCTCGCCGGTGCGGACTTTGATAACATTTTCCACGTCATAGACGAATATCTTGCCGTCTCCGTAATGTCCGGTGTAGAGGACCTTCTTTGCGGTATCGATAACGGTACGGACAGGGACCTTGGATACCACGATTTCCACCTGTACCTTGGGCAGCAGCTGCATATCCATGGCAACACCGCGGTAATACTCCGGTTTGCCCTTCTGGATGCCGCAGCCCAGAACCTGGGTTACCGTCATACCGGTAACGCCGATATCGTTCATTGCGCTCTTAAGAGCTTCGAATTTGGACTGCTTGAGGATTATTTCCACCTTGGTAAGCTTTACATCGGAAGCGGTGGGAACGGAGGAGGTCTTTACCTGTACGGGTACGGCCTCATCCACAGGCGTGCTGCCGGTTACTGCGGGAGCCGCGCCGGCCTCGTCCAGACCGTATATGGTTTCAACAGCCGGAATAAAGTCCGCATAAGCGCTGGGAAGACCGTGCTCCGGAAGATCCAGACCGCTGATCTCTTCCTCGCGGGTAACACGAAGACCGACGGTTTTCTTGATGAGGAAGAACACACCTGTCATGGTTGCGGCGGTCCAGGCCAGTATTGCCGCTATGCCAAGCAGCTGTACTCCCAGCTGTCCGAAGCCGCCGCCGTAGAACAGGCCGGTCTCTGTGTTGAACAGGCCTACGGCAATCGTTCCCCAGGTACCGTTGACGAAGTGTACGCCTACGGCGCCGACCGGGTCATCAACGTGCATTTTAAGGTCGATGAATTCCACTGCAACAACTATAAGTATTCCGGATACCGCGCCGATTATAGTGGCACCCAGAGCGTCCACACAGAAGCAGCCGGCGGTTATTGCGACAAGTCCTGCAAGGGAAGCGTTGAGACACATGGAAACATCGGGCTTGCCGTTTTTAAGCCATGTAAATATCATGGTTACAACCGTGGCAACGGCGGGAGCGATCGTAGTGGTAACAAAGATCTGAGCCAGGGAATCCAGTGTGGTAGCTGCGGCGCCGTTAAAGCCGTACCAGCCGAACCAGAGTATGAACACGCCCAGAGCGCCCAGCGTTATGGAGTGACCGGGAATAGCCTTGGCGATCTTCTTTCCGGTCTTCTTGTCGGTAACATACTTGCCCAGACGGGGTCCGAGGATCGCAGCACCGATAAGGGCCGTGATACCGCCCACCATATGTATGCAGGCGGAACCGGCAAAGTCGATAAAGCCCAGCTGCGCCAGCCAGCCCTGAGAGTTCCATACCCAGCCTGCCTCTATGGGGTACACGACCAGCGAGATTATGGCGCTGTAAATGCAGTACGCAGAGAACTTTGTGCGCTCTGCCATGGCGCCGGAAACTATGGTAGCTGCGGTAGCGCAGAATACCAGGTTAAACACGAAGCTGGACCAGTCAAAGCTCGACCAGTCGGTGAACAGGTCAAAACTCGGTACGCCGATGAGCCCGAACAGATAGTTTTCGCTCATCATCAGGCCAAAGCCCAGAACCATGAAGACCACCGTGCCTATACAGAAGTCCATCAGGTTCTTCATGATTATGTTGCCTGCGTTTTTCGCTCTGGTGAAACCTGTTTCCACCATTGCAAAACCGCACTGCATAAAGAATACCAACGCAGCGCCTATAAGGAACCAGACGCCGAATGTCGTGTCGTTGGCGGCTCCGAGAGTATCACGGAGCAGATCAGTGATGTTGTCCATTTTTTTCATCCTCCTTAAGATCAAACTATATAGCAAAAGGCGTACGCCGGGTTTTACCCGAGCGCACGCCTTTGTGCTTTAGTAATTTATTTGCCTGCTTACGGCTGCCTTGCCGCTGAACATTCAGACTCCGTAAAGCAGTTTGCCGTAGGTGGGGAAGGGCCAGTAGCTCTCGTCAATAAGCACTTCGGCACTGTCGGCAATTGCGCGGGCTTCATCCATGCGGGCAAGAACGCTGTCGTGGAATGTGTTTGCCTTAGCCTGCTCATCGGTTACTGCATTTGCAGCTTCAATAGCGGAGGCGAGCTTTTCGCCGGCTGCATAGAGCTCTTCGCCCAGCTTGCTCAGCTTTGTAAGGAGCGTTTCCTCTACAGCGGTGCTTGCGGCTGCGCAAGCTGCCTTTTTGGCGATAATGGCATCTGCCAGGGACTTGGAATATGCCGTTATGGCCGGTGTAATATCCTTGCGGATCATCTCAAGGGCTGTTTTTGCCTCTATATTGATGGTCTTGCTGTAGTTCTCCAGCAGTATCTCTAAGCGCGAATGCATCTCTGTGGTGGTGAACACCTTATGCCTTGTAAAGAGCTCGACGTTCTTTTCCGCCGTAAAGTAGGGCAGAGCTTCGGGAGTGCTGCGGAGGTTGAGCAACCCGCGGCTCTCGGCTTCCTTTACCCACTCATCGGAATAGTTGTTGCCGTTGAAGATAATGCGCTTGTGTTCGCGGATGGTTTTCTTGATAAGCTCGTTCAGAGCCGCCTTGAAATCATCCGCGCCCTCCAGAGTATCGGCAAACTGCCTGAGCTCCTCGGCAACGGCGGTGTTGAGCACTATGTTGGGCCCGGAAATGGAGAAGGTGGAGCCCAGCCTGCGGAATTCAAACTTATTGCCCGTACAGGCAAAGGGGGAGGTGCGGTTGCGGTCCGTAGTATCCTTGCGGAAGGTGGGCAGGACATGTACCCCTATTTCCATGCGGGAACGCTCTTTGTTCCGGTACTGGCTGCCGCCCTCTATTGCATCCAGAATAGCTGCAAGCTCTTCGCCTATAAACATTGACACTATTGCCGGCGGAGCCTCGTTTGCGCCCAGACGGTGATCGTTGCCGGCACTTGCCACGCTTATGCGCAGGAGATCCTGATATTCATCCACCGCCTTAATAACGGCACAGAGGAAAAGCAGGAACTGGGCATTTTCGTACGGGGTTTTGCCGGGCTCCAGGAGGTTTACTCCGGTATCGGTGCACATGGACCAGTTGTTATGCTTACCGCTGCCGTTTACGCCGTCAAACGGTTTTTCATGCAGCAGGCAGACAAGACCGTGGTTTGCCGCTACCTTTTTCATGATCTCCATTGTCAGCTGATTGTGGTCCGTGGCGATATTGGTGGTGCTGAATATCGGTGCAAGCTCGTGCTGTGCGGGGGCAACCTCGTTGTGCTCGGTCTTTGCCAGAACTCCGAGCTTCCAGAGCTCATCGTTAAGGTCTTTCATAAATGCCTTTACGCGGCTTTTGATGACGCCGAAGTAATGGTCCTCCATCTCCTGACCTTTGGGCGGCATGGCTCCAAACAGAGTGCGGCCGGTATAGATCAGGTCCTTGCGCTCGTCATAGTACTTTTTGTCCACCAGGAAATACTCCTGTTCCGGACCCACCGTGGTGTAAACGCTGCTGGCGTCGGTATTGCCGAAAAGTTTAAGCACGCGCATGGCCTGCTCGTTGATGGCCTCCATGGAGCGGAGCAGCGGAGTCTTTTTATCCAGAGCCTCTCCTCCGTAGGAGCAGAAGGCGGTAGGTATGCACAGGGTGTTATCCTTTATAAAGGCGTATGATGTAGGATCCCATGCAGTATAACCTCTGGCCTCGAAAGTGGCGCGGAGACCTCCGGAAGGAAAGCTGGAAGCATCAGGCTCGCCTTTAATGAGCTCCTTGCCGGAAAACTCAAGAATGATCTGACTGCCGTCACCGGTGGGTGAGATAAAACTGTCATGCTTTTCTGCGGTGATACCGGTCATGGGCTGGAACCAGTGAGTAAAATGGGTCGCGCCCTTTTGTACCGCCCAGTCCTTCATTGCGGTGGCTACCGCGTTGGCAACGTTGCGGTCAAGCGGCTGGTTTTCTTTTATATTCTTCTTAAGAGCCTTGTAGATCTCTTTGGGAAGCTTTTCGCGCATAACCTCATCGTTGAATACCATGCTTCCGAAAATTTCGGTGGGATTGCTCATACGTAACTCCTCCTAACAAAACTTAAACTAAAAGGCGCCGTAGACGACTTACATCTACAGCGCCTTTGCTGTTTACGGGCGTATTATACGGCTAAGTTGTAAGGCTGTCAACTGTTTTTTGTTAATTTTATTAACCGATCAAACAAAAAACACCAAAAAAACAGCTTACAACCTAATAATATTCGCAATAATAAACGATTATGCCTAATAAAATTAAGTTCAAGCTGTATTTTTCAAAACAAATCCAGCTTTTTGGCGTTTTTTGGAGATGTATATTCTGCAGTCGGGATACGGACAAACCGGACGGGCATTGGGACGGACTTAAAAACGGCAGGAATGCGCGTAAATACCGGCATAATCCTGATAAAATCCGTGCGCAGCTTTATTGCCGCCAAAGGCAGGAGCGGCGCGGAACCGGGTACGGCACCGGCCGTGCGCAGGACACGGCGGACGAAACAGGCAGGAAATAAGGCGCACATCTTTCCAAAAATACGCAGGAAACAAGGCACTCATCTTTCAAAAATAAATGTTTAAGGGCATTGAACATAAATTATTGTTGAAAAAATGCAGGAAAACTTAAATTAATTGCAAAAATGCTTGACAGCCCTTACCGCATATATTATAATAGTGCCAATGAACAAGGGCGTTCATCCGTTTTGGCGGATGAACGCCTTTTTATTTTCGGCGGAGCCGAAGGAGGGAGCGGATTTATGTTACGAGAGGGCGAGGTTAGAATACCGTCGGGCTGTGCAATATCCGGCATAATATCAAGGAGCGGCGGGGCCGTCTGCGGCAGCGATATCGTTAAATCCATAGCGGTTATGCACGACAGGTCAAACGGTCTGGGAGGCGGCTTTGCGGGCTACGGCATTTATCCTCAGTATAAGGACTTTTATGCATTGCATGTTTTTTATGACGACACAGCCGCAAAGAGCGAATGTGAGAAATATCTGGAGAAGCATTTTGACATAATCAATCTGTCCAAAATACCTACCAGAAAGCATCCGCGCATTACCGACGAACCGCTTATATGGCGTTATTTTGTCAAGCCGCTTCCCACGCGCCTGGCTGCAAGCCAGCTGGACGAGGAGGAGTTTACGGCAAGGTGCGTTATCCGGGTAAACACTTCGATAGACGGAGCATATGTTTTTTCCAGCGGTAAAAACATGGGAGTGTTCAAAGCTGTGGGCTTCCCGGAGGATGTCGGCGAGTTTTACCGCCTGGAGGATTATCAGGGCTACGCATGGACGGCGCACGGCAGATATCCTACCAATACTCCGGGCTGGTGGGGAGGCGCACACCCGTTTGCGCTGCTGGATTATTCCATAGTGCATAACGGAGAGATCTCGTCGTATGACGCCAACCGCCGCTATATTGAAATGTTCGGCTACAAGTGCACTCTTCAGACCGATACCGAGGTCATTACATATATTATAGATTATCTGGTGCGTAAGCAGGGCCTGACCCTGGAGGAGGCCGCAAGCGTAATTGCGGCTCCGTTCTGGAGTACCATTGCAGGCAGGCCCAAAGAGGAAAGAGAACGCCTGACATATCTGCGCAACGCCTTTGCTCCTCTGCTTATAACCGGCCCGTTCTCCATAATGCTGGGCTTTACGGGCGGCATAATGGCGCTTAATGACAGGCTCAAGCTGCGTTCCATGGTTGTGGGGGAAAAGGGAGATATGGTTTATATTGCAAGTGAGGAATGCGCAATAAGAATACTGCAGCCCGAACTGGACAGGCTGTGGTCGCCCGCCGGAGGAGAACCGGTAATAGTAAGAGTAAACGGAGGTGTTGAGCTGTGATCGCTGCCGATTATATTTATCCCGAATATGAGGTCGTGCGTGATACCTCGCGCTGTATAGCCTGCCGTGTATGCGAGCGGCAGTGCGCAAATGAAGTACATAGCTTTGACGAACAGGGCGGAGTAATGCTTGCGGACAGCTCCAAATGCGTCAACTGTCACCGCTGCGTGTCGCTGTGCCCAACGCATGCGCTTAAAATCGTCAAGAGCGACGACACATATAAAATAAACGGCAACTGGTCGGGACAGCTTATGAATGAGCTGTACCGTCAGGCGGGAAGCGGCGGCGTGCTGCTTTCGTCCATGGGTAATCCCGTGGATTATCCGGTATACTGGGATAAGATACTTATAAACGCTTCGCAGGTTACCAACCCCTCCATCGACCCGCTGCGTGAGCCTATGGAAACCAAAACCTTTCTGGGAGCAAAGCCCTCCAGGATAGAGAGGGACGAAAACGGGCGCATCGTTAACAATCTTACGCCGCAGCTTGAGCTCAAGGTGCCGATAATGTTTTCCGCTATGAGCTACGGCTCCATAAGCTATAACGCGCACGAGTCGCTTGCGCGCGCTGCCACCGAGCTTGGCACCTATTATAATACCGGCGAGGGCGGTCTGCACGAGGACTTTTACAAGTACGGCGCCCATACCATAGTGCAGGTGGCCTCTGGAAGGTTCGGAGTTCACCCGGATTACCTCAATGCCGGCGCGGCAATAGAGATAAAAATGGGGCAGGGTGCAAAGCCCGGCATAGGCGGACATCTGCCGGGCGAAAACATCACGGGTGACGTATCGCGCACCAGTATGATACCGCAGGGTACCGACGCCATAT
>JAQXIQ010000141.1 GCA_029007865.1 Bacillota bacterium
AAAGACATGATGCCGGGCGAAAACGCGGCGCCGATTCATCCCAATTGCCGGTGCTCCGTTGCCGCGTGGGAAAATGATGCCGAGTATGAGGCATGGCTTGACTATCTGGACAAGGGCGGCACAACGGCGGAGTGGAACACCACAGGCAAAGCCGAGCGGGAATCAAAGAAACAACACTTGACAGATGTTTACAGAAGGAATAAAATTGAATCGCAGAATATTGATAATCGCAGAATGGCAAATTCGGCAAGACAAAGCCCTCTGCATATTTTGACGGAAAACGAAATCTGCTCAGTGAAAGCAGATGCGGAAAGTTTACAGATTCCATTAGAAATATTACGATTTAACGAAGGCGATAACACTGGATTCATTGATTCTAGAAAGATTATCAATATTCGCGGCGATGTGCTCCCTGATCCTTCGTCACAACAATTAAGAGACAGACTATCACAAAAAGCGGTATTAGCACATGAATACTATGGGCATTATAAAAATCATCCCTCGACTTTCAGAATCGGAGAATGGCGGGATGAATTTAGGGCAAGTTATTGTGCAGCAATAAATGCTCCTAGTTTAAGCGATGAAGAACGTCGAATGTTGATGCTTGATGCGTATGATAGAGCAAAAGAATCCGGCGTGAGAGTAAGTTATAATAAGAAAGCAAGGGAATTGATTTATGGAAATGATGAATGAGAAAGAGCGCAATGCGCTGGATGAAAAATTAAACAATCCCGAAAAAAAAGTTATATGTCCACGTTGTGGCAATGAAATAGTATATGAAAAGCGTGGAAATTCGATTGCAGTTGAATGTAAAACAAAAAAATGCATTTATGGCGGTCTCAGAGGCCTATAAACGCAATAAACAGCGATAAACTTAATAAAGCCGCGTTTTCACGCGGCAGTTAAAAGCACTTTGCAGAAATGCAGGGTGCTTTTTTTATGCCCGGAGGATGATGCGTATTGATTGAAATTACGCGCGGCGGGGGCTGCATAACAGTAAAAGGCCATGCCGGATATGCAGAGCACGGCAGGGATATAGTTTGCAGCGCCATATCAGCCCTTACACAGGTTTTTATAGCGTCGGTTGAGCAATTACCACAGACAGATTAAAATGCGTTATAGCGGCCGGAAACGCCGTTATAAGATATGGGGACTTATCGGAGCATGGCCAGCTTTTGATTAAGTCCTTTTTTGTCGGCTTAAAAATGATAGCCGATGAATACCCGCAGCACGTGCGGATTGTCCCGGCCGTGGATGACGTAAAAAGCAACGGGAAAAAAACAAGCGAAAGTTTCAAAAATTCGGAGGTAGAACATGAAAAATCTTGATTTGCAGCTTTTTGCGGCGGGGAAAAATTAATGCTTTACTTTATCATAGTAATGTGATACAATGAAAAAGTAATAAGCTCCGGCGCCGATTGGCGTACGGATACAAAGTTAATACGGAGGATTGCAATGAAAAAGATCACTGTGTTTTTGATGCTGACCGCACTGGTGTTAAGTCTGCTGTGCGGCTGCGCTCAGAAGGAAGAATTTGTTGTGGGGTTTGACGCCAGCTTTCCGCCTTACGGTTACATGGACAACGGTGAGTATGTCGGCTTTGATATCGACCTGGCAAAAGAGGTGGCTTCGCGCAACGGCTGGGATATCAAGCTGCAGCCTATTGACTGGAACAGCAAGGATTTCGAACTGAACTCCGGCACCATTGACTGTATATGGAACGGCTTTACCATCAACGGCCGCGAGGACGACTATACATGGAGCAAGCCCTATGTGGACAACAGCCAGGTGGTAGTGGTTAAAAAGGACAGCGGAATATCTCAGCTTGCCGACCTTGCAGGAAAGATCGTAGCGGTACAGGACGACTCTTCGGCACTGGCGGTGCTTACAGATGAGGAGAACCAGGAGATGCTGGCGCTTGCTGCTTCCTTTAAGGAGCTGCAGAAGGTGCCGGAATACGACACGGCGTTCCTCAGCCTGGCTTCCGGAGCGGTGGACGCCATAGCCATGGATATAGGCGTAGCCCAGTATAAGGTGAAGGCGCTGGGCGACGGATATGTGATACTGGATAAGCAGCTTGCTACCGAGCAGTACGGGGTAGGCTTCAAAAAGGGCAACACCCAACTGCGCGACAAGGTACAGAAGACTCTGGAGGAGATGATAGCGGACGGCACCTTTATGGAAATTGCCCGCAAATGGGGACTTGAGGAGAGCGTTACAACCGAATAAAACGCAAACGCAAAGCCTGCTCTCCGGCGCTGTGCACCGGAGAGTATTGATTTTTTATTAAGGATGTGCCCTGATGAGTTTTTGGGATATTTGCACTCAACTGGCTGGCGGGATGCTGACCTCGCTTGCAATATTTGTTCTGACGCTTTTGTTTTCGCTGCCGCTTGGGCTGCTGGTGGCCTTTGGCAGGATGAATAAGCACGCCTTTATAAGGATTCCGGTCAAGATATATATATCCATTATGCGCGGCACGCCGCTTATGCTGCAGCTTCTGATAGTATACTTCGGACCGTACCTGCTGTTCGGTATGGAGACAACCTCGTATTACCGTTTCCCGGCGGTCATAATTGCCTTTTCCATCAATTATGCGGCATATTTTGCCGAGATCTACCGGGCGGGGATCGAATCCATACCCAAGGGGCAGTATGAGGCCGCGCAGGTACTGGGTTTGTCCAGGTCTCAGACATTTTTCAGAGTGATACTGCCGCAGGTGGTAAAGAGGATACTGCCTCCGGTCACCAATGAGGTTATCACCCTTGTGAAGGATACGTCGCTTGCCTATGCCATAGCCGTGACCGAGATGTTTACCCTGGCAAAGCAGATAGCGGCCGCCGAGACCTCCATGCTGCCGTATCTGGCGGCGGGTATATTCTACTATGTTTTCAACTTTGTGGTGGCATGGTCAATGGAGAAGGCGGAGAAGGCGTTTGGATACTATCAGACATAATGAGGTGGCGGTATGGTACTTGAAATAAAACACCTGGTAAAGAGCTTTAATAATAAGGCGGTGTTAAAGGATATTTCCCTGGAGGTTGAGCAGGGCGAGGCTGTGGCGGTGATAGGCCCGTCCGGCAGCGGTAAAAGCACGCTTTTGCGCTGCGCCACTACGCTGGAAACGGCGGACAGCGGAGAGATACTGTATAACGGCCGGGCTTTGATGAGCATGGAGGACGGAACTGTCAGCTATGCTCAGGGGGAGGAGCTGCGCCGGATACGCGCCAGCTTCGGCCTGGTATTTCAGAATTTTAATCTTTTTCCGCACATGTCGGTAATGGACAACATAACCCTGTCTCCCAGAATAGTGTTCGGGAAGTCCAAAGAGGAGGCGGAGACCAAAGCCGTCGAGCTGCTTGAGCGTATGGGGCTTGCGGATAAGGCGGGGGAATATCCCTGCCGGCTTTCCGGAGGACAGCAGCAGCGCGTTTCCATTGCAAGAGCGCTGGCGCTGAGCCCGGATATGCTTTTTTTTGACGAACCCACAAGCGCGCTGGACCCTGAGCTGACCGGAGAAATATTAAAGGTCATACGGGAGCTTGCGGAGCAAAGGATGACAATGGTAATAGTGACGCACGAGATGAGCTTTGCAAAGGAAGTTGCCGACCGGGTTATTTTTATCGATCAGGGGGTAATAGTGGAGCAGGGAACTCCTCAGCAGGTGTTTGAGGCGCCGCGCAATGAGCGCACGCGGGCGTTTTTGTCCAGGTTTTCCGATTAGATGAAATGAGTTTTCGTAAGCGGCGGCGGCGCCGCTTTTTTGTTTGCAAAGCGCAGAAGTATGTGGATTTTGTTAAAAATACGATAAAAAATGCGCAAAAAAAGCGCAAAAAAAGCGCAAAAAAACGCTTAAAAATGCGCAAAAAACGCTTAAAAATGCGTTAAAAAAAGCGCAAAAAATGCGCTTGTGCGACCTCGCGGAATAAAATACGGCGGCGGTAACGATCAAGATTATTTGCCCGAGATATAGGCCAGAAATGCCTCCGCGCTGCATTCGGGCAGGTCTAACTCCTGCTGCCGCTCCAGTATGGCGCCCAGGTCGTGCGCGTCGGAGGAGGACAGCACCCGCATGCGCGGATCGTACTGGGAAAAGCCGTTTGCCATTCCAAGGGGCGATACTTCCACGCAGCGGACATTCAGGTGCGGGTTGATAAAGCCCAGTATCGGTATTATGCCGTGGCTGGGCCGGTCGATGTGAGCCGGAACGGCGACTCCTCCGAATTGCCGGACAAGCTCAAAGCCCTCCTCAAGAGAGAGGCTCAGAGGGGAGAGCAAAAGCCGCGGCTCGGTGCGCACAGGCTCATCGTTTTCGTCAAGCACCGTCTGTTCTCCGAAAAAGCGCGGGTTGTTCTCTATAGGGGGCAAAAACGAATAGGCTGCGTCCGAGAACTTCATGGCGGCCTCAAGGGACGGGAAATATGCCAGGGTATGTACTTCCTCCGCGGTCTCCAGCTCCATGCCGGGTATAACCGTTATTCCGGCGCGACGAGCCGCACAAAATACTGCGGGCAGATTCGCGCAGGTGTTGTGGTCGGTAACCGATATTATATCCAGACCTTTAAGCATTGCCATGTTGACAATGTTATTGGGAGTCATAAGCTCGTCTCCGCAGGGAGAAAGGCATGAATGGATATGCAGGTCGGCATAAAGAAGCATTTATTCCACTCCGTTTTTATACATAAGTCCGCATATACTGTATGCACTCATGGGGCTGGAAAGCACGGTAATGTTCTCCTGGATGGCTTTTTCAAGGGGAGCTCCCTCCATTTTGATGCCTTCGGGCAGTACGATGCAGGAAATGTCATGCAGGGCGGCAACGGCAACTACATTAAGATGAGTCTGCACGGTTACCCAGGCCATACCGGCCTTTCCGCCCGCCATAACCCAGGAAAGCAGGTCGCAAACCATACCGGAGGTTATTTCACGCTCTCCGGCCTCTCCGCTGAGTACCGAAGCGTTTATAAGTTCTTTAAGCTCGTTGACAGTCATTGTTATTCTCCTTTGAATGTGTTGTTTTTGTGTTCCGCATCGGAAAGACTGCGGTATTGCTCTTTCAGTTTATATATACAGTCGATTTCGCTGGAATAGCCTCTTACTATGTCCTCGGCCTGGCAGCGGCAGGTGGGACTGCCGCAGGAGCCGCAGTCAAGGCCGGGCAGATCGGCTTCTATTTCGTCTATACGCTCCATCATGCTCAGCGCCTTGCGGAAATCCGTGTCCAGCTTCAGCACCGGATTGGGGGGCAGAATATAATCAAAACGCAGCGCGTCGGTATCGTCCAGATGTACGCCGGAGCGGTAGGTCTGGCGGTCCTCCCTGGACATCTCTTCACACAGCTTATGCAGACGCATTTTGGCTATATAGCTGTATTCAAATACCAGCGGCCCGCCTACGCAGCCCCCGGTACAGGCAAGCCCTTCAAAAAAGTCTATTTCGCTCAGGCGCCCGTCCTCAATTGCCTCCAGGGCTTTTATAACATTGTGTACGCCGTCCACGGCCAGGTAGTTCTCGGTGCCTACCTGATTTGCCTCGCCGCCGCTGGAAGCCCAGCCCACGCCGCCGGAGAGCCCTATGCGTGCCTGGTTAAAGCCTGCGCCGCTTTTTGCCTCCCTGTTTATGGCCGCCGCAAGCGGACCGTAAAGCTCCATCATGGACAGCACTCCGTCTATACCGGAGGTGTGGTTGCCCAGGGGCGATATCTTGGCCGTCATTTTTGCGGGGCAGGGGGATATAAAGAAAATGCCTATATCCTTTAGGTTACAGCCCCATTTTTCGCAGAAGCTGCGCCTGGCCAGCAGGGCGGCTGCCTCAACCGGCGGGCGCAGAGGGACTATGTTTTCCCGTAATGCCGGAAAGCGCACCTGGATAAGCCGCATTATTGCGGGGCAGGCGGAGGATATAAGGGGCTTCCGGACGCCGCCCTGCTGCAGCATGCGGCGTATATGCTGGGATAGCACATCGGCGCCTACGCTGGTTTCATAAACGCCGTCAAAGCCCAGGGAGCGCAGAGCGGAAAAAACCTGGGTTATGCTTTTAAGCCCCTTAAACTGCCCGTACAGAGTGGGAGCAGGCAAGGCCACGCTGTATTTATAGCGCTTTATGTCGGACAGAGAATCCGTCATGGCGATTTTGGCATGGTGAGGACAAACGCGTATGCACTCTCCGCAATCGATGCAGCGCTCCTTAATTATGCGCGCTTTTCCGTCGCGTACGCGTATTGCTTCGGTAGGACAGCGTTTAAGGCAGCTTGTGCAGCCCGTACATTTATCCTTATCCAGTGTTACCGAATGGTAGTACTGAGACATCTGACATGCTCCTTTCGCGGTTATTGAGCATCCGGCAATTGCGGTGCGCAGCCGTCAGCCTTTGCGGCGCGGCTGCGGAGTGTACTGTTTCAGGCGATATTTATACGCATTACTATGGTGGTGCCGCCGGGGGCGGACTCTATTGTGAAGGAATCCGAATGCCGCTTCATGTTGGGGAGCCCCATTCCGGCGCCGAACCCCATTTCCCGTATGGAATCGCTGGCGGTAGACCAACCTTCCTTCATGGCAAGGGATATATCCTTTATTCCGGGGCCGCGGTCGTTGGAAGTGATAACGATTTCGGCAGGGGAAACCTCAAGACACATTGTGCCGCCCAGAGAATGTATGATCAGATTTATCTCGCATTCGTAAGCCACTACCGAAGCATGGCGTATTTTGTCGGAATCCACTCCAAGCTGTTTAAGGACGCGCTTTATCTTTGCGCTGGCTTCACCGGCGCGGACAAAATCGTCCTTTTCCACCGGATATACTTCACGGTACAGAAGCTCGCTCATATCAATCTCCATTCCGCCGCCGACTGGAAGAACAGCCGTATAGATCTCCGACGGCGGCAGGACGGAGAAGTATGCTGCGTTCCGGCTTGCTGTACGTATGTACGGCCGGGTATGTATGGCCGGGTATGTACGGTCGGGTATGTACGGATCGCGGTACCGGGTTATACGGCCTCGTTCTTGCCGGGCAGGCCGTGGGCATACAGCTTTCCGCAGGCTTCATAAAGAGTGCAGTCGGTGCTCAGCACCGCGAGCCCCAGCTCCCGGGCCAGCTCCAGGGCATCCTGTGGAGGCTGCTTGCCGCGTACAAATACGACGCATACCACATCCAGCATTTCGCTTGTGCGTATCACATGGGCGTTGGTAAGCCCGGTAAGCAGACACATACGCTCCTTGGGAAAGGCCAGCACATCGCTCATCAGGTCGCATCCGCAGCCGGCCATGCAGTCGGCTTCCTGCTTGTCCTCACCGCAAAGAAAAGAGGCGTTCAGAATGGCTTTGATTTCCTTTATCTTCACTGTGTTTCCTCCGCTAAGACAGATTTTCAATCATATCGCGGTACGCGATAATCATTTCAATATAATTATACTTTATATCGGAGAAAAAATCCAGCCCCTCTTTGCTGTTTTTTATGGAAATATTGTTTAGCTGAAGGCGGGCGTTGCGGTAAACGGTGAGCAGCCGGGGGATAAGCTCCTCGTCGGGGGAGTATGGCAGTGACTCCAGGCCTGCTATAATCTCCTCAACTGCGGTAAGCCTGTAGGTGTAGTTTATACGCACCTGGGAGGCGGTTATCTCGCAGCTGTCCAGCAAAACCGATTCCTCCATAAGGTCTTTGACAAGAGCAGGGTAATAATCACAGGCCTCCAGCAGGATATCAAGCTGTTCTTTGCTGCACTGCAGCTTAAAGGAAATGCTGCCGCTGGAGAGCATATAAACGGAGGGCGAAAATTCCTTGTCCGTCTGTTTATCCGCTACGGACTGAGCCTCGGCCTGAGTCAGGTATCCTGCCGCGATTACGCGGTATGAGTCCTGATTAAGCACATATCCCGCGCCTCCGCGCTGGGCGATTGTTTTGGCTTCGGCGGCGGCCGGCGCGGCATCGGTATGGCTGCCAAGCTGCAGAAGGTATACATCCAGCCTGGGCAGGGTTATGCGGCCGTTTGTCCGGTCGTCCGGCATAGGCGTAACCGCAGGCGGTGCCGAGCCGAAAAGAGGCATCAGTATATTGTCGGATATAGCCCGGCCTATACCGCTTATAAGCAGTATGGCGACGGTCAGGGCCAGCGCGACGGTGATCACGGCGACCTTTCTGTTATTTTGGAAACCTTTTGCCGGAGCGAAGTGTTTTGCCATGTATATCAGTCCTTTGCGTTTTTTGCGGTGCAGGAGCGCAGTCCATTCCGGTAAATTGTATGTTTCATAATGGATATTTATGTGTTATAATAAAAAATAGCTGGGGAGTTTTCCTTTGCGGACTTAGCAGGAGGAGTATATGGCTTATAAAATAGAGACCATTTCGGTTTATGAAGCTTTTGAGCAGCACTGTGCCTGCCCGCTGTGCGCACTCAGAGACAAGCTTGAGGCGGATTATACCGAGTATTATCTGGGTAATGCGGCAATGCTTCCGGAAATAAGGGTAGAGGTCAACAAAAACGGCTTTTGCGGCAGACACCTTGATATGCTTTATGAGGCGGGCAACCGTCTTCCGCTTGCCCTGCAAATGCATACGATGCTGTCAGAGCATAACAAAAGGAGCGCAAAAGCCATGCGGGATTATGCTGCAAAGTGCGCATCGCGTTCCGGTAAGGCGGCGCAGGCGTCTCTTGACAGGCTGGAGCAGACACTCCGGGAAAATGAGCACAGCTGTCTTGTGTGCCGGAGTACCCGGGATAACATGGAGCGGTATATTCAGACCGCGGTGAGACTGTATTTTGACGAGAGCAGGTTCCGGAAGCTTTACGAAAACTGTTCAGGGTTTTGCAACGGTCACCTTGTACAGCTTTTGCGCAGCGCAGAAAAAGTGTGCTCCAGGGCCGAGAACGAGCGGTTTGTGAACAGGACACTGCTGCTGCAGCAGCAATCGCGGGAAAAACTGGCGGGGGAGCTGGAGCATTTTACAAAAATGTTTGACTACCGCAGCCGCGGACAGGAGTGGGGGGAAAGCCGTACCGCCGTTGCAAGGACGGCGCAGCTTTTCGGAGGAGACACCAGAGCCGAGCGTTCCGGCAATGGCGGCAAGGAAGACAAATAAAATACCGGCCAACCTTGAAGCGTGAAAAACGGGCGTATATGCCCCTTGCATAACGGAGAGAAACATATATGGACAGACTTTATATTATCGGCTGCGGCATTGCGGCGGATGACCTTACAAAGCGGGCGGAGGAAGCAATAGCGCGGTGTGACAGCGCGGTGCTGCAGACAGAGAGAATGCCTGCGCACAAGCAAATATCCGCTTTGCGGGAAGTCCTGACCTGCGACGAGCTTTACCGGCAGGCGCAGGATTTTGACGCTCTTGCCGAGACGGTGTGCGATTTTATTTTCAGTCAGGAGGGCAGCGTGTGCTATTGCGTCATGGGCAGCGGGCTGGACGATACCTGCGCCGCTTATGCGCTTAAAACGGCGCGCTCCCGCGATATACCGGTACAGGTAATACCGGGTGTGTCCCTGGCCGACAGCGCCTGCGCCTGCTGCGGATATACAGGGGCAACGGTAAGCTTTACCGCATTTGAACTAATGGACAGACGGCCTGACCCCAAAAACGGGCTTTGCGTCACGTCTATAGACGATGCGCTGCTGGCGGGACGGGTAAAGTGCCGCCTGACCGATATTTATGACGATGAGCAGAAGGCGTATTTCTGCATAGACGGCGTACAGTCCGAAATAATGCTGTGCGAGCTGGACAGACAGGGCAAATACAATCATACCGCCTGTCTTGTGATAGAGCCGGTTCCTTTTGAAAAGCTGGCTTCGTATAATACCGGGGATCTGCTTGACATTATGGAGCGCTTACGCGGGTTTGACGGCTGTCCGTGGGACAGGGAGCAGACTCACCAGACCCTTGTCAGATATCTTATTGAAGAGTCCTATGAGGTTGCCGACGCCGTTGAAAAGAAAGATGATTTTGCGCTTGCGGACGAGCTGGGCGATGTGCTGCTGCAGGTGGTGTTCCATGCACAGATCGGGACAGAGCATAGTGAGTTTGATTATCATGATGTGGTAAATGCCATTTGCAGAAAGATGATAAAGCGTCATCCGCATATATTTGCAGATGTGCATGTAAGCGGCAGTGCGGAGGTTTTAACCAACTGGGAGAGCATTAAGCGGCAGGAAAGGGGACAAAGCGATTCCGATGTGCTGCGCAGCGTACCCAGGTCTTTTCCGGCGCTGATGCGTGCCGAAAAGGTGGGGGATAAGGCAAGACATGCGGGCTTTGATTTTGCCGATGTGCAGGATGCGCTTAAAAAGCTGGAGGAGGAGACAAAGGAATTTGCGGCAGAGCTGGACAGGAGCAGCGAAAGGCAAGAGGAGGAGTTTGGAGACCTGCTTTTTGCGGCGGTGAATGTCGCGCGCAAATGCGGGATACAGCCCGAATTAGCTCTGAACAGGGCTGCGGATAAGTTTGTGCGGCGCTTCTGCGCCGTGGAGGCTGCGGCGGAAAAAGACGGCAGACATCTGCGCGAGCTGGATATGGAGCAGTTTGACAGGTACTGGGAAACCGTCAAACTGCAGGAAAAGAAATAAGAGGCGGAATATAAATAATCCGATGCGGGCGGCTATTGAGATGCAATGGCCGCCCGCATTATCGTTTTGCGTTTCCGACGGGTAATGCACCGTTCCGACATCAAAGTAAAGCCGTAAGGAGACGGTTGGCGCCTATGCGAACCGGCTTTATACGGGGCAATGTCCGGTCTTGCGCAAATATGCAAGCAAAAGCCTCAGCCCGTAAAACAGGCCAAGCTCCGCGGCGGCGGTTGTGAGCAGCACTGCGGCAAAGGTGAGAGAGGGGGCGACGATGCCGAACAGTTGCGGGAAAAGAAGTATGCCCAGTGTAAAGAGAATGCACATTGACGCCAGCAGTACCGACCTGAGCAGATTTAGAGGGGAGGATACATAGCAAAGGTTTATCATAAACACAAAGCCGGTAAGCATGACGCAGCCGGAGGAGAGCATCTCGCCGCTTACCGTAAGCGCAGGTATCAGCTGTGAAAGATAAAGCAGGCATATACCCACAAACACGGTTACACCTCCGGGAATACAGCGGTACAGTATGTTGCTCAGAAAGCTGCCGGATATGCGCTCCCTGTTTGGTTCAAGAGCCAGGATAAACGACGGGATGCCTGTCCCGGTGCTGGACAGCAGGGACATCTGTATCGGCATAAAGGGGTACGGGCGTCCTATAAGCATAAAAAGGAAAGCCAGAAGGGAGGCGTATATCGTCTTTATCAGGAACAGGGCGGCGGAGCGCTGCAGGTTGTTTATGCTTCGTCTGCCCTCCGCCACTACGGCGGGCAGTGCGGCGAAATTGTTGTCAAGCAGGACAAGCTGGGCTATTCCGCGTGCCGCATCGGTGCCGTTGCCCATAGCCACCGAGCAGTCCGAGGCCTTGAGCGCGGGAACGTCGTTGACACCGTCCCCTATAAAGGCTACGGTGTGACCCTCTTTTTTGAGGCACTCTACAAGCAGCTGCTTCTGCAGCGGTGACACGCGGGCGAACAGCTTGAAGTGCTTTACTGCGTTTTCCAGCTTTTCCGGAGGGCAGGAGGAGACATCCAGCGCTTCGCCGGGGATTCCGCAGTCGGAGGCTATGCGCTCTACGGTGGCTTTGCCGTCTCCGCTGAACACATATACGTCCACGCCCTGCTCTTTGAAGTATTCCAATGTCCCGGCGGCCTCCGGGCGCACGACATCCCGCAAAGTGATTATTGCGTAAGGGGTCAGCGGCGGCAGACCTTCCTCGGGAAAGGGAGCATCGCCGCGCGCAAGTAAGAGGACACGCTTAGACTGAGAGAGGGATAATATTTGGACATTCAGCTCGTCGCTCATATCGGGCAGCACGTATTCCGGTGCGCCCCATACCAGGGTAGTATCGCCGAAACGCGCTCCTGACCACTTGTTTTTGGAATTGAAGCTGCGTATCTGTTCCGCATTTGCCGTTGCCGTCCCGAAATGAGCGCTCATGGCCCTGTATGTAGCATTATTGTCTGGCAGCGCGCCTATAAGCCGGGCACAGTCGCGTCTTATCCCGTCGGGAGAGCTTGCAAGCGGAATAACATCCTCCACGGTCATCCTGCCCTCGGTAAGGGTGCCGGTTTTATCCAGGCATAAAACGTCCACGCGGGCCAGGTTTTCAATACAGTGCAGCTCCTGTACCAGTACCTTTTTGCGGGTAAGACGCAGCATGCTTACGGCAAGGACGGTACTTGTCAGCAACACCAGTCCGTCCGGTATCATCCCCAGCACTGCGGCGGCGGTTGCCGTAACGGTGCCTGCGATGTCGCCGGACTGCACGGAATACTGTATAAAAAATGTTACGGCGCCCACGGGAATAACGCATATGGAAAGAATAAATATTATGCGCCGCAGTGTGTTCATTATCTGTGAATCGGGCCGTATATGCTTTTTGCCTTCGCGGGCAAGGCTGGCGGTATAGCAGTTTTCTCCCACCGCGGTGACCCGAACCTTTGCACTGCCGCCCAGAACAAAGGACCCGGCATACAGACAGTCGCCTTTTTGCTTTTTTATGCCGTCGGATTCTCCGGTCACGCAGGACTCGTCTGCCTCCAGCTCGCCCTGCAGCACGGTGCAGTCGGCGGGCACCTGATGCCCGTGGGAAAGTATAAGTAGATCGCCCTTTGCCACATCAAAAACGGATATGTCGTGCTGCACGCCGTCCCGCACGGCAGTTACCTTTACGGCGTTTATGACGGACAGCTTATCCACCGCACGCTTGGAACGGAGCTCCTGTACAATGCCTATAAGCAGATTGGCAAGCACTATCAGTATAAACAGGGTATTCTTATAGGAGCCCACCGCGATCAGGGCGGCTGCAAGCAGAATATTGACAAGGTTAAAAAGCGTGCAGATGTGACGCAGCAGGATCTGACCGACAGACAGAGAGGTACTCTTCTGCTTGTGGTTTTTTTCGGCTTTGGCGGCCTGCTCCGAGGTCAGACCGTTTTGAATAAACAAATCATCCTGATCCATTTGAATTCCTTTTTCTGCGGTTTATGTCCGCAATTCGGCCTCCATAAACAGTTTATATCCTGCCTCCAGGGTGATAAAGTCGGTTTCGACATTCTTTTCAAGCTCAGGGGATTCCAGAGAGGAAACATCCAGGCTTCGTATAAAACAGACGGTTTTGCGGTTTATAAAGTCCTGCTGAACGGCGGACAGGTCGGGACGGCGGGAGCGCTTATAGCTCTCTCCGGTGAGAACAAGCTCCGGATGTGCCTGTGCCATGGCTGCCGTTTCCAGAAACAGCGGGTGATTTATGGCTACCAGGCTGCGCAGGCTCTCCATGGCCTCCTTTGAGGCGCAGTAATAGCCCATACCCCAGCGCACCTGACGCGGAGATATCTCAAAGAAAAAACCGGGCAGACCGTTATAGAGCTTTTTTTGGCGCATAAAGCAGCACCATGCCGTGTCGCGGTACAGAGATTTATCGGCGGAAAAACGGGTATCACGGTATATGCGGGAGAGGCATTTGCCTATTTTGGGCGTGCAGTCGATCAACGGGTCTATGCTTTTGACCGTCGGAGTGAGATATTCCGTAAGCCGTGCCATGGGTTCATATATGAGGCGGCGGTAATCCTCCCTGTGAGCGGCAAACCATTCGCGGCTGTTATTTAACCTGTTGATATATAAAAAATCAAGAGCTTCGTCCGTAAAAAGCATATTTCCCTCTGAAACAAATATAATATGCCGCACACAATCAATACTGACGGTTTTGAGCGACAAACAGCATTATAATAGCAATGTTTGTTGTAAAATGCAACCGAAACTTCAGCAAGAGAAATAATAAAGCATTTATAAAAAATAAACAATAAAAATCTCTTGTTTTTTTCGGTTTTGGGTTGCATTTTCAAAAAGGTATGCTACAATATCAAAAAACGAAAGGGAATCGGTTAAATGAGCATGAATCAGAACAAGCTTGTCGGCATTGACAAGCTGGGCCGCACTGTGGAAGCGGTTAAGTATCAGGATAACGGCAAGAAGGTAGGCTGTTTTTTCTGGCTGTGGATAGGTCAGCCGTACGCAAGCGGCGCATGGGATGCCACAGAGATATTAAAAATGGAGAACGGCGCGGATATTCTGTACCATCAGGATGCAAAGGGCGTCTCTCCTTCCGGGCAGGCGCACTGGTGGGGCAAGCCGCTGTGGGGCTATTATAATTCCGACGACAAATGGGTTATAGCCAAGCAGCTCGAGATGCTTGCAAGCGCCGGAGTGGATTTTATTGTATTTGATGCTACAAATACCGTTACATATCCCCATGTGTATCTGCGCATAATGGAGATAGTGCACGAAATGATACAGGAGGGCAATAATCCGCCGCGCTGCGCGTTTTATACACACACGCATTCCATAGCCACCATGCGCGTGCTGTACAGGGAGCTTTACAGCAAGGGGCTTTACAGCGATGCGTGGTACCGGGTGGACGGCAAACCCTTTATTGTGGCCTTTACCGATCCTGAGGCGGATATAATTGCCGAGGAGATCACGCTGCGCTGCAAGACCGATTACAATCCCGGCCCGGTGGAGCCCGAAATACTGGATTTCTTTTCCTTCAGGCGTCCGCAGTGGCCTACAAACGACACCGTATATCCCGACGGCTTCCCGTGGGTTGAATGGATTTATCCCCAACCCATACATACCGATGTGATGAATGTTACGGTAGCGTCGCATCCCAATGTGCCCATGAGCTTTACCCGTACCAGGGGTCTGGAAAACTGGGGAAGAGGCTGGGACCCGGATAAGAAGGTCAATGTACCCGAGAAATGCTTTGAGGGCAGCTTCTTCCAGCTGCAATGGGATAACGCCATCAAAAACCGCGATAAGCTGGATACCGTCTTTGTGGGCGGCTGGAATGAATGGATAGCCTATAAACAGCTTTACGATGGCGAGTATATGCTTTGCGACGCGGCCGATATGGAGCTTTCCCGCGATATTGAACCCATGGAGGGCGGTTATGAGGATAACTTCTATCTGCAGCTGATACGCAATGTACGGCGCTTTAAGCAGGGCGACAGGCAGCTTGAGGAGCAGGGCGATAAAATCACCTGCGATATTGAATCGCCCGATAGCTTTGCCGGGGCAGAGCAGTATGTCAAGATAGGGCAGAAGCCGGCTGTACGCGATGCCAGCGGCTGCACAAAGGAACTGCGCTATACTGCGGAGGCGGCAAGGAACACCCTTACAAGAGTATCCGTTGCAAACGATGACGACACGCTCTGGTTTATGCTGGAGGCTTATAATGGGTTTGCGCCCTTTACGGCCTGCGACAATACCTGCCTTTATATCGGCACGGGCAAGCCGGAGCTCAAGGGCTATTACAGCTATGAGTATGTCCTGAAGCGCACGGGGGAGCAGGAAATGCAGCTCTACGCGCTTAATCAGGACGGAACCGCCAGTACCCTGGCCACGGTGCCCTGCCGCGTTAAGGACGGCAAACTGATGCTGGGCGTTGCCAGATCTCTGATTAAGCCGTGCGACAGCATATATTTCAAGGCCACGGATTCCGTAGTTTTGGACGATATAATGAAGACCTATACCACAGGCAGCGCAATGCCCATGGGCAGACTGTCATACGAGTACAGACTCAAGTAGTCCGCAGGCCGCGCAGGCCGCGTACAGGCAAGCGGCACGCCGGAACGGTTTGTGCCCGATAGGTAAACAGGTTAATAAGTTAATAAAAAAGGCATCCGGTGCGTTAATGCGGCGGATGCCTTTTGCTTTATAAAAACCGTTAAGTAAATGCCGTTTGAGAGTGCCGCGCAGGCATTGCGCGCAGACGGCTTTTACATTTCCTTGATTTTGGCAAATATCATGCGGCCGGCGCTGGTCTGAAGCACGCTGGTTACAATTACTGTTACCTCCTGGCTGATAAAGCGGCGGCCTCCCTCTACAACGATCATGGTGCCGTCCTCAAGGTAAGCCACGCCCTGGCCGGGTTCTTTGCCCTCCTTAACTATCTGCAGCACCATTTCCTCGCCGGGGAGCATAAGCGGTTTGACGGCATTGGAAAGGTCGTTGAGGTTAAGAACTCTGACGCCTTGCATCTTGCCTATCCGGCTGAGGTTGTAGTCATTTGTGACGAGTTCTGCACCCAGCTTCCAGGCAAGCTTGACAAGACGGGAATCAATATCTTCGTCGGAGACGGAGGTTTCGTCGATGCTCAGGTTGACATCCTCCATGCCCTGGAGGCGTGCCAGCATATCAAGGCCGCGGCGGCCGCGTGCGCGTTTGAGGATATCGTCGCTGTCTGCGATACGGCGGATTTCGGCAAGCACCATATTGGAAATGATTATTTCGCCCTTGAGAAACCCGAGCTCTATTATGTCCACCACGCGCCCGTCAATGATGACCGAGCTGTCCAGAACATAGCGGTTGGCGGGCTTGTCGCCGTTTGTGTCGAATTTGACCTCGTCCATTCTGGAACGCGCAACGCGTATGCCCAGAAGAGCAAAGGTGGCGTAAAGCACAAGGCTTATGGAAAGAGTAATAAGAGGCGCGTTCAAAAACAGTATAAACGGCAGGGAGAGCAGAAAGGCGATTATGACTCCCACCATAAAGCCGCATACACACATAAGCAATTCCTTAAATGGCATCTTGGACAGGCCGCGCTCCATACCGGAGAGCGTGTCGCTGAGCCACTTTACAAAACTGGCACTCATCAAAAAGAAGACCAGCCCGAAGAGAACGGCTGCCGCGCCGTATATTACTCCGGTAGCAAGCGGATTAAGGAATATACCCCATTCGGGATGGTTTTTGACAAAGGATTCCAGAGCTTCCACTACGCCTACGCCGAAAACCGCGCCCAGCGGGAAGGAGAGAGCCCGTACGATTTTTTTCCACATATATGTCAATAATGCGCCGTGATGTTAAAAGCGCCCTTTCTTTTGATTGAGGACTGCCGTTTATCTAAAACAGTGAACACTCTTTAATTGCCTGTTCCAGCGTTCCTGCATAAATTATATCAGCATCAGGCAAAGATTGCAAACCTTTCTTGCTGTTTTGAGGCAATATAAGCCGCCTGTATCCCAGACGCACGCATTCGGCGGCGCGGGCGGCGATATTGCTTACGCTGCGCAGCTCACCGGTAAGCCCGACTTCGCCCATGAAAACCGTGCCTTTGGGCAGCCGGATATCCTTGGCGGCGGATGCAGTTGCGGCCAGCAGGGCAAGGTCTGCGGCGGTATCGTCGATGCGCAGCCCGCCGGCGGCGTTAAGGTATATGTCTTTATCGTACAGCGGGTAGCCCAGACGCTTTTCCAGGACGGCCAAAAGCATGGCGACCCTGTTGTAATCAAAGCCGTTTGCGGAGCGCCTCGGTGCGGCAAAGGCGGTACGGCAGACCAGAGCCTGCACGTCGCACAGCAGAGGGCGGGAGCCTTCCATGGTGCACAGCACCGCGTTGCCAGGGGCCTCGCTGCCGCACAGCAGGCGCGCACTTGGGTTTTCCACGGTGCGCATGCCCTGCTCGGTCATCTCGAATATGCCGATCTCGTTGCTGGCGCCGAACCGGTTCTTAACTGCCCGAAGAATCCTGAAGGAGCCGCTTTTTTCTCCCTCAAAATAAAGCACCGTGTCCACAAGATGCTCTAACACCTTGGGGCCCGCGATGGCGCCCTCCTTGGTGACATGCCCCACAAGTATCACGGCGGTACCGCTGCTTTTGGCAAAGCGCATAAGCCGGGCGGTGCATTCACGCACCTGAGAAACGCTGCCCTGAGCGCCCGAGAGCTCGTTTATGTAAACGGTCTGCACCGAGTCCACGACCGCCAGACGGGGCTTTATGCGCTCCAGTTCGTCAATTATGCAGCCCAGCTCGGTCTGAGCCAGCATAAGCAGGTTGTCGCCGTGCACGTTGAGGCGGTCTGCCCTGAGCTTGACCTGCTGCGCGGATTCCTCGGCGGAGGCGTAAACAACGGTTCCTCCGGAGGCTATATTGCCGGCTATCTGCAGCAAAAGGGTGCTTTTGCCTATTCCGGGGTCTCCTCCGCACAGGGTAAGAGACGCGGGGACTATGCCGCCGCCGAAAACGCAGTCCAGCTCGGCTATCCCGGTGGAAAAACGGGAAAAGCTTTCCTGCTGCACCGAGGAAAACGGTACTGCATGTGTGCGCGGAGACGAAGCGCTGCCGCTTTTGGGAGGTTTTGTTTCGGTTTGCTCGCACATGGTGTTCCATTGTCCGCAGGACGGGCATTTGCCCAGCCATTTTATACATTCGTATCCGCACTGGCTGCAGATAAATACAGTGCTTTGCTTGCTCATGGTTTGCATATCCTTCCGGGATACGGCGTCCGTGCGCCGGAACCGTGCTTTTGCACCGGTCTGCTCCGGGATTGCTGAGGAACCGGCATAAAACAGGAAGCGCCGTATGCAGTTTGTTTTAAGAGAGTAACGCTATGATTATGGCGGCGATCAGAAAAACGCCCATAAGGCACAGAATGACGGTATCTTTTTTGGTTACGGTGAGCTTTTTCATATTTATTCCTCCAACAGCACCGTCGCAAGGGCGGCGATGCCCTCCTTTCTTCCCGTGAAGCCCAGACCCTCGGTGGTGGTGGCCTTTACGCCTACTCTGTCCGGGGTTATGCCCAGTGCGGCGGCAACATTGCTGCGCATCTGTTCAATATATGGGGAGAGCTTGGGAGCCTGGGCAATTATCGTTATATCGGCGCAGGAGGCGCGCAAACCTCGGTCGCGCAGCATCCGGGTGACCTGTCGGAGCAAAAGCATGGAATCGGCATCCTTGTACTTTGCGTCGCTGTCCGGGAAATAATAACCTATATCCCGCATACCTGCCGCGCCCAGAAGCGCGTCGGCAAGCGCGTGCAGTGCGACGTCGGCGTCGGAATGCCCGGCAAGCCCCAGGTGATAGGGGATTTCCGTGCCGCACAGCACCAGTCTTCTGTTTTCGGCAAATGCGTGGACATCAAAGCCGTTGCCAGTTCTCATGGTTTGCTCCTCTTTTGCAAAGGCTCTTGCCGCGCTGATATCCTCCGGAGTGGTGAGTTTTATGTTGCGGTAATCCCCCTGCGAGATAAATACCGGATATCCGGCGTTTTCGTAGACCGACGCGTCGTCGGTGGCATCCTGAGACGAGACCGGGTATGCCTCGGCAAGACGCTTAAAATCAAAGCCCTGCGGCGTCTGCATCTGCCACAGCTCGCTGCGCGGCGGAGAGACGGCGGCTTTGCCGTTTATGCAGCGGCGTATCGTGTCCTTAGCCGGCACCGCGGCTACTGCGCAGCCCTTTTCCTTGGTTACGGCAATGCAGTCTTTTATGACTTCGCTGCTTACAAGCGGACGCGCTCCGTCATGGATAAGCACGATATCGGCATCGCCTATGCTGTCAAGCGCAGCCTTTACGCTTTGGGCGCGCGTACTTCCTCCGCGGCAGAATGTGCACTGCAAGCCTTCCAATTCGTGCCGTATTTCCGACTCGTTATTCGCAGAGCATACCACCGCCAGCGTGTCGGCAAACGGGACAAAGGCCTCCGCCGAGCGCCGTATGACGCTCTTGCCGTTAATGCTTACAAGCAGCTTGTCCAAGCCCATTCTTCTTGAGGAGCCTGCGGCCGCGATTATTACAGCGGTTTTCATCACAGCACCCTGTACATGCTCTGAGCGTCGTTTTTGGAGGTGTGCTCATCCAGAGACAGCACCTCAAAATCCGCAGTTTTTTCTCCGAAACGCACGCTTATTCTGTCTCCGGGTTTGACCTCGTAGCCGGCTTTGACCGGTTTTCCGTTAACGCTGACCCTTCCGGCGTCGCAGGCCTCATTGGCTACGGTGCGACGCTTGATAATACGGCTTACTTTTAAGTATTTA
This sequence comes from Bacillota bacterium, assembly GCA_029007865.1. Lineage (GTDB taxonomy): Bacteria > Bacillota > Clostridia > Christensenellales > QALW01 > UMGS1338. The sequence continues at coordinate 19,879 of JAQXIQ010000141.1, forward strand.
TCTATTCTCATGTTTGGCCTTTCCGCTGTTATTGTTATTGTTGTTATTATTGTTGTTGTTGTTGTTGTTGTTGTTGTTGTTGTTGCCGGCGCCGGCCTGCCGTCAGACCCTGCACAAGTGATACGGGCCCTGAAGACAGGCGTTGCAGGCTTATAGCCCGGCAGTTTCTATTATAGCCGCTTAGCCGGTAAATTGCAATATAATTTGATTAAAGCGTATCGTGATGGCAGTAATTAAACTGTCCGGGGCTTTTTCCGGGCATAACCGGCGGTGCGACCCGGAGCTTAACAGCAGGCTACAGTGCCTGCGCATTGCGCGGCAGGCGTACGCGCTAGCTGAACTGCGCGTAATACAGGTCTCTGTAAAAGCCGGGGGAGGCCAACAACTGCTCATGTGTGCCTCTCTGCAGTATTTGTCCTTCGCGCAGTACAATCACGCAGTCGGCATTTTTGACAGTGGAGAGCCTGTGAGCGATGACTATGCAGGTTTTATTCTTCATCAGAGACTGCATGGCCTGCTGGAGCAGTGCTTCGGTACGGGAGTCCACATTGCTGGTGGCCTCGTCCAGTATAAGCACGGAGGCGTCGGAAAGCATGGCTCGGGCAATGGTAAGCAGCTGCTGCTGACCCTTTGAAATGCCGCTGCCCTCGTCGGACAGTAGGGTGTCGTACCCGTTTTCCAGGCTCATTATGTAGTCGTGTATACGGGCGGTTTTAGCCGCCTGCTTTATCTGCTCGTCGGTTACGCCACTGCTGCCGTAGGCTATGTTTTCCCTGACGGTGCCGTCAAAGAGCCAGGTATCCTGCAGTACCATGGAGAAGCCCTTGCGCAGAGATTTTCTGCTGGCCTGCAGGGAGGGAAGTCCGTCCACCGATATAGTCCCGCTGTCCGCGTCGTAGAAACGCATTAAGAGATTTATCAGGGTGGTCTTTCCGGCCCCGGTAGGGCCCACTATAGCCAGCGTCTGCCCCGGAGAGACGGACATGGTTATATCGCGGAGAGTGGCGATATCCGGAGTATAGGAAAAGCTGACACTGTTAAAGCTTATTTCGCCCCGTATGCTCTTAAGGTTAAGCGCTCCGGGAATATCCGGGGTTTCGGGCGCCTCGTCCAGAAGCCGGAATACGCGCTCGGCGGCGGCGACTGCGGACTGAAGCTCGGTCAGCACGCCTGCCATTTCGTTTATCGGGCCTGCAAAACGGCGGGAATACAGCACAAAGGCGGAGAGGTCGCCCAGCGATATGCCGCCGGAGAGAAATATGAAGCCTCCCATGGTGCTGATAAGCGCCAGGGCCAGGTTGTTGATAAAATTCACGGACGGACCCACGATGCAGCCGTGGTAGTCCGCATCGTAATATGCGCTTACGGCGTCCTCGTTGCGGCGGTTAAAGCAGCTGCACACAAAGTCCTCGCGGCTGCCTGCCTTTATTACCGTGTGTCCGCTGAGCATCTCCTCCGCATAACCGTTAAGCTCGCCCAGCTTGCCGGAGCGTTTGCGGAAATAGGGCTGGATTCTTTTGGTTTTGTACCGGGTAAAGAGTATGGAGGCAGGCAGGGTAACCGCAAATATCAGCATCATGACCGGAGAAATGGTGATCATCATAATAAAGGAGCCGGTCACCGTTATCAGGGATGCGAATATCGAGAGCAGATCTCCGGAAAGAGAGGTGTTTACGGTGTCAATATCGTAGGAAATGCGGCTTATGATATCTCCCGCAGGGTGGGAGTCAAAATAGCCCACGGGCAGCGTGAGCAGCCGCTGCATGACCTCCCTGCGCATGGAGCGCACTATTTTTTGCGACAGCTTTATCATCAATACCGACAAAAGGTAGGACAGCGCGGCGGAAAGCACATAAAACAGCGCCATCAGTCCGCAGTAGAGGAACACCTTGTCAAAGTCGGTATTGCCGGGCGCTATTGCGTCTATGGCAGCGCCGGAGATCTTTGGGCCAAGCAGGGCCAGGAGGTTGGAGGCAAGCATCAATATAAGGGCAGCGGCGGTCATCCACTTGTTGCGCAGCAGATAACCCACCAGGCGTTTTATGGTGCCGCGCCGGCTGCGCAGAAAGGAAGCGCTGTTCTTTGCGGAAGTTTCTTTATTCAAGCACGGCACCCCCGATCTGAGAAAGACTTATTTCCTTGTATATGGCGCAGGAGTCCAGCAGCTGCTCGTGAGTGCCGCAGGCGATTACCCGCCCTGCGTCCATTACCAGTATTTTATCGGCGTTCATTACCGAGCTGATGCGTTGGGCGATTATTATTTTTGTCATGTTTTCCTTGGCAAGCCCGCCGCGTATTGCGGCGTCGGTGGCGTAATCAAGAGCACTGGAGGAGTCGTCCAGCACCAGCACGCGCGGTTTACCGGCAAGCGCGCGCGCTATCAGCAGCCGTTGTCTCTGGCCGCCGCTTATATTGGTGCCTTTGGCCGTTATATGCTTCTCTATGCCCGCCGGGTCGTTAAAAACAAAGTCCGCCTTGGCTTTTTTCAAGGCATCGGTTACATCGCTCTGCGGTATATCCCTGCCGAAACGCACATTTTCCAGCACCGTGCCGGTAAATATAAAATCGTTCTGCATTACCGCCGCAAAGAAGGAGTGCAGCTCGTCGCTTTTATACGAGCGCACATCGCGGCCGCACAGGCATATTCTGCCGCTGCCGCAGTCGTAAAGGCGCAGCAAAAGCTTTATAACAGTGCTCTTGCCGCTGCCCGTGGCGCCTACGATGCCTAAGGTCTGTCCTTCCTCCAGCTCAAAGCTGACATCCTGCAGGCAGGGAGTGCCGCCGTAGGCAAAGCTGACATTCTGAAAGCTGATGAAGCTTTGGGTGTATACGGTGTTATCCTCAAGCCGTTCAAGGTCCTCAGGAGTATCCAGCACCTGGTTTATGCGCTGTGCGCTGGCCGAGCTCTTTGAGTACATTATAAACATTCTTGTAACCACCAGCATGGCGTTGGAAATGATGGTAAAATAGCTCATAAAGGCGATTATCTTGCCGCTTTGGCTTACTCCGGCGTTTACCAGAAACGCACCCGTGAGTATAACCGCTATAAGGCCCAGATTGAGCAAAACGGTCATTATGGGGTTGCTGGCGCCCATGATAATGCCGGCGCGCTGTTCTTTATCCGACAAACCCCGGTTAAGGCTTTCAAAAGAGGACTCTTCGGCCGGCTGTGTGGAAAAAGCCTTTATTACCCTGATGCCCTTGCTTATCTGACGCACCTTGCGCACCATGGAATCGGCGGCAAGCTGAACCTCGCGGTACAGCTGCCTGCCGCGCTTGCTTATAAAATACACGGCGGCGCTTATAAACGGAAGCACCGCAAGCATTACAAGTGCTAAGGCCGGTTCCATTGCAAAGGCACAGCATATTCCGCCTATCAGCAGTATCGGCGCTCTTACCCCCATGCGCTGCATCATACCCACCATCTGATGAATATTGTAAGTGTCACCGGTAAGGCGGGTCTCCAGGGAAGGTATGCCTATTTTGTCCACCTGGGTGCAGGAAAGGGACATGCATCTGGCAAACAGATCGCGGCGTATGGCGCGCGTGGTGTCCCGGGCGACCGCCGAGGCAATCCTGTTGGCGACAATATTGCCGGATATACCGATCACGGCCGCCAGCAGCATCAGCAGCCCTAAAAGGATAATGTTACTGCGGCTGCCCGCAGGCACCACGGTATCCAGCATGTATGCAAGCATCCACGGCAGCGCCAGGTCCATAAGCGTTCCGATGATTTTTATGGCAAGGCCCAAACACATGCGGCCGGTAAAGGGGCGTATGTAGCGAAATATTTGCTTCATTTAGTATCAGCTCCCGATGAGACGGCCTGTCTGCATATCGCCTTATGCGGCGCGCGTAAAGGACTGCTGCGGACGGCACGGTTAAATATCAAAGCATATTACGGTATTATTCTATTGCGGAGAGACGGTATTTGCGCCGGCGGGCGGGCTTTTTTTCCGGAGATGCCCCAAAGCCGGGTATGTATTCAGTAATATGCAGGGCGCAATAAAATATAATAAATTATAAGCTTTTGTCCGGCCGTTTGTCAACCGGGCGCCGGGCGGACCGGGATAAAAAGTATCGGATATTTATATGTATAAGGCAGAATATTATGTCCGCGCGCAACATAGATTATCAATGCAAATAAGAAATCAGAATAAGCGGGAGGATCATCATGGAGGGCTTCGATCTGTATAAGGATATCGCTCAGAGAACCGGAGGCGATATATACATAGGAGTTGTCGGGCCGGTACGCACGGGCAAATCCACCTTTATCAAAAGATTCATGGATCTGCTGGTACTGCCCAATATCGAAAACGAATTTGTCAAAACGCGGGCGGTGGATGAACTCCCGCAGAGCGGCTCGGGACGCACGATTATGACCACGCAGCCCAAGTTTGTACCAAATGAGGCGGTTAAGCTCAGGCTGTCGGACAGAGCCGAGCTGAGCGTGCGGCTGGTGGACTGCGTGGGGTATCTGGCACAGGGGGTTCTGGGGCATCTGGAAAACGAGGCTCCACGTATGGTGCGCACGCCCTGGAGCCAGGAGGAAATGCCCTTTGAGCAGGCGGCGGAGCTGGGCACGCGCAAGGTCATAGCGGAGCATTCCACCATAGGCATTGTGGTTACTACCGACGGCAGCATTACGGGCATGCCGCGCTCGGCGTATACCGAGGCGGAGGAGAGAGTAATAAATGAGCTTAAAGACCTGGGCAAGCCCTTTACGGTGGTGCTCAACAGTACGGACCTGTACAGTATGGATACACAGCGGCTCATAATGCAGTTGGAGGAAAAGTATTCGGTGCCGGTGGTGGGCATGGATGTGCTTAACATGACGCAGGACGATCTGTCCGGCCTGCTGGAGAGGGTGCTGTATGAGTTTCCGCTCAGGTGTATAGAAATAGAACTGCCGCGCTGGGTGCAGGCTCTGCCCCGGGATCACGAAATTGTGACCGGACTGCTGGAAGCGCTTGCCGGAGCGCAGAAGCAGGAGAAAATGCGGGATTACCCGCTGCTGCTGGATGCCTTTGACGCCATGGAGGACACCGTAAAGAGCTTTGATGTGGTAAAGGTGCTGCCCGGTGAGGGCAAAATATGCTATGAGCTTACCGTGGTTCCGGAGCTGTTTTACAGGGTGCTGGGGCAGGAGTGCGGCTGTGAGATCAAGGGGGATTTTCATCTGATATCCATTATACGGGATCTTATTCAGGCTAAGCGTGAGTATGACCGTATCGCCCCGGCGCTTGAGGCGGCGCAGTCTACGGGCTACGGCGTGGTGATGCCGTCCATGGAGGATATGGTGCTGGAGGAGCCCGAGATGGTAAAGCAGGGCGGAAGATACGGCGTAAAGCTAAAGGCCAGCGCGCCCAGTCTGCACCTGATACGGGTGGACATCAAGACCGAGGTCAGCCCCATCGTAGGCAGCGAGCAGCAGAGCGAGGAAATGGTAAAGTATATGCTCTCCGGCTTTGAAAGCGATACATCCAAGATATGGGAGAGCAATCTGTTCGGCAAAAGTCTGCATGAACTGGTTCAGGAGGGACTCTCCGGAAAGCTGGTGCGTATGCCGGCGGAGGCTCAGCGCAAAATGCAGCTGACCATTGAACGCATTGTAAACGAGGGCGGAGGCGGGCTTATATGCATATTGCTTTAGCCTGAATGTAATTAAAGCGGCGGATGAAAGAGCATCCGCCGCTTTTACTTTGAAATCGCAGGCTTGCTTTTGTGCCGGCAATTATTTGGCTGCGTCCTTGTCCCTGACATATATATGCTTGGTGTGCGGCTTTCCGCTCTGCCTTATGTCCAGCTCAAAGCGGTCTATGCTGCGTACCAGCTGACTTAGCTTGCTGAAGCCGAAGTTGCGCGGGTCGAAATCCGGCTGCTTTTTGATAAGCAGACTGCCCAGCTCTCCCAAAGATGCGTAGCCCTCCTCGTCGGCTATGTCTTCTATGGAATCGGCAAGAAGTGCGGTTATGGAGGGCGGAACCTTCTTTTTGACGGGGGCTTTGGCGGACTTTTTCTCTGTGGGCTTTATGTCCTCCTGCTTTTGCTCCACTGCCGCGGCGCGGATTACCTCAATATAGACAAATTTGTCGCACGCCACAATGAACGGCGCAGGTGTTTTCTTTTCCCCTATGCCAAAGACCTTCATTCCGGCTTCCCGCAGACGGGTTGCCAGCCGGGTAAAATCGCTGTCGCTGGATACCAGTACGAAGCCGTCCACACGCTGTGAATACAGAATATCCATGGCGTCTATTATCATGGCAGAGTCGGTGGAGTTCTTACCGGTGGTATAGCTGTATTGCTGGATGGGAGTAATGGCGTTTTCCAGCAATATGTTCTTCCAGGAGGCCAGCTGCGGGGTGGTCCAGTCTCCGTATATACGCTTGATGGTGGGTGTGCCGTAAACGGCTATTTCCGCCATGACATCCTTCATAGCCGTTCGCGGTGCGTTGTCTGCGTCTATCAGCACGCATAAGCGCATATCCCGATTATCGTTTGTCTGTTCCATAAAACTGATTCCTTTTCGGTTTTCTTATGCAGCCATTATATCATTATTTTGCCTGTTTTTCAATACGTTAAAGCAAATACTGCGGTAAATATGTGCATTTGATTTGCACACTGTGCGCTTTGGGTTTGCTTTTTTACGGATTTGGGGTATAATAATACAAATAATTTACTCTGCGGAGCAGGCTTGCGCCGCTGTTTTGGAAAAGGTGAAAAAATGAAGATATCGGATATAATACAAAGCGGAAAACCCTGTCTTTCCTTTGAGGTGTTTCCGCCCAAAACATGGGACAATGTTGAGAAGGTCAAGGCTGCCTGCAGCGCGATAGCGGAATTAAAGCCCGATTATATGAGCGTTACATACGGGGCCGGGGGCGGCACCAGAGAGTATACGGCGGATATTGCATCGTTTTTGCTGGAAAAGGGGGTCACGCCTCTTGCTCACCTGAGCTGTGTGTATTCCGACAGGGAGGGGATACATGCGCAGTTAGCGGAACTGAAGGGGCGCGGCATAGAAAACATTCTGGCGCTGCGGGGGGATTTACCCAAGGAGGGATTGCACGGCGATTATAAATACGCCAGTGATCTGGCTGCGGATATTGCGGCCTTCGGAGGCTTCTGCATAGGCGGAGCGTGCTATCCGGAGAGTCATCCGGAAAGCCCGAACAGCGCCTTTGATATAGATATGCTTAAGCTTAAGGCGGACAGCGGATGTGAGTTTTTCACAACCCAGATGTTTTTTGATAATAATATTCTGTATAACTTTCTGTTCCGCCTGCTGCGCGCCGGAGTCAATGTGCCGGTGGTGGCCGGAATAATGCCGGTGACCAATGTGCGCCAGATAAAGCGCATCTGCTCAATATCCGGAACGGCGCTTCCCCAGCGCTTCTGCCGCATTATGGACAGGTTTGCCGATGACCCCGTCGCTCTGCGCCAGGCCGGCATTGCCTATGCAACCGAGCAGATAATAGACCTTTATGCAAACGGGGTACAGGCCGTGCATGTCTACTGCATGAATCAGCCCGACATTGCGCGCAGCATACATAACAATATTTCCGGTATAATCAAACGGGAGCCTGTATGATTTTTAACGATGTAATATGCCGTACTGCGGAGACGGGCAGCATTGCCCCCGATAAAAACGAAATTGCGGCAAGGCTGGGGGTTCCGCGAGGATATCAGAACAATGCCATCGACCGATGCCTTGAGGAGCTGCAGCACAGCGCGGTATATAAATATGCCTATGCGCGCCTGCCGCTGCGGCTGCAGGACGGAATATGCGACCTGGATTTTGTCAAAGTGCGCAGCCGCGATCTGTATGCCAACCTTTCCAAGGGTGCCGGGTGCCGGGAGATAGTAGTGATGGCGGTTACTCTGGGGGCGGGCGTTGACAGACTGCTTGCCCGATGTGCCACACAAGGACAAAGCAAGCATTTTATTATGGATGCGCTGTCAAGCGCGGCAGCGGAAGTATTATGCGATTATGCGCAGTCGTGCATATGTGCGTCGGAATGCTGTCATCCAAGATATAGCCCTGGATACGGAGACCTTTCCATTGAGCTGCAGGCGCCGCTGCTTGAGCGGCTGAATGCCGGGCGGCTGCTGGGAATAACTCTTAACGGGGCGTTTCTGATGTCACCGGTAAAATCCGTAACCGCTATAATCGGACTGGAATAAAGAGGTTTTTTACATGGGTATACTGGAACTTATAAATAAACGCAGGGTATATTTCGACGGGGCTATGGGCACGGTACTGCAGTCCATGGGGCTGAAGGCGGGCGCCTATCCGGAGCTGTGGAATCTGACAAGGCCGGACGATATCGTGCGGGTACACTGTTCGTATCTGGAAGCGGGAAGCGATATAATAACGGCTAATACCTTCGGCGCGAATCCTCTGCGGTTTGAAAACTGGCAGGAGGTCATAGAGGCTGGAATAGGCTGTGCTCGCCGCGCTGTAGGAAGCCGGAGGGATAAATTCGTCGCATACGATATCGGTCCGTGCGGCAGGCTGCTGGCGCCTCTTGGAGAACTGGAGCCGGAAAAGGCGATAGAGCTGTTTGCGGCAGGAGTAAGGACGGCGGAGCAAAGCGGTGCGGATCTTATAATCATCGAGACCATGAATGATTCCATGGAGACAAAGGCTGCGGTGCTTGCGGCAAAGGAAAACTGCTCGCTGCCTGTTTTTGTTGCCAATGTCTATGACGAATCCGGCACGCTTATGACGGGCGCCGACCCTCAGGCTATGGTTGCCATGCTGGAGGGACTGGGCGTTAACGCAATAGGAGTTAACTGCTCTCTTGGCCCGGATAAGATAGCCGGGGTAATCGGGGAATATATAAAGTATTCGTCTCTGCCTGTTATAGCCATGCCCAACGCCGGGCTGCCCGAGATAAAGGACGGCAAAAGCATTTTCGGCATGGAGGCCGAGGAATTTGCGGGCAGTATGGAGGAGCTTGCCTGCAAAGGGGTTTCCATTCTGGGCGGCTGCTGCGGTACCACTCCGGAGTATATCAAAAAAACCGTTGCGCACACGGCTTCTTTGCCGTATTCTGCGCCCCTGCGCAAGCAGCGGACGGTGATTTCCTCCTATACGCATGCGTTAGAGATAGGTTCGGAGCCGGTGATTATCGGCGAGAGAATAAATCCCACCGGAAAAAAGAAGCTGAAAGAGGCGCTCAGAAGCGGGGACACCGATTATATTCTGGGCGAGGCCATAGCGCAGGGAGAGGCGGGGGCTCATGCGCTGGATGTCAATGTGGGGCTGCCCGAAATAGACGAGCCTGCGGTTCTGGAGCATTGCGTGCGCGCAATACAGGCGGTGTCCGACCTGCCGCTTCAGCTTGATACCTCGGACCCGGCGGCGCTGGCCCGCGCAATGAGAATTTATAACGGCAAGCCGCTTATAAACTCGGTTAACGGCAAGGAACAGAGCATGCGGGAGGTTTTCCCGTTAGTAAAAAAATACGGCGGCGTTACCGTTGCGCTTACTCTGGACGAAAACGGTATACCGGACAGCGCGGAGGGGCGCTGCCTGATAGCGCAGCGCATAATTGAAACCGCGCGCAGCTACGGCATAGACAAGCAGGATATAATCGTGGACCCGCTGGCAATGGCCGTGTCCTCCGACAGCGCAAGCGCGGCGGTAACCCTGGAAACGGTGAAAATGCTGCATCAGGCGGGCATAAGAACCAGCCTCGGCGTATCCAATATCTCCTTCGGGCTGCCGCAGAGAGATGTTATAAATACTGTTTTTTACGCAAATGCTCTGGCCTGCGGGCTGGATTGCGCCATAATGAACCCGTTTTCCAAAGGAATGATGTCGGTTTATTATGCCTTCCGTGCCCTTAACGGTATGGACAGAGCCTTTGCCGACTATATCGCTTTTGCTCAGGGAAATACCTTTGACAGCGGAAGCGTAAGCAGAGCCTCGGCGGCGATCGCCGGCGCAAATGCGGAGTCCCTCAAGGATGCTGTTATAAAAGGTCTTAAAGATGCCGCGATCCGTATAACAAAGGAACAACTCGGGTCGCGGGAGCCCCTTGATATAATCAATTCCGATATAATTCCGGCACTAAATGCCGTGGGAGAGGCTTTTGAGAGCAAGAGAGCATTCCTGCCGCAGCTGCTTATGTCTGCCGATGCGGCGTCTGCGGCGGTGGAGACGGCCAAGGAGCGTATGCCGGCGGTAAGCGCGGAAAGCGGAAAAGAGGTAATATTGGCTACGGTCAGGGGCGATGTCCACGATATAGGCAAAAATATAGTCAAGGTGCTTCTGGAAAGCTACGGTTTTGCGGTGCATGACCTGGGCAAAGATGTGCCGCCCGAGACGGTGCTGGAATGCGCGCTTAATACCGGCTGCCGTGTGGTGGGGCTAAGCGCACTTATGACCACCACGGTGCCTGCCATGGAGGAAACGATCCGGCTGCTCAAAAGCAAAATCCCCGGCGTTATAACCGTTGTGGGCGGCGCGGTGCTGAATCAGGAGTATGCCGATATGATAGGCGCGGATTATTACTGCCGCGACGCGATGGATACCGTGCGGCTGGCACAGCGTATCTATGGCGAGGATGCATTATAGAGCTATTGCGGCGGCGGTAAACATGGCGACGGTGCGCAAAAACGGAGACAGTACAGACAAAGCAAATGGGGAAGACTATCCGCCCCGGTGATGTGCAACAAAAAAGACAATAAAGCCCCGCTTACCGGCAGAAGGAACAAGCGGGAAAAAAGAAAGCCGCACGCGTGCGGCTTTCTGAGATTTTAATGCGGTGCAAACTTGCTGCCCCTTTTTGGGGATTTGCGTTTGCGCCTTGCGCATGCTTTGCACGCCGCCGGTCCGGCGGCATTTTAAGCAGCCCTGATTACTTAATGTTGTCGGGTTTGACTTCCAGCTTGAGGGGATAGTCGCCCAGATGCTTAACCTTAAAGCCGTTGGCCTTGAACTCTTCGTAATTGAAGGCGTCCAGCTCATCGCAGGCCAGCTTGTGGAACTCGTAGAAGTTGTGCCACCACTCGTAGCCGCTGCCCAGGTCGTTGTTCAGGAAGGCTTCGGCGATTTCGATGCCCATCTGAGGAGCAACATAGAAGGCGCCCATAGCCAGAACGTTGACGCCGTTTCCGGTAATAGCGCGGAGGGCCGCAGGTACGGACTCAACAACGCCGGCGTGAACTCCGGGGCATTTGCTGGCGGCGATATGTATACCCATACCGGTACCGCAGAACAGAAGCGCACGGTCAAACTCCTTCTCGGTTATGGCTGCGCCGACGCGCAGACCGATGCGGTGGAACATAAGGTCGGTGTCATCCTGGTCGGGCGAGGTCACGCCGTAATCGGTGATCTCCCAACCCTTTTTCTTAAGGTGGGCAACTACCGCCTCTTTAAGAGGAAAACCGGCAAAGTCTGCGCCTACAACAAGCTGCTTGTTTTTAACTGACTTCATGATTGTATATTCCTTTCGAAAAATTTATTTATTAAAGAGTAACATATTTCGCCGCGTTTGTAAACAGCAAAATTCATAAAAACCGATATAAAAAACATATAACGCAGCCCTTGCTGCAAAAAACTGCCGTTTATGTGCCGCACATACATCGGCAGACCCGGGCAAAATCCTCCGCAGAGAGCTTTTCGCCGCGTATTCCCGGGTCTATACCGGCCCGCTCAAGCAGAGACATTGCATCAGGCCTTGAGAGAGAAAACGCGGTCATCAGGTTGTTTGCGAAGGTTTTTCGCCGCATGGCAAAGGCGGCGTGCATTATGTCAAAGAAAAGCTTTTCGTCCGGCACATCCACGGCGGGGCGGTCGCGGCGGGTAAGCGTTATCACGCGGCTTTCCACCTTGGGCGGAGGGAAGAAGCAGGAAGCGGGGAGCCTGGACTGCAGGCGTGCCGTGCAATAGTACTGCACCGCACAGGTAAGGCTGCCGTATTCCGGGGTGCCGGGCTGTGCGGCCATACGCTGAGCCACCTCGCGCTGTACAAGCACCGTCAGCGATTTGTACGGCAGTCCGCTTTCCAGAAGCTTCATTATTATGGGTGTTGTAATATAATACGGAAGATTGGCCACCAGCTTAAAGCCTGGGCAAAGGCGCAAGCGGTATAATTCGTCCGTGTCAAGCTGCAGGAAATCGGCGTTTATAACCTCGGCATTAAAGCCGTCCAGGGTTTCCGCCAGCACTGGGAGCAGAGTGCGGTCTATCTCCACCGCGACAACTTTTTTTGCCCGCCTTGCCATGACCCGGGTGAGCGTCCCGGCGCCGGGACCTATTTCCAGCACCGTGTCCTCCGGGCCGATGGCCGCGTCGTCGGCTATCATGCCCAGTATCCGCTCATCGCAAAGGAAATTCTGCCCCAGGCTTTTGGAAAAGCCGAAGCCGTGCTTTTGCAGGAGTTGTTTCAGTTCCTGGCCGCTAAGTTTTTCTATCATTTGCGCACCTCTGTCTCAGCCGTTTATTTTTTGCAGCATAGCGGCGCCTTTACTGACGGCCAGTCTGCAGAGCACCGCCGAGGAAACCGCCAGCAGCACTATGATTGTCGCGGCGGCCGCAAAAGCGCCGAGGGCAATGCCCATCAAAACGCCTACCACGCTGAGCGCGACGATAAGCGCCATGGAAACAAGCATGCACATTCCGGAGTTGAGCGTCTGCTTAATGGCGACCTGCGGGCTGCTCCAGTCCAGCTTGGGACGGTAGCAGTCAAAAAGCATACAGATACAACTGTCCGAAACGCCGATAAGCATGGCAATTACAAAGGCCGCGAGCGCCGAAACGGGAGATATAAACAGCACGGCAATGATAATTGCAGAAGGAAGAATGGATATCAGGTTTATGGACAGGGAGCAAAGCAGCTTGCCCTTTACCACCGTCCGGAGGTCTACCGGGATCATTTTAAGCACAAAGAAGCTCTTGCCTTCCCGGGTTATCATGGTGGCGCCGCCTGTGTTGATCGTACCCATAAAGCCCATAAATGCGCCGGCGATGAGCGCCGCCAGCCAGATGTCGACTTCTCCGGCCAGCCGCAGGCTCCCCCTGTCCCCGGAGGACAGTCCGATTATAATGCACATAAGCGGCAGCACAACGGCCCCGCTGAGCGCGTTCATGGCGTAAACCGGGGTTTTTGTTATAACCCTCCATTCCTTCTTGAATACCGCCGCAACGGCAGAGGAACGGGACGCGAGCTGTGCTTTTTTATGCTTGCCGCGGTGTCCCTCCAGCTGCGCCTGCATACCGCGGTAGTACAGCCGTCCGGCTATCAGCCATGCAAGGAAGCCGCCGCCGACCGCGGTCAGCACGGACAGGGCGAGATTAAGCAGACGCTGCGTCCCGGTTACGGCGCAGGCCATCCAGGCCGCAGGGGGGAATATCCCGCTTAAGGAATTTATGAATTCGCTGTTGCCCTGAAGCAATGCCATGATATATGCCTGATCAATCTCCTCAGGCATATTGCGCGAAAGCAGCATTTGCCCCGTTACAATCAGCAGCATGAAAACTGTGCTTATTATCATGGCGGCGCGTTCGCGGTTTTTGGCGTACGCGGTAAGGGGCATAAACAGTACGGACAAAAGCGAGGCTATAAGCAGCGGTACCGAGGGTATGATGAGTATCATCAGAAACCCGATGAATATCGCCGGAATATCGCCGCTCGTTAAGCCGTAGCATACCGTTATAGGGGTAAGGAACAAAAAGGCAAATATAAGCTGGGTGATATATAAGCGCGTGACCTTGACCGCATATACGGTGGACTGTTTTACCGGCAGCATGGCGTAAAACTCGTTATCCCGGCACAGAAAAAGCCGGCTTATCATGGAAAACAGCCCGAAAACAAGACCTACGGCGCAAAAAGCGGTAAAGGCCAGTGTAAACAGTGCGCGCTGCATCTCCAGGGCGGCAAAGGCGGCGGTAATGCTGCCTGCCGTAATAAGGTAGAGGCCGTACATGGGCGCAAGCGCAACGGCGAGAACTATAAGTACGGTAATATTCTTTTTGAATTCCTTAGGGTCGCTGCGGGCCATGAATTTAAGCGAGGCCAGCAGTCCGGTCGTGCGCTCCTGAAAGCGCATAAGACGAAAAAAGGTTTTCATTTTTACAAACCGTGCTCCGCGTTAATGACGGCAGAGCTCCTTTCATGCTTGGTGTTATCAGACCGAACCCTCGGTGCATTCCATGAATATGCTCTCCAGGCTTTCGTCGCTGCCGCTGCGGAGCTCATCCAGTGTGCCCACGGCCACCAGGCGGCCGTGATTTATTATGCCTATGCGGTCGCACAGCTTTTCCGCCACCTCCAGGACATGGGTGGAGAAGAAGACGGTGTTGCCCTCGTTGCAGTGGGCGCGCATTTCCTGCTTGAGCAGCAGCGCGCTTTTTGGGTCAAGCCCAGTCATGGGCTCGTCCAGTATCCACAGAGCCGGCTTGTGCAGCAGCGCGCCGGTAATGACCAGCTTTTGCTTCATGCCGTGAGAGTAGCTTTTTATGGGGTCGCTTCCTGCGTCCGAAAGCGAGAAAAGCGACAGATAGTGATGGATGCGTTCTTTGCGGTCGGCGGTGGAAACACCGTACATATCCGCCATAAAATCCAGGTATTCGGCGCCGGAAAGCATTTCGTAAACCTCGTGGTTATCCGGCACATAGCCCAGAGACCGCTTTGCGGCTATGGGGTCGTCGGTTATGGAATGTCCGGCAATTTCTATGCGTCCGCTGTCCGGAGCAAGAATGCCGCATATCATTTTGATGGTGGTGGTTTTGCCCGCTCCGTTAGGGCCTATAAAGCCGAATATTTCGCCGGGACGCACTTCAAGGCTAAGGTTGTCCACGGCCTTGATGTCGTTTTTGGCATAGCTTTTATTCAGACCGCTGATTTTAAGCATGATGTTCCCTCCCTAAGTTTATAAAAGCATTATACAACAAATCGGCAGGCATTGCAATTATAACCGTAAGGTTTAACTCATCGCGGTAAATGTTGTGTGGCAAAAACGCGCAATATGTGATATAATAACAGACGGTTGTCATAAGCGGATTTTTTTATACTTTTTATTTATGCAAGGAGCGGAGATATGGCGCATTTTTTTGCTTATATGGCCAGGATGAAATATATACGGCGCTGGGGGCTGATGAAAAACAGCGGAACCGAAAATATTCAGGAGCATTCGCTTCAGACGGCGATGATAGCGCACTGTCTTGCCGTGATAAAGAATAAGCTGTACGGCGGCAGTCTGGACGAGGGCAGGGTGGCGCTGCTTGCAATGTACCATGAGGCCGGAGAGGTTATCACGGGGGATCTTCCTACGCCCATTAAGTATTTCAATCCCGAGATAAAAAAGGCGTATAAGGATATCGAAGGCATTGCCGAGCAGCGGCTGCTGTCCTCCCTGCCAGAGCAGCTCAGGGCGGACTTTGCGCCCCTTGTGCATCAGGACGCCGGAAGCCCGGAGCGAAGAGTGGTAAAGTATGCAGACAAAATATGCGCATATCTTAAATGCGTGGAAGAGCTGAGGATGGGCAACCAGGAGTTTTCCAGGGCGAAAAAGACCATTGAGGCGGAGCTTGACGCAATAGAAGCTCCGGAGGTCAGGTATTTTATGGAGAATTTCGCGCCCAGCTTTGCTCTGACTCTTGACGAAATGGAATTGTAAAGAGACGAAATGGAATTGTAAAGAGCGGCGGATAAAACGGAAATGTTAACCGCGTTGGCGGAATTATCTGAAAGGAGAGCGGCGGCAAGCGCCGCGTCCAAATGAAACTGGGAATATCAACCGCATCGCTTAACGGTAAGCTGAACACCGAGGATGCGTTAAAATGGATAGGGGATATCGGAGCGCAGTGCGCCGAGGTTTTTCTGACCACATACAGCGAATACAGACCGGCCTATGCAAAGGAGCTGTTAAGAGCGCAAAGAGAAACCGGAATAGCGGTCAGCAGCATGCACACGCTCAACACTCAGTTTGAGGGACAGCTGTTTTCCCGCAGTCAAAGGCAGAAGCAGGATGCTTTTGACATCTTCAGAAGCGTACTGGATATCGGAGAGGCGCTGGGAGCGCTTAATTATGTACTGCACGGCCCGACGCAGATAAAATATACCAAGTACAATACCGATTATGCGCATTTTGCCGCCGTAACGGATGAGCTGGACGCCGAGTGCGAAAAGCGGGGGATGAGGCTTACGTGGGAGAATGTGCACTGGGCTCATTACAATCATCCTGATTTTATTTCCCGTCTTGAACGCCATGCCGGCCGCGCGGTGCACACAACGCTGGATATAAAGCAGGCAATGCAGAGCGGCACCGACTGTTATCGCTATCTTGAGATCATGGGGCAAAGACTGGTAAATGTGCATTTGTGCGACTTTGATTCGGAGGGCGCACTTTATCTGCCCTTTGAAGGCACTTTTGATTTTGAGGGTCTGTTCTTGCATCTGAACGCGATGAATTTTGACGGCAGCGCCGTAATTGAAGTGTACGACAGGAGCTTTTCCGAGCCCGAGCAGCTGCGCTGCTGCTATGAAAGAACGCTGGAGACAATGAGGGCGGCCGCAAACGCTGACTGAGCATGCGCCGCAGCCGCGGTTTAATATGCTTTATTACGGCTTTGCCATATCATATATTTACAGAATTACGGAGGAAGAAAACTTGACTTTTGAGGAACTTAACCTGCCGCATGAGATCGCGCGGGCAATAAACCAGATGCATTATACGCAGGTAACGCAGATACAGCAGGAAGCCATACCGGAAATGAGAAAGGGAAGGGACATAATAGCCAAAGCGCCCACGGGTACGGGCAAGACCTTTGCCTTCGGCATACCGCTGATAGAGGGCATAGACGAGCAGAACCGCAGTGTACAGGCGCTGGTACTGGCGCCCACAAGGGAGCTGACCATTCAGATTTCCGAACAGCTGCGTTTGCTTGCGCGGTATAAAAACGGGGTACGGGTGCTTTCGGTCTACGGGGGACAGCCCATCAGCAAACAGATTGAAGCCCTCAAGCGCAGACCCAATGTGGTGGTGGCCACTCCGGGAAGGCTTATAGACCTCATGAACCGCAAGGCCATAAACCTGGACGGTGTTACTCTGGCGGTGCTGGACGAGGCGGATGAGATGTTGGATATGGGCTTTATCAAGGATGTGCGCGGAATACTGGACCGCCTGCCCTCCATGAAGCAGATGGCGATGTTTTCCGCCACTATATCCAGAGAGGTCATGGATATAGGCTGGCTTTATCAGCGTGACGCGGCGGAAATAACGGTGGAGCCGGAGCTGGAGAGTATGCCGCTGATAAATCAGTATGCCATAGAATGCTCGGGCGGCTCTAAATTCGGGACGCTGCTGGATATTATGGAATGCAGGCGCTTCCGCAGGGTGATAATATTCTGCAACACCAAGCGCATGGCTGAACGCCTTTACACACAGCTGGCTGCCAAGGGCTTTTGCGTGGACTGTCTGCACGGGGACATCAGGCAGAGCACCAGAAACCGCATAATGCAGGACTTCAAAAACGGCGATATAGACGTGCTGGTGGCCACCGATGTAGCGGCGCGCGGCATAGATGTCAGCGGCATCGACGCGGTGTTTTCCTATGACGTGCCGCAGGAGAACGCGTATTATCTGCACCGCATCGGCAGGACGGGACGCGCACGCAATACCGGCGATTCATACATATTCTATACGTTAGCGGAAAAATTCAAGCTGGACGACATTATACGCCTGACGAAAAGCGATGTAACCTTTATACGCCTTAACAATGCTCACAAAATAGAAACTATTCAGTAACGGTTGGGAAAAGCGGCATTTTTGCGTCTGTATTACCCGGACAAATGCCTCTTGCGCCTGATCGCAGGAGCAATGAGAAAACATAAGCATTCAAACCAAAACCGCAGGCTGCCCCCGGCCTGCGGTTTTTCGCATGTCATTGAAGAAGATGTGCAATATTTAGTCAAAAAGCGGTAAAAGATGAATTTTGCATAGTGACATACCCCGGTCGGTTGTGTTATAATAAAATAGATACTGAGTAAGCACTATTCTGAAAGGAGCATTATTTATGGGACTTATCAAGGCGGGTATCGGAGCTTTGGGCGGTACTCTGGCGGATCAGTGGAAGGAATTCTTCTATTGTGAGTCTATGGGCAAGGATGTGCTTATGACCAAGGGTCAGAAGCGTATAACGGGGAGATCCTCCAATACCAAAGGTAACGATAATATCATTTCAAACGGCAGCGGAATAGCCGTAGCGGACGGACAGTGCATGATAATCGTGGAGCAGGGCAAGGTCGTGGAGGTATGTGCCGAGCCGGGAGAATTCACATACGATTCCTCCACCGAGCCCAGTATATTCTCGGGCAAGCTGGGCAGCAGCATAATAGAGACCTTCAAGACAATAGGCAAGCGTTTCACATACGGCGGGGATACCGGGAAAGACCAGCGGGTGTATTATTTCAACACCAAGGAGCTGATAGACAATAAGTTCGGGACGGCCAATCCCATACCGTTCCGCGTAGTGGACAGCAAGATAGGGCTGGACGTGGACGTATCGGTACGGTGCTCTGGAGTATATTCCTATAAGATAGCGGACCCGCTGCTGTTTTACACCAATGTATGCGGCAATGTGGAGCGTGAGTATACCCGGGACGAACTGGACGGACAGTTAAAGACGGAGTTTATCAGCGCTTTGCAGCCGGCATTTGCCAGACTGTCCGACATGGAGCTGCGTCCCAATCAGATAGTGGCGCACAACACGGAACTGGAAAATGCCATGAATGAGGCGTTATCCGCAAAGTGGGGCGAGCTGCGCGGGTTAAAGGTAGTCAGCATAGCGCTTGGCTCGGTCACACTGCCGGAAGAAGACGCGGAGATGATCAAGCAGGCA
>JAQXIQ010000142.1 GCA_029007865.1 Bacillota bacterium
TGAGGGTGTAGAGGGTCGCGTTCCGTTCAGAGGTCCTCTTTCAGAGACGGTATATCAGCTGTTGGGAGGCCTTCGTTCCGGTATGGGATACTGCGGCGCTCCGGACATTCCTTCGCTTCAGGAAAAAGCTGAATTCGTGCGCATTACCAATGCCGGACTTACGGAGAGCCATCCGCACGATATCGATATAACAAAGGAAGCTCCGAATTATACCTCCAGATAAGGCTGCGCAGCGCGGCACTTAAAGGCGCAGAGCAATAACGGTAAATATAAAACAAAGGGCGGATGTTTATCCGTCCTTTGCTGCTTTAATGCCCGCCGCTGTATCAAGCGGCATTTTTGCTGTGGTGTTTATACAGAATATGCGGCGCGCAGCATAGCAGAGCGGCTGCCGATACGGCAAGATAGGGAAGAGCGCCGGTGTCTGAGGTATCGGCCGGATCCTCATCGGGATTCTTTTCGTTTACCGTAATGTATAAGCGGTCGGTCTTGGCATTGCCTATATGGTCGGTACCGTCCGTGCTGTCCTCTCCGCCGCCCACAACTGCCGTCAGTACGGCACTGCCTACGGCCTTAGGAATGACGGTTATAATGCCCTGGGTCTTGTCTATAATAACCTTAACGGCGTCGGTCTCTGCGGAAAAGCCGTTGTCGGCATCACTGTATTCAAAGGGTATGCCGTCAAGGTTCCAGCGCGTAACGGCATTTGCTTTTTCAAAGTCGGCAAGGGTGATATAGGTCACGCCTCCGCGTGCGGCTGTATTTACAACATGACGGGGATTGTCCTGAGTAAAGTATTGGGCATCATAGTCGGTATAATTGGTGTAAGCACCTGATGAGGAAAGAGTGTTGAAATAATACCCCGTGGTCTGCGCGCCGTCACCGACGGTGAAGCTCATCTCCCCGGATATGATGTTAAAGTCCGTAAGGACGGAAATATTGCGGTTTGTACCCCATACGCTGTGAGTATATCTGGAGCCGGCATCGGTGATATTGCTGTCCCCGTTGTTGTTGAGCCGGGGCGAGTTTACAGCCTGACCGTCCGGGAACCATATTACCTCCATATCCTTCAATACTGCGGCTATGCAGTTCTGTCCCTTGAAGTTGTTGCCCTTCATTTCGGTGGCGTAATTCCATCCGGAAACGGTGGCCATTATCGCATAACTGCTGCTGCCGGTAAAATCGCCCTGCTTTTCCTTCAGAAGGAATTGATTGTTGTTGATTCTGACCGTATTGGTGTCGTTATAAATATATTTTATTCCGCCGCCGGCGCCCTTGAACTCGGAATCCTGTACATCGAGCAGGGCAAAAGGCTTCGGCGCGTGAATATTGTATATGCCGTTCCTGTCGCCGGTGGTGTCAAACACGGTGCCGGACACGGTAAGGCTGCACCGGGAAACATCGGGATTGCCGTTGTCCAGCCCGGAGCCTATACTGTAAGAGGTGGCGTTTATATAGCAGTTTTTAACCATAAGTTCAAAATAATACTCGGCAGGGCCGTTTTTATATTCAAAAGAAACGGCGTGACTGTAGGTTGCGTCGCTTTGCCGGATGTTGTTGAGACGGCAGTTTTCCAATGACAGCTTCATACCCTCAGGGCTTGTGTTTGCCAGCCGGATAAGCGCAAGATTGTTGCCGCTGCCGTTGATGGTCAGGTTTGAGAGAGTAAACTGTCCGGAAAACGGCTTGGTAAACTTAAATCCGTTGGTGGCACCGGTGCTGTTCCTGTCGGTTTCCGGCGCGAATACTATTATCGCTCCTTCCTCTCCGCATAGGGTAAGGGCTTTATCCGGTTCAACCGATTCAAGGTTGTAAATACCGGCCTTGAGGGTTATTTCGCCGCCGGGAACAACATCGTTCATGGCTGCCAGCAGCCCGGCCGAGTCGGAAACCGTAACGCAGAGAGGGCGGCGGCAGGCTTCGGTATGCTCGTGCTCCGCGGTGCATATTAAAGCTGTTTGTGTAACCGTATAACTGCCTTCCGCAGAGGCGGTCACCGGGATGATACCCGATAACATAATAACGGTAATAATGAGTATCAATAGTCTTGTGGGTTTCATTGCTATTCTCCTTCATATTTAATGATGCATCAATTATATGCAGGAGTATGTGCAATTATTACCATAATTAAACTATTTTGTGTATTTTAATTATACGATTATATCGGAATTTAAGGGCGTGCGGATCAAAACCAAAAGGATATTAAAGGCGATAAACAACAAATATCCCCCGTGAAAGAGGGATATTTGTTGCGTTTTATGCTATAAATAGCTTGGTTTTTAATAAGGTTTTATACTTAAAAACAGCGTTACAAGCACCTGAACCGCCATAAGCACAGACGAGGCAACGGCCGTCCTTGCCGCCTTGTTGGGCTTTTTGTACAGGAACAGCAGATAGACGCCCGCCACGGCAATAAGTATACCCACCGCGTAAAGCACAAGGGCAATCATGCTGCTGTCCTTATGAAGCAGACTTCTGACCTGACAGGAAACTCCGAATTCAAAATACACAAATGCAAAATACGATAAAACGGTTAATACCGCGCGCAGCGCGGAGCTATCTGCCTTCCGCCGCTCCGAGGCTGTCCAGCCAGATAACCGCACTGGCATCTGACGGCATTCGCCAGTCACCGCGGGGAGACAGCGTTACGGAACCTACCTTGGGGCCGTCGGGGAGGCAGGAGCGTTTGAATTGCTGAGAGAAAAAGCGCTTGATAAATACATTCAGCCATTTGTCGATTGTGTCTGCCGGATAGGTATTGCTCCAGGCGTAATTGGCCAGCCGGCGTATTTTATCAGGAGTAAAGCCGAAGCGTACAAAGTAGTATAAAAAGAAGTCGTGCAGCTCGTACGGGCCCACTATATCCTCGGTCTGCTGAGATATCTCGTTGCCGCGGGGAGGCAGCAGCTCAGGGCTGACCGGAGTGTTCAGTATATCCTCCAGCACTGCGGTAAGCTCCGGATTTGAGCAGCTGTGCGCGTAATAGCTCACTATATGCCGCACAAGGGTTTTGGGTATGGAGGCGTTGACGGCATAGCCTGACATGTGGTCTCCGTTATAGGTCGCCCAACCCAGAGCGAGCTCTGACAGGTCTCCGGTGCCTATTACAAAGCCGCCCTCCGCGTTGGCGATGTCCATAAGTATCTGTGTGCGCTCCCTGGCCTGCGAGTTTTCGTACACCACATTTGTTACGGCGGGGTCGTGCGAGATATCCTTAAAATGCTGCATTACGGCAGGGGCTATGTCTATGCAGCGCAGTCTGACCCGGAGCTGCGAGCAGAGTTGCTCTGCGTTATTCTTTGTGCGTTTCGTGGTGCCGAAGCACGGCATGGTGACGGCGGTAATGCCGCTGCGCTCAAGACCCAGCAAATCAAAGGCTTTAACCGTAATCAGCAGCGCAAGAGTGGAATCCAGTCCTCCGGAAATTCCGATTGCAACATGACGGGCTCCCGTGTGGCGCAGCCTCTGGGCAAGCCCTGCCGCCTGCATGGATATGATAGCGTCGCAGCGGCTGTCGCGGTCTGCGTCCGAAGCCGGAACAAAAGGATTGGGGGATATATGTCTGGTCAGGTCGGTCACGGCCGGGGTTAAGGAAAAATCAACAAAGGTATATCCCGCGCTGCCGCGGTCGGCAGAAGAAGCAAAGGTATTCATGCGTCTGCGCTCGCTCAGCATACGCTGGGTATCGATTTCGCTGATTATATATGATGTGTCAAACAGAGGGCTTTGAGCAAGAACCGTGCCGTTTTCGCATATCAGCTTATGTCCGGCGAACACCAGATCGGTGGAGGATTCGCCCGCGGAAGCGTCGGAGTAGATATAACCGCATATAAGCTTTGCGCTCTGCATGGCGGTAAGACGGCGTCTGTATTCCGCTTTGCCTATGATTTCGTCGCTTGCGGACAGATTGAGCATAACGGTGGCTCCGGCCTCGCAGTGCCTGACCGAGGGGCTTTGCGGAACCCACAGGTCTTCGCATATTTCGGCGCCTATGCACAGAGAGGGCACGGTGCTGCAACGGAACAGTATATCGGTGCCGAACGGCGCGGTCATTCCGGCGAAGCTGATGCTTTTTGTCTGGGACGGGGCGGGAGAAAAATGCCGCAGCTCATAAAATTCGGAGTAATTGGGTATAAAGCTTTTGGGGATTATGCCCAGTATGCATCCCTTAAAGAATACAACGGCGCAGTTATAGAGCTTGTTTTCCACGCAAACAGGAGCGCCCACGGCACAAAGAATTTCCTGCTCCGAGGTTTCGTCAATTATGCGTTCTATAGCTGATTCTGCACCGAGAAGCAGAGTCTGCTGCAAAAACAGATCGCTGCAGGTATATCCGGTAATGCAGAGCTCCGGGAATACGGCGATTTTTACCTGCTTTTCTGCAAGCTCCTTTATGACGCTTGTTATAACTCCTGCATTGTATGTGCAGTCGGCCGTTTTGATTTTCGGCGAGGCGGCTGAAGCTTTGATAAATCCGTCCTTCATAGTGTTTCCTTTCCGTTATTGCATTGCGGATAAAAGTAAAAATAGTTCTTTCTAAGTATAATATTTTTGTCTTTAAGAGTCAAGAGAAACAGAATAATTGCTTGCTGACGAAATGTAGTGTTACAATTGATGTGAGACCAAAGGTATGGAAAAAAGCGATTGAGTTTGTTAGAATAAAGTCACCACAACCCAAGTCTAACGAAAGGAACTCAATCGCCATGGTTATAGTAACAGATGTTAATCAGAAAAACA
>JAQXIQ010000143.1 GCA_029007865.1 Bacillota bacterium
AAAAGTAAAGGTGGGGGAACAATGGAAAAATCAATTCTGAAAACTTTATTATGCGCAGCGCTGCTTTCGGTTATGCTTTTTGCGGTCGGCTGCGGAGGGCAGCCGGGGGAAAGTGCGCCGGTAACTGCCGGGGTGACGCAGCCTACGGTAACTCCTGAGATAAGTGCCGGTACATATACTCCGGGCACGCCTGAAACGGAAACGGCTGGGGTAAATACTCCTACAGCTACGGTTCCGGTGAATACTCCCACGGTTCCGGTGAATACTCCTACGGCGCCGGCCATAACCGATTTCAGGCCCGTTCCGGACAGTTATCAGGAGACCAATGGGAATATGCGCAACGGTGGATATGCGGCGGAGCTTAACGGCAAGATATACTATTCCGAGCAGGATGACCAAAACAGGCTGTACAGAATGGATGCCGACGGAAGCAATAAAGAAAAACTGAGCGATTCCGCAAATTATTCGCGTTACATTTATATTCAGTGCGCGAATGATACGGTGTATTACATGCATTCTGACGGCGAGAATGAGGATGTGCAGTATTCCATTGTGTCTTATAATCCGCAGACCGGAAAAGAAACCGTTATAACAGATGATAATGTTTTGTACTATGCCGTGTATAATGACCGGATATTCTATAATACATTTGATTATGACACTGAAATGGGCTACCTATATAGAATAAATGCAGACGGCACCGAAAAAACCGAATTGCTGGAAAGCAGAACCCCTGATTCTATGCAGATAAAAGACGGAATGCTTTATTTAAGCTTCTACGAGTCGCTTTATATAATGAACATAAGCGGCGGCGATGACTGCGAATATAGGTACTACCATTATTCTTTGCAGCCCTATAATGACAGTATATATTTTGTGGATTATGACATGCAGCTTTATAAAGGCGACATAGGTAAGGACAGCGATGATGTGGCCGTAATTATGACTGATGTGTTTTTCTTCAATATTTCGGATAACAGGCTGCTGTATGTAAACGGGGAGGAAAAAATATATATTGCGAACCTGGACGGCTCAAACAGCAGGCTGATAGCGGAAGGCGGGCTTCCGATAGTCATAGGCGACTGGGTGTATTACATAAGCAAGGATCTGACAATGGAAAAAGTGAGCATTAAATAGCACATAATGAACATGCGGTCTCCGGCAGGATAATACTTGTCGGAGACTGCGGTATTTCTTTACGGTAGGGTTGCTGCCGCAGAAAAACAGCCAAAACCGGTGAGGTTTTATGAAAAAACCTGTTAATCAAAGGAGAGTATATGAAACGGATTGATAAAAAAACCGTTTTCAAATGGATTTGCCTGACTGCGGGAGTAGCTATATTGGCTTGTGTCGCTTTGGGGCTGATAACCGGCATAGCTGCAGTTACGGATTTGTTCAAAGACGGTGAAATACAATC
Source organism: Bacillota bacterium (assembly GCA_029007865.1). Lineage (GTDB taxonomy): Bacteria > Bacillota > Clostridia > Christensenellales > QALW01 > UMGS1338. The sequence goes on from JAQXIQ010000143.1 coordinate 1,418, forward strand.
ACCCAATATGTTTGCCGAATTTGCAGAGGCGGAGGCATTGAGCTTTACTCAGGAATACAGCATTGAGGATAAATATACCTATGACCTTAATATAGTGAATTCAAAATGCGGCAAACTGGGTGCCGAAGGCGGAGAATGTACCGTATACATATATGAATTTGCAACCATGGAAGACGCGCGGCAGTATTATATGAGGCATGGGCTGAAAATAATGGAAGATAAGGACTTTTGTTTCAGTGCCGGCTCGGGTGTATTTTCCTCAAAAGGTGTGGTTTATAAGGGGAACAAAGCCTATAGCTTTTATGGCGGAGGCTATTTTTCACAAAGAACGCTTATTGATTATATAAACAGTGTTTTTACGGATCTGTTAGAGGAGTGATATAATGAAAAGAATAACGGCGATGCTGATTATCATTGCGATGGTATTGATTCTGTCATCCTGTACCGACCCGCCTGTGGGGGAGAAAACCGTAACAGACATTAAGCAATACGGCGTTGTGAATAAATATGTTGCCGACACCATGGAAAAAACATTTGCCGGAATATTGCCCGAAACCATACCGGAGCAGTATGCAGCGGCAGAATATTACTATCATTATGAATGCGGTCTGGTCGGAGATCCGGAGTTTATTATCAGTCTTAAAATAACATATAAGAATGCTTCGGATTTCTATGCAGAGCAAGCGAGGGTTGACAAAACAGCGGACGATTATCTGGACATCGACGGAAAAAAGTATTATCTTGCCGGGCAGTGGCGCGGCGCTTTGGAGTCAATCGGTGACGATGAAATATTTGACGGCAAATGGGTGCCTTTGGAGATGGCGGTATTTGATGAGACTGCGCTTGCCGCTGTATTTCTAACCACTATGCAAACCGACAATAAGAAACAGTCGAGTTACAGCGATTATATCACCGAGGTAACGGCGCCGTTAATAACGCTTACCGAGGATGGAGAATAACAGACTACGGCTGAGCCGGGATATGCCGTGTGCGTCGAAAAGAGAGTATATTGAATACGGAGCGAAACTGGATGAAGAAGATATTTTTTTAACGGGAATAATTGCGGCGGTTATGCTTTGCGGGTGCGCGGCGGATAACGGTCTGGAGTATGTTAAGGACAAGATGAATGAGCATATAAGCGGCGGAGGCCGCACGGTATATACCGTTTTTTATCCCGACAGCAGCCAAAAGTATATTATGGAGAAAACGGACGGAAATATAAACATTTTTGCGGCGTCGGACGACGGGACAGAGCCTGCGGAGCTCTCTGGAGAACGGAAGGAGGAGATTGCCGCGGCGGAGCGGCAATATGCAGAGCTTGCGTTAAGATTGCTGGAGGGGCATGTTAAAAGCTGGCATATATCGGACAAAGCGGAGGGAACCGCGGCGCAGGTGGAATTGTCAGGTGCGCAGGGAAAAGTATATCTCTGTCGGGCAGATATAGATATAAAGAGCGCTGCGGAGGAAAAGCTGCTGCAGGGGGCGACGGAATGCGAATTGTACTGGTGGTATGCCAAGGATATGCACTCAGACGATGAGCAGGCAGATATTCCGGAAGAATTTGTGTTTTCGGTTATTCTGAGAATAACAGGGACAAACCCAACAGATATTTTGCAGATAGAGTTCCGGGGAGAAAATAAGCCGTATTTTGGGGGCAATGAGTAAAACGGAAGGCGATGCGGCTGCGGCACCGTATGCGGGCAATGCGTGTTTTACGGCCGTCTCAAAACTGTCGGGCGGGCAAGACGGGGGACTAATGCGGATGAAAAACTGCGATAATGGCGGGATTACGGATTGATTTAACAGCAAAGGGCTGGTATAATAAAGCCAAGTAATTGTCTTGCAGGGAGACCGAGAAAACATGAAGAGGATTATTTGCGTTTTGCTTGCTGTTTTATTGCTTAGCGCCTGTGCGCCTGCCGGGCAGGGCGCGGAGGGAAGCATGATGCCGACGGAGCGAAGCACCGAGGGCGCGGAGGAAAGCGCGATGCCGACGGAGGTAAGCACCGAGGGCGTGGAGGAGAGCGTGATACCGACGGAGAGAAACACGGAGGGCACGGAGGAAAGCGTGACGCCGACGGAGGTAAGCACGGAGAGGCCGGGAGAAAGTGCGGCTCCGACGGAGGGCGCCGAGGCCGGGGGCATGGAGAGCTACGGCAATGTAGTGTGCGTGGATAAGCTGGGACGGGTAATGCCGGCTTCGGACGGGGACAGAGAGGGCAGATACGTAGGATGCTTTTACTGGCTGTGGCACGGGCAGCATCCGGGCGGAGGGATATATGATATCTCCAAGCTGCTCCGGGAGGCGCCGCAGGAGCTGTGGGACACAAACGGCACGGCAAACAGTCCGGTTACATCGTTTCATTGGTGGTCGGAGCCTTTATACGGATATTACAGCGCACAGGACGAATGGGTGCTGAGGCGGCATCTTGAGATGCTTACATACGCCGGAGTGGATTTCCTGGCGGTGGACCTGTCTAACGGGGTAAATTATATAAAGCCCATTAAGCTGCTGATGAGCCTGATTCAGGAGTATCGAGCCGAGGGCTTTGACTGTCCGCAGATTACTTTTTTCACCCATATCAATTCCAAGGCGATTGTGGAGGAGCTCTACGATAAGATATACAGCCGGAACTATTGCCCGGAAGCCTGGTGGTGCCCTTATAAGGACGGCAAGCCTTATATGATAGCTTATCCCAACCCGGACACGGAGGGCGTGGTAACGGGCAGCGGTGTTAAAAGAGGAGCCTACAGCAAGGAAATATCCGGGTTTTTCCATTTTAAGGCGCCGCAGTGGCCTGACGAGGAGTTCGTGCAGGACGCCTTTCCGTGGATAGACTGGGGACGGTATCCCCAGGCGGCGCATAAGAACGTTATAAGCATCTCCCCTGCGTCGGGCCCCGGCGCGCCTATGAGCCATGCCTTGCTCTATGAGGACATATTCCGCAGCAGGATATGGGGGCGCGGCTGGAACGGAGCGGTCAATGACAAGAACGGCATAGAAGAGGGGACATTTTTCCAGAGCCAGTGGGATTATGCCATTGAGAATGACCCGGAGATAGCTTTTGTGGACGGCTGGAACGAGTGGATAGCGCAGAAAAACATTATGAATCCGGACACATATCCCGAGGTTTATTTTGCCGATGCGGTCGATATTGAGTTTTCGCGCGACTGCGAGCCCATGAAGGGCGGATACGGGGATAATTATCTTATGCAGATGGCGGAAAACATCAGACGTTTTAAGGGTACGGCAAGCACGGCGTCATACTCTGCCGCCGGCAGGATTGACTGGGAGCGGGCGGCGGTATACCGGGATTTCGGCAGTGATAACAGCGCGCGCAGCAGCTATTCGTCATGGGGCAGGATAAAGTATGTGCAGCAGGCCGGCAGAGTAAACATTCAGGAGATAAGGGTTCTGCACGATGAAACAAAGATTTATTTCCGTATAACGGCGCAGAATGATATCGGAGAGCGCTTTGGCCGGAACTGGATGAACCTGTTTATCGGTACCGGGGAGGTGGCGCTTAAAGGCTGGGAGGGCTATGAGTTTGTTATAAACCGCTCGGGCCAGGGCAGCATAGACAGGCTGAACCCGGATTTCACCGCGGAGAGAGCCGGTACCTGTACGGTTAAGGTGGACGGCAATACTATGTATATAACCGCAGAGCGGGCGGTGCTGGGACTTAGCGGGAGCTTTTCGTTATACTTCAAGGTTGCGGATTCCGTGGAGAATCCGCAGGACATAAGCGATTACTATGTGTCGGGACAGTCCGTGCCCATGGGACGCTTCAGCTTCTGGTATAAGGGGGAGTAGAGGGCAAGGCACGGGCCGCAGCGCGCTTAATGCTGTTTGCCGTCAGGCAGAATAAAACGGTTTTTGTCCATGATGAGCCTGCCCTGGCTGCACAGACTGCTAAGCACGGTGGAAAGTGCGCTGCGGTCCACGGCAAGATAGTCGGCTAATTGCTTGCGGTTAAAAGGAATTTCAAACTCGTTGCTTGCGTGCCTGAGACTCTGGTCGGACAGATACGCAAGCACCTTTTCTTTTGTGCTCCTGCGCGACAGGTGCCCCAGCCTCTCGTTGAGGCGGAGATTTTTGCGGGCCATAAGAAGAGTGAGGTTTTTTATAAGCTGTATATGCTCCGGGCAGCCATGTTCACAGGGAAAAACCCTGTTTATGTCGATAAACAGTATCTCACAGGGCGTTGCTGCCTGGGCGCATACTCCGGACGGCGTCCCGGAGCATGCGTACGCTTCGGCAAAGATATCTCCGGGCGCAAGAGAAGCGGTTATGCTGCTTCCGCCCCAGATGTCCTCCTGAGATATGATAACCTTGCCCGATATTATAACGGCGGTGTTTTTTATCAGGTCTCCCGTGCGCAAAATAAGCTCGCTTGGGTCAAAAGAGCGCAGCGCCGCATTCATGCATTTCAAAAGACGCCCGGTTTCGTCAAGGGAAAGCCCGCAAAACAGCGGAGTGCCGTTAATGATGCCAATATATTCGGTGTTCATTGTGTTTGTCTCCGGAAAAATAATTTTTTGTTGTAATTACAACATTGCTGCTGCGGTAATGATAGTATAATGTGCATGTAAAGTCAATAGCAAACGACTTATTTATACTGTGAGGTGTGTTTTTATGAAGAGAAAAATAGTGGACATAGACAGAGAAAAATGTAACGGCTGCGGCCTTTGCGTATCGGCCTGCCATGAGGGCGCAATAGCGCTGGTAAACGGTAAGGCGGAGCTGGTGCGGGAGGATTACTGTGACGGACTGGGTAACTGTCTGCCTGCGTGTCCCGCCGGAGCAATTACGGTGGTGGAGCGTCATGCCGAGCCCTTTGATGAACAGGCAGCGATGAGGCATAAGGAAAACGCCGGGAGGGAAGAAACCGGTGAGCAGAGGCACGCGGCTAGCACAAACGGGAAGCATGCCGTTAAGTGCCCGGGCAGGGCGATGAAGGTATTGCAGCGCAATACAGACAGCAGGCCGGCTGACGGCGTCCATTGCGAAAGCCGGCTGTCGCAATGGCCGGTGCAGCTGCGTCTGGTGCCGGTAAACGCAAAATTCCTTAATAATGCAGAACTGCTCATAGCTGCAGATTGCACTGCTTATGCTTACGGAGCGTTTCACAGCGATTTTATGGACGGACGCGTTACCCTGATAGGATGCCCAAAGCTGGATGATGCGGACTATTCGGAAAAGCTGGAGAGCATATTGCGGAACAATGACATAAGAAGCATAACGGTGGTGCGCATGGAGGTGCCCTGCTGCGGAGGAATAGAGTATGCCGTAAGAAAAGCGATAGATAAAAGCGGCAGGGATACGCCCTTTGCGGTCAGGGTGATTTCAACAGACGGCAGATTGCTGCATTAACGGCGGATTTTCTGCTTCAAACCGCTTGACAATTTGCGCGGTGTATAGTATCATACCGCTGTAAAGTTAAAACGCTTTACAGCGGAGCGGAGGAGTAGCCATGGAGCTGGATAACACCACGCGTGATATAATGCTGTTGGACATATACGGCGGCTTGCTTACCCCGCGTCAGCTTTCCCTTATGAAGCAGCACCTGGAGGAGGACCTTTCCCTGGGCGAGATTGCCGAGCTGGAGGGTATTTCCCGTCAGGGAGTGCGGGACTGTATAGTCAAGGGAGAATCCGTCATGCTCAGGGCGGAGGAAAAGCTGGGGCTGCTTGCAAAGGAACTGAGGCTCAGGGCTCTGCTTGAGGAAATGAAAAGAGCATCGGCGGAGGGGGAAGCCTCTCTGGAAGGATATATTGCGGAACTGTCGGACATTCTGGCGTAGCGGCGTTTGCACCGCGGCCCAAACCGCACCCAAACCGCAATGCGAAAGTTTCGGATAAGCTTATTTTTGCCGGTTTTACGGCAGAACGGAGACTGACATGGCGTTTGATTCGCTTTCGGAAAAACTTCAGAGCGCATTGAGAAAGCTGACCGGCAAGGGAAGGCTTACAGAGGCGGATGTTAAGGCGGCAATGCGCGAGGTGCGTATGGCGCTGCTGGAGGCCGATGTCAATTTCGGCGTGGCGAAGGATTTCTGCGCCGCCGTTTCGCAAAAGGCCGTCGGAAGTGATATTCTGCAGAGCCTTACTCCGGGTCAGCAGGTAATAAAGCTGGTGCATGAGGAGCTAACTGCGCTTATGGGGGGTACGAATTCCCGTCTTGCGGTAGCTCCTGCGCCGCCTACGGTAATGATGCTGTGCGGCCTTCAGGGCGCCGGTAAAACCACCATGTGCGGTAAGCTCGCCGGATATCTTGCCAAACACGGCAAGAGACCGCTGCTGGTAGCCTGCGATATTTACCGTCCTGCCGCTATCAGCCAGCTTAAGGTCGTTGCCGGGGCATTTGATATCCCGGTGTTTGAAAAGGGAACGCAGAACCCGGTAAAAACCGTTAAAGAGGCCGTAGCATATGCAAAAAGCTATCAGTACGATACGGTTATTATAGATACCGCCGGACGGCTTCATATCGATACACAGCTCATGGAGGAGCTGCACGATATCGTAAAGGCCGTACATCCGCAGGAGATATTACTGACTGTGGACGCAATGACCGGTCAGGACGCAGTAAATGTTGCCAAGAGCTTTGATGAGCAGCTCAGCCTTACGGGCGTTATACTTACTAAGCTGGACGGCGATACCCGCGGCGGCGCGGCATTGTCGGTAAAGGCCGTTACCGGCAAGCCCATCAAATTCTGCGGCATCGGCGAAAAGATAACGTTGGACACCATTGAACCCTTTTATCCGGAGCGTATGGCCTCCAGAATACTGGGCATGGGCGATGTGCTCTCCCTCATAGAAAAGGCGCAGGAAGCATTCGACGAGCAGACGGCCGCTAAAATGGAGGAGCGTCTGCGCAGCCAGCAGTTTGACCTTCAGGACTATCTGGACCAGCTCGAACAGATGAAAAAGATGGGCAATGTCTCGGACTTGCTGGGAATGATGCCCGGGGTGGACAAGAGCAAGATCAGGCCTGAGGATATAGATATGAAGCGTTTTGACCGCATGGCGGCAATAATACGGTCCATGACGGCAAAGGAACGCAGGAACCCTGGCATTATCAACGGCTCAAGGCGCAAGAGGATCGCTGCCGGCAGCGGCACAACCGTGCAGGAAGTAAACATTCTTTTGCGGCAGTATGAACAGACCAAGCAGATGATGAAACAGCTTGGCAAGATGAAAAAAGGCCGTTTCAAGCTGCCGTTTTAACCGCTTTTTAGATATTACCGCATATTTAATGCGTTGATATAAGCAAAATAACAGGAGGTGCTGTAAATATGGTAAAGATCAGACTGACAAGACATGGCGCAAAGAAGGCTCCCTTTTACCGCATTGTGGTTGCCGACGGACGCTATCCCCGCGACGGACGCAATATCGCTATTCTGGGGTATTACAATCCCCTGACCGAGCCGGCGGAGATCAAGGTTGACGCTGAGGAAGCTAAAAAGTGGCTTGCCAACGGTGCTCAGCCGTCCGTGACGGTTAAGAAGCTGTTCAAGAAGACCGGCGTTATCGACTAGTCGGAGCGGCTTGCAGGTGCGTTTGAGCTTTTGCGGGCTCGGACAAGCCTGCGGCGGCCACGGCTGAAATTCCTGATGAAAGGAAGTCTCCGCGCTTGCGGGGACGCGGTTATTTCAATGGAAGAACTGGTTAAATACATTGTTACAAGTCTTGTTTCGCAGCCGGATCAGGTGGATATCCGCAGAGTGGACAATGCGGGCGGATATACCGTTGAGGTGCGGGTTGCGCCGGATGATATGGGCAAGATTATAGGCAGGCAGGGGCGGATAGCCCGTGCCATACGCACTGTGGTAAAGAGTGCTTCCGCTGCTTCCGGTGATATGGTTACAGTGGAGATCATCTGAACAAGACCGGGCAGCGCGGAAAAGCGCCGCCCTTTTTTATCTGTTTTGTTATGTATTGCGTCCCAAAATCAGAGACGCACTATAACCGAAAAGTTACGGAGCTGTATATGGATTATATTAAAATCGGCGTAATAGTTAAGGCTCAGGGCATCAAAGGCGAGGTCAAGGTAACGCCTTATACCGATGATGTGTCGCGCTTCCTTGCCCTGAAAAAAGCTTATATTAAAAAGGACGGAGCAATGCAGCCCATAAAGGTGATGGGTGCGCGTACCGACGGTAAGAGCGCATATCTGCTGCTTGAGCGTGTATATGACCGCAACGCGGCGGAGCTTATGCGGGGCACGGAGCTGTTTGTGGACCGTGAAAACGCCGTTCCTCTGCCCGAGGGCCGGTATTTTATAGTGGATCTTCTGGGCAGTGAGGTGCTTGATGAAAAAGGCGCGGTACTGGGCAGACTTACCGAGGTGCTGCAGCCCGGAGCAAACGATGTGTTTGTTGTAAAGCCGGAGAGTGGAGAGGATATCCTGATACCGGTGGTGGACGCTTTTGTTCTCAGTATTGACGCTAAGGCTAAGCGTATAACCGTTAATGGGGATATGCTGGCGCAGGAGGAAGTCCGTGACGATTAACATTCTGACGGTATTCCCGGAGATGTTTGCGCCCCTTCAGAGCTCGGTTCTGGGGCGGGCCGCAAGCGACGGCACCATTAAAATAAACCTGATAAATATAAGGGACTTTTCCGCATCAAAGCATAAAAATACCGACGATTATCCCTTCGGCGGCGGAGCCGGTATGCTGATGATGCCTCAGCCCATATTTGACGCCTTTGCATCCATAAGCGAGCCGGGGGTAAGCATATATATGTCGCCCAAGGGCAAAACTCTGGACGACGCAACTGCCAGGGAGCTGGCCGGCTTTGAAAATATAACCATACTCTGCGGACATTATGAGGGTGTGGATCAGCGGGTAATAGATAATCTGATAGACCGCGAGATATCCATAGGCGATTATGTGCTTACCGGAGGAGAATTGCCTGCAATGGTGCTTATTGATGCCGTTTCGCGTTTTGTCGGGGGCGTTCTGGGCAGAGCGGAAAGCGCGCTGGGGGATTCCTTCGGCGACGGGCTTCTGGAATATCCGCAGTACACGCGTCCGGCGGATTTCAGAGGCATGAAGGTGCCTTCGGTGCTGCTTGAGGGAAACCATGCCCTGATATCGGCCTGGAGGCGCAGGCAGCAGCTGTTATTGACCAAGCGCATGAGGCCGGATCTGCTGGAAAAAGCAGAGCTTACGCCCGGGGAACGCCGGATGCTGGAGCAGGATGACGCTTTAGAAACGCAATAAAGCCTTTTTTAGGGCGGCGCTTTTCTGCAGAAAGGAATTGCGCCGCTGTGCCGTAATGCAACGGCGGCAGATACGAATGTTTATAAAATAACAAGAGGGCCGGTTATCGGCCCTCTTGCTGTTAATGCCATATAGATTGAATCAGCTTCTCTTCTTTCTGGTGATTACCAGGGCGGAAGCGCTGCACAGAGCTACTGCCGCATAAGCGATAACCGAGAGATCGGCGGAATCGGTGGGATTCTCGACGGAGTTTGCCGTGAAGTCAAACTTCCAGATGTGCACTGCGTTTCCGGTGGTGCCGCCTGCCCAGTCATCGGGATTTTTGATCTCAAAGTTGCCGTTCTGAGCATCCATGTTGGTGAAGTTGGGGATGTTGGTGCTGCTTACGGGGCAAACAACCCATACGGTCTTGCCGGCAGGGATGTTAATGTAGCAGCGGTCGGAACCGGCACCCACGAAGTCGGCAAAGACCATGGTGCAATCGGTAGCGGCGGAGCCGTCGGTGTTGATCAGGGAGAGCTTGTGGGGCAGAGCTTCTCCGCTGGGAGAGCCGCCCGCATGCACCAACGAAGGAATAAAGCAGAAGTTAACGGGGTTGCTTTCCGTGTTCTCGACTTTGAAAGCGATATATTTGTAGTTCCTTATATCGCACCAGCCGGGACCTGCAACATCCATCTGAAGCCAGCCGGTTCCTGCAGTCCAGACGCAGGTGGAGCCTTCATAGGTGAAGGAGTCGCCGGCCTGTCCGTAAGTGCCTGCCGACAGGTTGAGAGGATCGGAAGCGGAAGGCGCGGTGCCTTCAGCGAGATCCTCGGTTCCGTAGTAGAAATCGCTCAGCTTTATAACCGGAGTCTCCGCCAAAGCGAATGCGCTTACGCAGGAAAGGCAAAGCGCAAGAACGATTATTGTTGCAAAAATCTTTTTCATTGCTGTCCTCCTAGAATACTAAAAAAATCTATTATTAGTATACATCACGGGTACTGTATATTCAAGAGGATAATTCTAACCGAAATTTGAAGAATACTAACCTGCAATGTATCAATAAAAGGACTATAATCCAAAAATAGGTATAAATTTTCACAATCTGGTTGGCGCGCGGTGGCGAGTCTGAAGAGTCCGGTGTTGCGGTACCGCTTATGCGGCCGGATATTTTTGCACGTAGATAATGAAAAAACTCTTGACAATCATGTGATTGTTTGATATAATCAAATTACGATAAGAAACAGGGAGGGGATTGCGTGAAAAGATTAGCTATTTACAAAAACACACGCTCCGGTCGCCCTGCGGAAGAAAAGCGCGGTACGGCTCACGGCGTTTACCGTTGCGGGGAGGTTTGAAGAATATGATATCATATCTTCCGGGAACCACCATAGAGATTGAACTCAGCGACGGACAGGCCGCATGCCTGATGCTGGACAACATATTCCTGGGCGGAGGCCTGGTGCTTTCGCAGGTGGCACAGCTCACCGGACTGGAGCAGTATGTAATACAGAACTGGATAAAGCGCGGCTTTTTATCTCCGCCGCAGAAAAAGCTGTATTCTAAGGATCAGTTCTGCCGTATAGTTACAATAAACATGCTCAGGGATTCGCTAAGACTGGATGAAATATGCGGGCTTATCTCATTTGTAAACGGTAGGCTGGATGATGACAGCGACAATCTGCTCTCGGACAGCGAGCTGTATTATTATTATATCAGGCTGCTTGCAAATACTCTGCGGGGAGATTCCGTAAGCACAGCTTCGGACAAGGTGCTGGAGGGCTTTACCGAAAGAATGCCGGGAGCCAGAAAGCGCGTTGCGTCGGTGCTGGAAATAATGTATAACGCGCATTCCGCGTCTGTTTTCAGGAAGCGTGCGGAGATGATGATAGGTCAGATCAATAATCAGTAGCGTGCAGGACAGAAGCAAATATTTGGGAGGAGTGTAGTTAATGGAAACTTGGTGGGAAGGACTGGGCCTGTTGGGGCAGGTTTTTGTGCTGATTGCGACTCCGGCAACGGTGGTGCTGATAATACAGCTTATACTTTCCGTGCTGGGCATAGGCGGAGGCGCCGAAGCCGCAGACGGTGCGGACGGTCTTGACGGTGCGGACGGTCTTGACGGTGCAGACGGTCTTGACGGTATGGACGGTCTTGACGGCGCAGACGGCGCGGATGCGGATATCCCCGGTATATACGGGGACGGCGACATATCCAGCCCGGAGCCCGGGATAGGCAATACCGATGCCGGACTGAGACTCTTTACATTACGCGGTATAGTGGCGTTTTTCGCAGTAGGAGGCTGGGCAGGCGCGGTGGCGGCAGAACGCGGACTTTCCCCTGTGGTATCGTCCCTGATAGCCTTCGGAGCCGGAGCGGCGGCTCTGGTGCTGATAGCCCTGCTGTTCAGGGGACTTATGAAACTGCAGAGCGACGGCACCGCGGATATACGCAATGCGATAGGGGTTTCCGGGGTGGTTTATCTGACAATACCTGCGCTGCGCAAAGGGAGCGGCAAGGTAAATATCATGCTGCAGGATTCCTATACGGAGCTGCAGGCGGTTACCGATGAGCAGGAAGAGCTGCCCTCGGGCTCCGAGATAACAGTAGTGGGGCTTTCGGGCTCCGATACGGTAGTGGTCAAGAGAAAATAACGGGGACAAAAGCACATAAAGAGGAGTATAAGGGCGGCGCCGGGCGCCGCAGGCATTAACGGTATCAATTTTAATTGATATAAATAATTAAGGAGGAAAAATACAATGAGCTTTTTTACAATGGCAGCAGCGGGTATGAGCCCCACGGTGATTATTGCGCTGGTTGTGCTGGCAATCGTGATAGTGTCGTTGCTTATCATGGTGCTTTCACGGGTTAAAAGGTGCCCGCCGGATAAGATCATGGTTATTTCGGGTACGGTGGGCAGGAACAAGGACGGTACGCGCAAAAGCTCCAAGTGCAAGCACGGAGGAACTTCCTTTGTGTGGCCCTTGGTGCAGGAGTATCAATACCTTGATCTGACTCCGATATCCATTCAGGTGGACCTTAAAAGCGCGCTTTCCAAGCAGAACATACGAATTGACGTGCCTTCCAAGTTCACGGTGGGTATATCTACCGAGCAGGGAGTAATGCAGAACGCCGCCGAGCGTTTGCTGGGGCTTAAGCTTCCCGAGATTCAGGAGCTTTCCAAGGATATCATTTTCGGTCAGCTTCGTCTTGTAATAGCTACCATGGAGATCGAGGAGATCAACACCGACCGCGATAAATTCCTGGCTCAGGTCAGCAGAAATGTGGAAACCGAGCTTAAAAAGATAGGCTTGCGGCTTATCAACGTTAACGTAACCGATATAAGCGATGAGTCAGGCTACATAGTGGCTCTGGGACGCGAGGCTGCCGCCAAGGCTATAAACGACGCCAAACGCTCGGTTGCGGAAAAGGAACGCGACGGTTCCATAGGTGAAGCAAACGCGCAGAAGGATCAGCGTATCAATGTTGCGGCTGCCAACTCGGTAGCCATACAGGGTGAAAACGAGGCGCAGAGCCAGATAGCCATGTCCAATGCGGAACTGCGCGAGAAGCAGGCCGAAGCCCTCAAAATAGCTATAACGGCAGAGAAGATTCAGGCCGCTAAAGCTCTTGAGGAATCCTACTCGGCTGAGAAGCAGGCGGAAATCGCCCGTTCCGAGAAGCAGAAGGCTACTCTTGAGGCCGATATAATCGTACAGGCAGAGATAAAAAAGAGAGAGCTGGAGCTGCAGGCCGAGGCCGAGGCGGAGCAGCTGCGCCGCAAGGCAAAGGGTGAGGCGGACGCCATATATGCTAAAATGCAGGCGGAAGCCGCAGGTATGCAGGAGATACTCAGCAAACAGGCTGTCGGTTTTGCCAGGATAGTGGAGGCGGCCGGCGGCGACCCCAATGCTGCGTTGAAGCTAATGATAGCGGATAAGCTGGAGAACCTGATGAGGGTGCAGGTGGACGCTATCAAGAACATCAAGATCGACAAGGTCACCGTTTGGGACAACGGAACCTCCGCAGACGGCAAGAATTCCACGGCGAATTTCATATCTGGACTGATGAAGGCCGTGCCGCCGCTTAACGAGGTGTTTGATATGGCGGGTATGGAGCTGCCCGAGCTGCTTGGTAAAAGGCGCGAGGAAGCAGAGACATCTTCCGAGGCTGTGCCCGCGGCAGTCCGGAGCGGTGAGGGGCAGACCGACGCTCCGACGTCGGCAGCCGAATAACGGTTTAACCGTTTTGCAAGTGTAAGGTGCGGCGCAAAAGGCAGAAATGCTTTTTGCGCCGTATTTGTTTATGCAAACGGCCAGGCATTTCGCCGCGCAGCTGACAGAGCTTTATTCCGCGTGGATGAAACTGCGGGATATTGCACTCTGTGATGAATTTCCTCTTGACAGGTAAACGCTCGTTTACTATAATAGCGGTAAACGGGCGTTTACTTGCGGAAGGGGACAATGCTGTGGGGACGAAGGAAAGAATACTAAACACTGCGCTTCATCTGTTTGCGGCAAACGGATATGAGGCCGTGTCGGTAAGTGATATTGCGGCGGAGCTGGGCATGACAAAGGGCGCGCTGTATAAGCATTATAAGAACAAGCGCGACATTTTTGACAGCATAGTGGAAAGAATGTATCAGATTGACGCTCAAAGGTCTATGGAATATGAAGTACCGCCGGAAAAGCACGAGGCCGATCCGGAACCGTATGAAAATGTATCCGTAGAAAGCATTAAAAAATATACCGTTTCTCAATTTGTTTTCTGGACCAGGGACAGCTTTGCGTCCGATTTTCGCAGGATGCTGTCGCTGGAGAGGTATCGCGGTGCCGAAACTGCGGTTTTGTACAGCAGCTGCTTTACGGCCGGGCCGGTCGCATACATGCAGGACATATTCCGGCAAATGATTAAAAACGGTATTTTAAGGGAAGCAGACCCAAAACAGCTGGCCGCGGAGTTTTATGCCCCGCTTTATCTGCTTATAAACATCTACGATGCACATCAGGACGAAAAACTTACAGAACTGCTGGAAAACCATATTGAGCGTTTTATCCGCTTTAACGCAAAAAAACCGTGACGGATAAGGAGTGAGTAAAATGAAATATCCAAAGAGTGAAAAGTACAATACGCCTGCTCTGCAGGAAAAGATCATGGGGCCCAACCCGGTCAAGCTGGCGGAAGAATTGCTTGATGACAATTGCATTCCCGACGGAGCGGTTGTCTGCGACCTGGGGAGCGGTCAGGGTCTTACCAGCGTATTTCTTGCAAAGGAATACGGCTTTACCGTCTATGCCGCAGATTTATGGAGCGACCCGGAGGAAAACCGGAAGTTTTTTGACGCTATGGGGCTTGAGAGACAACGGATCATTCCGGTCAAGGCCGATGCCGAGGCTCTGCCGTTTGAAAAGGAATTCTTTGACGCCGTTATAAGCATTGATTCCTATAATTATTTCGGCAGGGATGAGAGCTATCTTGACGAAAAGCTGCTGCCCTTTATTAAAAGGGGAGGATATGTCTATATTGCAATTCCCGGAATGAAAAGGGATTGCCACGACAATCTGCCGCCGGAGCTTTTGCTCTCCTGGACGCCGGAGCAGCTGGATTATATGCACGATACCGGGTACTGGAGCAAGACCGTGGGCAAATGCAGGGGTGCGGAAGTGATTTGCGTAAAGGAAATGCAGAGCAACCGGGAGGTATGGGAGGACTGGCTTAAGCAGGATAACGAATATGCCGTAGGCGACAGAAAATCAATGGAGGCGGGCGGCGGAAAATATCTGAATTTTATAGCCATCGTGCTGAGGAAGAAATAACATAAAAGCAGTGCGGAAAGCGGCGGCGCGTTTACCGCGCCGCCGCACAATCAAAGGACGCCGCAATCAATGCACCGGCAGCAGCTGCCGGTGCTGTTGTTTTTGAGGCTGTGCGGATTTTCGGTAAATGCTGTTCATTTGTCAATGATGTGAGACCGAAAAAGCGAAAGAGTTACGGGTTAGAAGATCGGTTTTGCTGACGGAGGGAG
>JAQXIQ010000144.1 GCA_029007865.1 Bacillota bacterium
TTGTTTTTCTGATTAACATCTGTTACTATAACCATGGCGATTGAGTTCCTTTCGTTAGACTTGGGTTGTGGTGACTTTATTCTAACAAACTCAATCGCTTTTTTCCATACCTTTGGTCTCACATCAATTGTAACACTACAGACAAAAACACGCCTGCCGCAAAAACATCTTGACAGAAACATTCTGCGCAAATATAATAATACGGTACAAGGTATAGAGGGCTGTGTTATGACGATAAACGTAAAAAACGCATTAAAAAATCCCGGCGACAGCTTTCCTCTGTCTGCGGAGCTTTCTTTTCCGCCCGAGGATTTCCAGGGTGAGGTCGTTTTTTCGTCGGTTCATCTGGACGCCTCATACTGCTGTATAGGCGGTAATATCGAGCTTAAGGGCACAGTAAGCGCACGGCTTGAGCTTATTTGCTCCCGTTGTCTGGAGAGCTTTGTGCAGGATGTGGAATGTCCTGTGGAGGAATGCTTTTCCCATCAGCCCGTTGATGATATGCTTGTCATAAGCGCAAGCGATACCATTGACATCGATATATGCATACGCAACAGCATACTTATGAGCCTCGAGCTTTTGAGAGTATGCTCTCCGCACTGCAAAGGGCTTTGCCCTGTATGCGGAGTAAACAGAAATGAAGTATCATGCACATGCGGCGCCGAAGAGGCAGCGCGCGACAATCCGTTTTCGGTGCTGCATGAGTGTCTTAACAACGAGGAGGTGTAATCATGGCATTACCTAAGAAGAAAGTATCCAAGGCAAGACGCAATTCCCGCCGCGCCAATTGGAAGCTGTCCCTGCCCGGTGTGGTAGAGTGTCCCAAGTGCAAGGAACCCAAGCTGGCTCACAGAGTCTGCAAATCCTGCGGCTACTATGACGGCAAGCAGGTGATCCAGACCGAGGAAAGCAAGTAATAACAAAATACTGCACAATATCTGGCAGACCGACCGGACGGTTGGTCTGTTTTTTGCGCATTTTTTAGCCGTTTTTATAGCGTTTTTTCATTGTTTTTTGGCTGTTTTTTAGCGTTTTTTTATTGATTTTCAGCCGTTTTTTTGATGGTTTTTATTGGATTCCGACTGTTTTTTTGCGTTAAAAAGCACTCCGCGGAATGCGGAGTGCTTTTAAGCGCAAATATATTACCGAAACCCGGCTTACTTCATTTCCTGACCGCCGGTAACGTTTATGGCCTGTCCGGTCATATAAGAGGACATATCGCTTGCAAGGAATACCATAACGTTAGCAACGTCCTCGTATTCGCAGCTTCTCTTCATGGGCACCTGGTTGAGGTACTTTTCGCGGATAGCCTCCTCCGTGGTGTTCTGATTTGCGGCATACTGCTTGAACAGGCTGTTGACCCACAGCGGCGAGTTGAGCAGGTTGCCGGGGCAAATGCTGTTTACGCGCACGCCCTGATCGGCAAACTCCAGAGCAAGGGACTGGGTAAGTCCGATACCGCCGAACTTGCTGGCGGCATAAGCGCAGTTTTTATAAGAACCCTTCTTGCCGGATTTGCTGTTGATCTGAATAATGCTTCCGCTCTTTTGCTCCAGCATATAGGGGGCTACGGCTTTAACGGTGTTGAAATAGCCGTTGAGGTTTACATCCACCACCAGCGCAAAGCTGCTTGCGGGGAACTGGCGGATATCTCCCGACTTGACAATGGCGGCATTGGCAACAAGGATATCAATCCTGCCGTATTTTTCAATAGCGGCGGCGGCCATCTTTTCGCAGTCCTCAAACTTTGTGACATTTACAGAAACGGCGATGGCGTCCTTGAGCTTGGCGGCAACCGCCTTGGCGCCTTCATAGTTCATATCTGCAACTACAACCTTGCAGCCCTCGTCGGACAGACGAATGGCAAGCGCCTCTCCCAGACCCTGGCTGGCTCCGGTTATAACCGCAACCTTATCTTTAAGATCAATTCCGGACATAACACTACCTCTTTTATACAAAATTCTTTTTATATTGTACCCCTGACGGCTGTTTTGTCAAGCGTTTTCCTGCGTTTGACTCTTTCATTTATCCGCCGGGTAAAGCTTCCGGTATATTTCGGCCGCTCTTGTAACCCGTTTTACATACTCCCGGGTTTCATCGTACGGAATGCTCTCCAGATGCTCTCCGTCGCCGGAATACCTTGGGTCATGCAGCCACCGGGACACCGCGCCGGGCCCGGCATTATAGGCCGCTATTACGCATTCGGTATTTCGGAACCTTTCCTGAAGATATTTTATATATGCACAGCCCAGTCTTATATTATAGTCCGGTTCCAGCAGCATATTTTCCTGATAGTCCAGCCCCTCGCGCCTTGCCATCCATTCCGCGGTGTGCGGCATAAGCTGCATGGTGCCCACCGCTCCGGCATGGCTTACCGCATAGCTGTCACCGCCGCTCTCGGCATATATCATGGCGTATATGAGATATTCGTCCAGGCCGTAGCTTTCGCACCACCGCTCCACACTCTGACGGTGATACCGTTCAAAGCGGCTGATCCTGTATGCACAGTATGAAAGCGCCGCGATAATGACCGCAAGGCATACGGCAAGCACCGCCGCACCAAGCGGTCGGGAATGCTTTTGTTTGTTCATAGGTATTCAAGAGGCAGCTTGCCGTCTGCCCTGCGCGTTGTGCGCACGGCAAGATATATTGCCGTTCCGTCCACCAGAAACAGGCACAGAATATATACGATATTCACAAAAGCGTATATGAAAAGTAAACTGCCGGGTATCTGTCCGATATTGCCGGCTATTTCGGCCACAAGGCCGCCCAGCAGCGGCATGTGCATAAAGCACACCACCGTCACGGCACCCGCCAGCAGCGTCCAGCCCGAAATGCGTATCAGCAGAGCGCTTTTGAGCCCTGCGGACAGCATAAGCGTCCAGAAAGCCGCAAACATAACGCAGGATGCCAGCCTGGCCGTTACCGTGAAAATATTAAGCGCCGTAATGCGTTGTTGAGTAAACATGAATACCGCCGCAAGCACAGAGCATATAAACGCAAGCGCCATGACGCACAGCTTGACCCAGTGAATAGCCCTCAGTCCTTTGCCCGCCCGGCGTCCGTTTGTATGCGCGATACGCTCCAGCAGCAGCGGCACAAGCGTAAGCAGTGCAAGCAGGAACGCTGTCTCTCCCATTACCGCTTCGCTGAAAAAATTCACGCCGCTTGCCTGCGTAACTATATGCACCAGATAAAACATAACGGCGCATATCAGTCCCAGAACATACGGGGTATACTTGTTTCTCATGTAGAAATGCCAGCTCCCTTCAACCGGATCTAGCCGTCCTTACGGGCCTTATCCGAATTATTCATACCCAAACGCACTTTTGACACCGCTTGCACAAGGGGCACACCCACCGCATAAACGCTGAACGCTTCGCAAAGCGCGAATATCGCCATATATCCCAGATACACCCAGAAGCTTCCGCCTCCCATGTAATAGTATACGATGACCGGGGCCACCATAGCCGTGTTAAGCAATACGGGGAACAGTCCCGCAATCCATATATTCTTAACTCTTGAGCTCATAAAGGCCGCAAGCAGTGTGGCAAGAGTTCCTATTATTATATCCGCAAGTACTCCTCCGCCCAGAAGATTAGCCAAAAAACAGCCTATTGCCAGACCGGGCACGGCTTCCGGAAAGACAAAGGCCATCATGGTCAGTCCCTCGGAAAGCCTGATCTGTGCCGCACCGAAGGCAATGGGCTGCATCAGAAGGGTCAGAGCCGTATAAACAGCGGCTATAACTGCGGAAACGGTAATGCGTCTTATAGTGTTGTTTTTCATTTGTTTTCTCCTGTTTTTGTTTTTGTTGCCTCTTTAAGAGGCCGGGACAGGAGGGCTTCGAACTGTCCCGTTTTATTTGCAGCGCGGTATTCCGCGCGGCTTTACGGCTCCTCGGCGGCGTACTGCCTGTCTATCTCCACTACGGCGTAGAGAGTGCTGTCCGCCTCATGTATCCTTTGCATTATTTCCTTTTTTACCGCGGCGGTATCAAGTTTTTTGTCGAACGGCACCACTGCGTCAAAAATAAGGTTTGTATGAGTGCTGCCCTTGACCATACGGAAGTCGTGTATGGTTATTCTGGGGTCCACTCCGCGCACTATCTCCAGGGTCATGGCTTTATACCTGTCCGTGCTCTCGTCCTTTATTACCGGGTCCATGTGTATCACCGCCGCGCAGCCGGTCTCCTCCGAAAGCCTGCGCTCGATATTGTCTATCAGGTCGTGCATGACGATTACATCGTTTTGGGCGGGAACCTCGGCGTGCACGCTTATCATTCTTCTGCCCGGGCCGTAATCATGCACTATCAGGTCATGTATCCCTTCAACACCGTCATAGGACATGATGATATTCTCAATCTTTTTGACAAACTCCGGCTCCGGCGGCTGCCCCAGCAGCGGAGAGACGGTTTCCTTTACCGATCTGACGCCTGCGACAAAGATGAATACCGCCACCGCCATACCGCACCAACCGTCAATGTTTACTCCGGTCCATTTGCAGATAAACATGGATGCCAGAACCGCAAAGGTGGCGGCGCAGTCGGAGAGAGAATCCGACGCCGCCGCCTTCATGGCCGCCGAGTCGATTTTTTTGCCTACGCCCCTGTTGTACACAAACATATACACCTTGACCGCTATGGAAAGCAGCAGTACCGCCGCCGATACCCAGCTGAAGGTCACCTCTTCCGGGGTGATTATCTTTGTAAGCGAGCTCTTGAACAGTTCCACGCCCACAAGCAGTATCAGGAACGACACCGCCAGCCCGGCAAGGTATTCCAGTCTGCCGTGTCCGAAGGGGTGCTCGGAATCCGGCTTTTGCCCCGCCAGCCGGAAGCCGGCTATAGTCACCACGGAGCTGCCCGCGTCCGAAAGGTTGTTAAACGCGTCCGCCGTTATGGCTATTGAGCCGCTCAGAGCGCCCGCCAGCAGCTTTGCGCAGCAGAGCAGAATATTAAGAAATATGCCCACTCCCCCGCACAGCATACCGTATCTGCGCCGTACCTCCGGGGATCCGTAATTATTCCTGTCCTTTATGAAAATGCGTGAAAGCCATGCAATCACTGCTTTTGCCTCTTTCTTTCAATAATACGCAAATAATGCTGCCTAACCTGCTGCATTATCTCATGCGGGTCTCTGGCAAGCGTTCGGGAAGCGTTTATGCCGGTGCGCTGCAAATCCTCTTTATGCCGGGCCAGATACGCAATTATCTCCGCCGCAGACTCCGGAGAATCCTTGCACAGATAACCGTTTTCTCCGTCCGTCACTCCCTCCGCGGCGCAGGTTGCGCGCATCAGCAGACTGGGCGTTTTGGACATGGAGGCCTCCTGCACCACCATTCCTGCGGTGTCATACACCGACGGAAAAAAGAACAGGTCGCTCCGCAAATACAAACCCTGCAGCAGTTTTCTGTCCGATACCCTTCCCAAAAAATATACTCTGTGGGCTATTCCCTTTTCCGCGGCATAGGCGGTAATCTCAGAGGCATTGTCTCCGCTGCCCGCCACCGTAAGGCTGAACTCCACCCCCTGCTTTTCCAGCAATGCCAGGCTGTCCAGTATAAGCCTGAAATTCTTCTGCCATATCGTCTGGCCCACAAACAGCAGCTTTATACCCGGACACAGCGCGCCGAAGACCTTGTATGTACTTTCGATAAGCTCCTGCGGATTGTCCGGATACAGCATTTCGCTGTCGGGCGGATTGTGCATCACCCTTATTTCGCCTTTGAAGCCGTATTCGTGCAGAGTTTCCGCCGCGCCGTCGCTCACGGTCCACACCTCATCCGCCGCGGAATAAAACTTTACCATATATTTAAGGCCGAAGCGCGCAAAGCTCTCGCTGTGCGTATAAGCCAGAAAGTCGTCCTTATATTTGGAATGGAAGGTCGTAACCATAGGCACGCCGAGCTTTTTTGACATTTTCAGAGCATAGTGTCCCATCATAAACGGAGTATGCGCATGTATTATATCCGCTCCCTCCGCCCCGATACGCCTGCCCATGCTGCTGCCAAGGCCCGGAGCCGGAAGATAAAACGACTTACCGGTGGCAACCGAAGGACAGCGGTATACCGCATAGGGAAAAGCGTCGGTATATTTGCCGCACCTGGGCACGCACACCGTGCATTTGTCGCCCAGCGCGTTCAGGTGAGTGGCATAGTTGTCCACGACATTTACCACGCCGTCCACATGCGGATAATATGAATCCATCATCTGTATTATTCTGAGTTTTTTCTCTTCCACCGTACTTCTCCGAAAACCCTTGGTTCAGACAGGCAGGAACCGCCGTTCCTGCCGGCACTGAGCCCGGATTTATTGAAATTTATATCGGTAATAATCATCTGACTGTTGATTTTATCACAGCCCACCTGCGGTGTCAAATCCATATTCGCCGCTTACGGCCGGATATATCGGATATGTTAAACCGAAAGTCGCAGTGTCCTCAGGGCCTGCCGTCACGCTTCCCTGCCGTGCTGCGCAAGAAACCTGATCGCCTCTCCGGCGGCCATCAGCCCCGCCGCGCCGGGCACAAAGGAGGCGCTTCCGGGCACCGCCCTGCGTCCCTCGGCATCGCACAGCGGCAGCGGCTTAATGGGCTCCTCCGGAGAATAAACCACTCTGAGCGTGTCTATTCCGCGGTTTTTAAGCTCTCTGCGCATAACTCTGGCAAGCGGGCACATTCTTGTCCGGCTTATGTCCTGCACCTCCAGCAGCTCGGGATGCAGCTTGTTGCCCGTGCCCATGCAGCTGATAAGCGGTATTTTCTCCCTGCTGCACAGGCAGGCAATTGCAATTTTGGCGGCCACGGTATCCACGGCGTCAATGACATAGTCAAAGCTGTGCCACGCGAACTGCCCGACATTTTCCGGCAGCACAAAAGCTCTGCAAAGCTCCAGCTGCACAGCGGGGTTTATATCCCGCGCGCGGAGCGCAAAGGCCTCCGTTTTATACATTCCCACCGTGGAATGCAGTGCAAACAGCTGTCTGTTTATATTGCTGGCAGACACCGTATCGCTGTCCACCGCCGTGATCCTGCCCACTCCGGCGCGCACCAGCGCCTCCGCCGCATACGAGCCGACTCCGCCCAGTCCGAACAGCGCCACATGGCTCTCTGCAAGGCGCTGCAGTCCCTCCTGCCCCAGCAGCATGGCGCTTCTTATAAATTCTTCCTTCATAATAACTTTTGCACCCGTCAACCGTTTACTTCCGTTTTATCCGTTTTATCCGTTTTGTCCGTTTTATCCGTTTTATCCGCGGTATTTAAGTCAGTACCGGCGCCGCTGTGCATAGCCGCCGCATGACCCAGCAATTCGGCATACTGCCTGCGCACATGCTCCGGATGGGTTATAACGCTGTCCCCGAGCATAAACACCCAGGAAAAAAACGCCGGAGACACCGCCGCGTCAAAGGAAACGGCAATTCTCCCCTCCCCGGCAGGAGCGGTAAAAACATTCTTGCCGAAGCGGTCTATGACCACGCCTATCTGTTTATCCGGTATTTCCATCTCCACTCTTTCCGTCTTACCGGCAAACATACCGAAGGTCTTTGCGGCATAGCCCGTGATATCCACATCGCATCTTACAACGCCTTGATCCAGAATGGTGATGTATTTCATCTTGTCCACCCGGAAATGCGACAGACCGACGTACCGTTCATGATAGGCCACAAGATAATACTTTTCGTCGTCCCAGCACAGCATATAGGGGCTGACGGTGTATATCTCGCCGCCGCGCCGGGGCCTGAGCTTTTTGTCAGGCGCATACTCATAATAGCGGAAGGAGATCTTTTTGGCGGAGTTTATAGCCTCGTGCAGTGCGTCGACATTGTAAATCAAAGCCTCATTTTCGGTTTTAGCCCTTCCCGAGACATACACCTGACGGTTGAGGTCTTTTGCCTGATATATGCTGGTAAGCCCCTGGAGCTTTTTTATAAGGCTCCTGCTTTTGGAGACGCTTATGGAGGCACTGGCCTGCACCGCGTCCACAAGCAGTTTTAGCTCGGCCGGCTCAAAGGTCCGGCTTGCAAGATAGTAGCCCGACCCCTCGCCTCTGCCGCAGGCAATATCCATGCCCGCCTGCCTGAGCGCCGCAATATCTCGGTAAATACTCTTTCTCTCCGCGCTTATTCCCTGCTGCTCCAGCAGCCGTATCAGTTCGCCAGCCGACAGCTGATGCTGCCCGTCGCTCCTTTCCCAAAGCAGCCGCGCCACCAGCAGCAGTTTATTCTTCTGCGATTCGTTTCCGCTCATAATCAAAAACCGGGCGCAGGCTTACCGCTCCGCACCCTCCCCTCCGATGGCGAGCCGTTCTTCCTGCGGAGTCTCTATCCTGTCAAATTTGCGCTGGATAAGGCTTGTCCGCTTTATGGCATCGTCTATGGTACCGCTTGCCTCGTTAAGCTTTTTCTGCGTTTTTTCAAGCAGGTCTCCGAAGGTGGTGAAATCCTTCTTAAGCTGGGTGACGGTCTTCCAGACCTCTCCGGTCTGCTTTTGTATCGCCAGTGTGCGGAAGCCCATCTGCAAGGAATTCAGAAAAGCGCCCAGAGTGGCCGGCCCCATTACCGTTATCCGGTAATCACGCTGCAGCGTCTCCAGCAGGCTTGCATCCGCCGCAGCAAAGGAATACAGACCCTCGGTGGGCAGATACATAATGGCAAAATCGGTAGTATAGGGCGGTTCTATGTATTTATCCCTTATCGTGCGGGCATTTTGCCTGATATCGCCGCAAAGCGCCTTGGACGCCGCCTCCTGTGCCGCCGCGTCGCCCGCCTCCCGCGCATCGGCCAGACGCTGATAGCTCTCGGAGGGGAATTTGCTGTCTATGGGCAGATATATCTGCTTCTGCCCCTCCTCCTTGCCCGGGAGAACTATGGCGTACTCCACTATCTCTCCGCCTCTGGGCTTTACGCGGACATTTGCACGGTACTGCACGGGGCTTAATATCTGCTCAAGCAGCGCGCCCAGCTGTATTTCTCCCCAGGTACCCCTTGTCTTTACATTGGTAAGCACCTTTTTCAGGTCCCCCACTCCGCTTGCCAGGGCCTGCATCTCGCCCAGCCCCTTGTTGACGGCATCCAGTCTGCTGCCTATGGCCTCAAAGCTTTCGGCAAAGCGCTTGTTTAGGGTAGCCGAGAGCTTCTCGTCCACCGTAACGCGTATGCTCTCCAGTTTTTGTTCATTGCTCTGGGTCATGTTGTTCATGCCCGTCAACACGGTCTGCTGAATATCGCTCAGCCTGCGGTCCATGGTCTCGCTTACGGTTTTAAGCCCGTCGCGCTGCGAGGCGTCCGACGCCGTCACCGACTGACG
This sequence comes from Bacillota bacterium, assembly GCA_029007865.1. Taxonomy (GTDB): domain Bacteria; phylum Bacillota; class Clostridia; order Christensenellales; family QALW01; genus UMGS1338. The sequence continues at coordinate 9,306 of JAQXIQ010000144.1, forward strand.
CAGGCTCTGCTCAAGGCGGGCATTGGATTCGGCAAGCTCCCGCCGCAGGTTGGCGTTTTCATCAAGCAGAAGCTTCCGCTGTGAAGCATTCTCCTCTTTAAGAGCGGATACGGCATCATTGAGTTTTTTTTCGGTAAGAGCCGACTCGCGGTCCCGGCCGCGCGCGGCAAGCAGCACCGCCAGCAGAAAAATGCACACTCCCAGCAGTGCAGTAATTACAATTTCGGCAGCAGTCATAATAATCCCCCGTTCCCAAATGCGTTAAAATATAGTAAAAAGCAAAACCGCCATCACTTGCTATGAAAGCACGGTATATATAAGGCACAGTCTGTCCAGTAATTCCTGCCCGGTCAGACGGATGACCTCCAGCACGGAAAACAGGCTCTCCGGGCTGAAGCCCTCTGACGCGGGCAGCTCCTTGCGCAAAAAAACTTCGTCCTCCGCCGCATAAGCGGTAAAGAAGCGGCGCTCGGCACACGCTTCGTTGATGATATCAAGCACCTTGTCCATATCCTCGTGATCAAAGGAAAAATAGTCCGAAACGGTAATGCGCAGGCCGCTGTCGTCATTAAACAGAGCCACGCTCACCTGTGCGGTATGCTGTAAAAAATCCATGTCAAAGGTATATATGTTTTCAAAAACGGTGTTTTTCAGGCTGTAGGGTATATCCTGGTCGATAAGCGCCTTGAGAAACAGCGCAGAGTTTTTCTTCATTGCTTAACCTCCCCGTCATGCCTGGCAATATGCGCGCCGTCACCGGCGCTGTCGGGACGCAGGGCAAACTCGGGCACATTGCAGCACAGTCTGACCATAAAAAACACAAACTCCATAAGGGTCTCCCCGCTTATAGATTGGTTTATATAAGAGCAGGGCAGTACGATTTCGTCGTCCTGCAATAAAAAATTGGCAAAGGGCGACGCGGTATTTACGGTATTGAGCCGCCTTAGCACCTCGGTGCGCGCAGGCACGCCCTTATAGCGGGCAAAACCGTAAAACAACAAATCAATCTGACCGTTATAGTGAAAATCAAGGCTTACGCTGACATCGGGCAGCTTTTGCTTTTCATCGGAAAAAGTCATGCCGACATTTGATCTTTCGCCGTCATAATCGTCGCGTATCACACATTTTAAGCCCTTACTGCGGCAATAATCCACAAAGCCTTTTGCACTGAGCATATTTGAAAATGTTCTCCCATATAAAGCTGCGCCGGACCCGCTGTGCGCTCCGGCATTATTTAATATTATACTCCATAGCGCGTCAAAAGTAAACACGGTCTTTTAGGCGCAGCGTCCGCGCAATGTAGTGTTACAATTGATGTGAGACCAAAGGTATGGAAAAAAGCGATTGAGTTTGTTAGAATAAAGTCACCACAACCCAAGTCTAACGAAAGGAACTCAATCGCCATGGTTATAGTAACAGATGTTAATCAGAAAAACA
>JAQXIQ010000145.1 GCA_029007865.1 Bacillota bacterium
GGTGTATATAGAAGAGGTAAGCGCAACTCCGCCCGGGAGCAGCAGCAACAATTATGACTATATAACGCTGTACAACAGCACGGACAAGCCCGTAAGCCTGGCAGGCTGCGGGCTTGCTAAATCACAGGACAAGAAATACGAGTTCGGGGATGTTACGATAGGCGCGGGAGAGCGGCTGACGGTATACGCAAGCGGAGGTGCGCCCAAGAATGCGGTAAGGGGGAGCATATACCTGCCGTACAAGCTGTCGGTAAGCGGGGAGTGTCTGGAGCTGAGGGACGCCGAAGGCGAGCTGTGGGACATATTTGAGACCGGCAAGCTGCGCACGGGAGTGACGGCCGTGCGCAAGGAGGGGGAAAGGGTATACCGAAGCGGGGGCAGCAGCTATACGGGGTATACGGCGGTGCCGGAGGTGTCGAGCGAGGGTGGATATACCGAGGCGGGCACCGGGATAACGGTGAAGGTGCCGGACGGGGCCCGGGTGTATTATACCACGGACGGCAGCGCACCGGATGCGGACAGCCCGGAGTACACTGGGGCGATCAGGGTGGAGCATAGCTGCGTGCTTAAGTTTGTTGCCATAGCGGAGGGACGGCTGGCAAGCGATACGGTGACCCGGACATTTCTTGTGGAAGAAAAGCACGACATACCGGTGGTATGCATAAGCGGAGATCCTGCGGGGTATTTCAGCAAGGAGAGCGGAATATTCTCAATGGGGAACAATCCCGGAGAAGGGCCGATGTACCGCGGCGCAAACTTCTGGAAGGACTGGGAGCGCGCAAGCACGATAGAATACTACACGGTGGATGGGCGGCGCGGTGTGGAGTTTGACGCGGATATAAAGATACACGGCAATTATTCCAGGGCGTTAGAGCAGAAATCCATCGCGGTTTTGCTCAGGGGCGACTATGGGCAAAGCAGGGTGACTTATCCGTTTTTCGACGGTAATCCCGTGGTGACTCAGGGCTCTTTTGTACTGCGCAGCGGAGGACAGGACCAGATAAGAACAAAGCTGAGGGACGCCTTTATAGCCAAGGCTGTCAAGGATGTAATGAATGTGACGGTGATGGACGCAGCTCCGTGCGCATTATATATAAACGGCGAATATTACGGGCTGTATTTTATACGCGAAAAGCTCAACGAGGATTACTTTGAGACCCATTACGGGATAGAAAGGGAGAGCCTTGACATTATCAAGGCTAATACCACGGTGCTGTGCGGCAGCATAAGCGACTATAACAAGCTGTTCCGTTATGTTGAGCAAAACGACATGGCACAGAAGGAGAACTATGAGTATTTCTGCAGTATGGTGGATATAGAATCCATGACGGACTGGTGGATAATACAGACCTGGTTCGGAAATACCGATATAGACAATGTGAAGATCTTCCGGGATTCTGCGGGCGGCAAGTGGAAATGGGCGTTGTTTGACATGGATCTTGCACTGCTCAGAAAGGATTACAACGCAGTTGACAAAATGTACCATGATACTTACGGAACGGGCAGAACAGTATCGGCAGCGTTAATAAGCAATTTGCTAAGGAACCCCGATTACAGAGAAAAATTCATAGAAAGATACTCATTTTGTGTAAATACGGTCTTGAATCCTGAAAGACTTTATGGTATACTTAATGCAATGACCGCTCAGATAGAAAACGAGATATCCCGTCAGGCGCAAATAACGCAGACGCTGACGGTCAGCAAATGGAACAGCTGTATAACGGCGCTTGAGGATATACTGCTTGCCCGCACGGAGAATACGGCGCTGTATATGCAGCGGGTATTCGGGCTTTCGGCAGATGAGGCGGCGGAGCTGTTCCGCCCCGAATATGATGCCGGGGCGTTAAAACGGCATACACCGCAGTAAGCGGTTATGGTATAAAATTTTAAGGAGTGAATTGTACAATGAAAAAAGTAGCGGCTTTATTGGTTATGGTAACGCTTCTGCTTGGTATTGCGTCGGTGGGTTTTGCGGCTCCGACGGATGACGGTCTTGTGCTTTATTACAGCTTTGACGGTTCGGATGCAAAAAACCAGGCTTCCTCCGGCAGTGCGCTGGACGGTGTTGTTACCGGTGTAGAGTTTGTTGACGGCGTAAGCGGAAAGGCTGCGTCCTTTAATGCGGATGACAGCTCCAACATCGTCTTCAACATGACAAACGGACTTCCGTCCTTTACCGTTTCTTTCTGGTATCAGGTTCCGGAAATAATAGACGATGAGGTTCCGTATGCGCTTCTGTGCTCCTCTGCATGGGACGCCAACGCTGTGCATTGCCACATTACCGGCGGAGTAGTCCGCGCTGCGTTCAACGGAACTGCCGTTAAGTATTCGGATTTTGAGACCAATAAGTACGGCAAGACCAAGGGCAGAGAGGCCGAGGTCAATTTCCCGCTTACCGAGGATTATGTTGGCAAGTGGATCAACTTCACGGTTACATACGACAATCCCACCAAGACCCGTAACTTCTATATGAACGGAACTCTGGTAAGCCAGGATGTTGCGGACAGCGTTACCTCTACCGATTTCCTTATCGGAGAGATGCAGATAGGCTCCTGGAGAGCTGATCCTGCCCGTTATTTCACCGGACTTATTGATGAAATGCGCATTTACAACCGCGCTATTTCCGCTGAAGAGGTAAACGGTATTGTTGCGGTTAACGCTCAGGCTGTTTCCATTCCTGAGCCCACTCCCACTCCGGAAGCTACCGCGACCCCCACGCCCACTCCCAGACCGGTAACTCCTACCCCCACTATCGGCCAGAAGGAAACCAATACCCCCGCTGCATCTGAGGAGGCCACCAAGGCTCCTGCGGATACAAACGGAAGCAATGCCGTAGTATGGATAATAATAGGTGTTGTGGTTGTGGCTGCTGCCGTGGCTGCGGTGATAATCATAAACAACAAGAAAAAGAACGGCACGGACGGAGCTGACAAGACCGAATAATAAATGCGGTCAGGACAGACGTCCATAATACCGGAAGATACAGCGGATTGCCTTTGGCAATCCGCTGTTGCTGTATATGCGGCAATTAACCGGAACAAAATACCGGCACAGGGAAGCCCGGGCAGAGCCGTGGGGAGAAATCAGGGGACAGACGCCGTTTTGCTGAAGAAAAAACGTTTGACATAATTCGAACGCGGGGGTATAGTTGGTATTGTAACAATAAAACGATCCGGGAGGAAGCTTTATGAATGAGGTCAAAAAGCCCAAAAAGCCGCTTATTTTTTATTACGGTATTGCTCTGCTTGCGGTCCTGCTGTTTAATCTGATAGCCATGCCGTGGATTGCGGAGCGCCAGATAAAAGAGGTCGGTTACGGTCAGTTTATGACCATGACAGAGGAGGGTAATATCGGTCAGGTACAGGTGCAGAGCAACCGGATACTCTTTACCGATAAAGAGGGCAAGCAGGTATATCAGACCGGCATTATGGAGGACCCGGGATTGGTGGAACGGCTGCACAAGGCAGGCATTACCGATTTTTCCGGTCAGATAATAAAGGAGACCTCGCCGTTTCTGAGTATTTTGCTTACATGGGTACTGCCCATTGTTTTGTTTATAGCAGTGGGGCAGCTTATGACCCGTCAGCTGATGAAAAAGGCCGGCGGCGGGCCGGATTCCATGACGTTCAATCTGGGCAAAAGCAATGCCAAGGTGTATGTCAAATCCGCCAGCGGTATAAAGTTTACCGATGTTGCCGGCGAGGATGAGGCAAAGGAAAACCTTGCAGAGATTGTGGATTATCTGCACAATCCGGGCAAATATTCCGAAATAGGAGCTTCCATGCCCAAGGGCATTTTACTTGTAGGCCCTCCGGGAACCGGAAAAACCATGCTGGCAAAGGCGGTAGCCGGCGAGGCCGATGTCCCGTTCTTTTCCATATCGGGCTCGGAGTTTGTGGAGATGTTTGTGGGCATGGGCGCGTCCAAGGTGCGGGATCTGTTCAGGCAGGCCAAGGAAAAGGCACCATGCATTGTCTTTATTGATGAGATAGACGCCATAGGCGGAAAGCGTGACGGGCGCATGGGCAGCAATGACGAGCGTGAGCAGACCCTGAATCAGCTGCTTACCGAGATGGACGGCTTTGAGGGCAACAACGGAGTAATTATTCTGGCGGCAACCAACCGCCCCGAAACTCTGGACCCTGCGCTTACCCGTCCCGGCCGCTTTGACCGCAGGGTACCGGTGGAGCTGCCCGACTTAAAGGGTCGGGAGGCAATACTTAAGGTTCATGCAAAGAAGATCAAAATTGTTGCAAATGTTGATTTTGAACACATCGCCCGCATGGCTTCCGGCGCTTCCGGAGCCGAGCTTGCCAATATTGTAAATGAGGCGGCGCTGCGTGCCGTGCGCGACGGCAGAAAAGAGGTTTCCCAGGCCGACCTTGAGGAGAGCATTGAGGTGGTTATTGCCGGATACCAGAGGAAAAATGCAATAATGACGGACAAGGAAAAAATGACGGTATCGTACCATGAGATAGGGCATGCGCTGGTGGCGGCAAAACAGACAAACTCCGCGCCGGTACAGAAAATCACCATTGTGCCGCGCACCTCGGGCGCGTTGGGCTATACCCTTCAGGTGGATGAGGGCAACCGTTACCTGTTGAGCAAGGAAGAGATCGAGAACCGGATTGCGACATATACCGGCGGCCGTGCCGCAGAGGAGATAGCGGTCGGAACCGTGACAACGGGCGCATCCAACGATATTGAACAGGCTACAAAGCTGGCAAGGGCCATGATCACCCGCTACGGCATGAGCGAGGATTTCGGCATGGTGGCGCTGGAAACCGTAACAAATCAATATCTCGGAGGCGACGCTTCGCTTTCCTGCTCCGCACAGACGGCAAGCGAGGTGGACCGTCAGGTAGTGGAAATTATAAAGAAACAGTACGAAAAGGCCAAGAGCATTCTGACGCAAAACAAGGACAAACTGGATGAGCTTGCGCAGTATCTGTATAAAAACGAGACCATTACAGGCGAGGAATTCATGAAGATACTTAATTCCGATGCCTGAGGCCGGCGCAAGGCTGCCGGAATAACATTGCACTTATTTGGAGGTTATTCTGAATATGAAAACCTACCGCACGGGCATTGACATAGGTTCAACCACCGTTAAGCTGGTACTGCTGGATGAAGAGAATAAAATCGTTTACGGTCGGTACCGGCGTCACCATGCCAACACGCAGAGCACGCTGGCAGAGCTTCTAAGGGAGGCCAGACAAGCAGTCGGAGAATGCGGACTGAAAATCAAAATCACGGGCTCCGGCGCCATCAATCTGGGGAAGGCGCTGGGAATAAACTTTGTGCAGGAGGTCGTGGCAGTTGCTTCGGCACTGAAAACGGCGGCGCCGCAGACCGATGTGGCCATTGAGCTGGGCGGGGAGGACGCCAAAATAATTTATTTCACCGGCGGGCTGGAGGAACGGATGAACGGCGTGTGTGCCGGGGGTACCGGATCCTTTATCGACCAGATGGCGGCGCTTTTGCAGACCGATGCGGAAGGACTGAACAGGGAAGCGGAAAACTATAAAGAAATCTATCCTATCGCCGCACGCTGCGGCGTATTTGCCAAGACGGATATCCAGCCCCTTATCACTGAGGGCGCGACCACAGCGGATCTGGCCGCGTCCATTTTCCAGGCGGTGGTGAACCAGACTGTTTCCGGGCTTGCCTGCGGGAAGCCTATACGCGGCTGCGTCGCATTTCTGGGCGGGCCGCTGCATTTTATGCCGGAGTTAAAAAAAGCCTTTATCCGCACCCTGAAGCTGACTCCGGAAAATGTTGCGGACCCCGAAAATTCCCACCTGTTTGCCGCTATGGGGGCGGCGCTGGAAGCGGAAAATGCTGATGCAGTGACTGTTTCGGGGTTGATAGACCGCCTGGCACAGGGAGTTGCCGTTACCTTTGAGATGCCGAGGCTGGAGCCGCTGTTCCGGGACAGAGCGGAATACGAGGCATTCTGTGCGCGCCATGAAAAAGCCGTTGTTGCAAAGCAGGAGTTATCCGGGTATGTGGGGGACTGTTTTCTCGGCATTGACGCCGGTTCCACAACTACAAAGCTGGCGCTTATCGGCAGTGACGGACAGCTGCTGTTTTCATATTATTCCGGCAACAGCGGCAATCCCATAGAGACAGCAAAAAACGCCATGCGTCAGCTGCAAAAAAGTTTACCCTCGGGTGCGAAAATTGTCAGATCCTGTTCCACCGGGTACGGCGAGGAGCTGCTTAAGAACGCATTTTCGCTGGACGCGGGCGAAGTGGAGACCATTGCGCATTGCACCGCGGCCTCTTTTTTTGACAGTCAGGCAGACTGCGTACTGGATATCGGCGGACAGGATATGAAGTGTATAAGGCTGAAAAACGGCGCAGTGGATTCCATTATGCTCAATGAAGCCTGCTCCTCCGGCTGCGGTTCCTTTATTGAGAACTTTGCAGGTTCCCTTGGTTACTCGGCGGAGGATTTTGCCAACGAAGCGCTGTTTGCCCCGAATCCGGTGGATCTGGGGACGCGCTGTACGGTATTTATGAATTCCAATGTCAAACAGGCGCAAAAGGAGGGGGCAAGCGTTGCGGATATTTCCGCCGGGCTTGCCTATTCTGTCATAAAAAATGCCCTGTTTAAGGTGATAAAGCTGGCAAACGCCAAGGATTTAGGGCGGCATATCGTGGTGCAGGGCGGCACTTTTTACAACAAGGCGGTGCTTCGCGCTTTTGAAAAGATCGCCGGAGCCCAGGTGACCTGCCCGGACATCGCGGGGCTGATGGGGGCTTTCGGTGCGGCGCTTATTGCCCGTGCCGATTACAAGGGTCAGCCTACCTCTATGCTTCCGCTTGAAGATATTGTATCCCTGACCTACACCTCCTCCAGCCGCAGATGCGGCGGCTGCTCCAACAACTGTATGCTCACGGTCAATAAGTTTCCCGGCGGGCGCGCCCATGTTACCGGCAACCGCTGCGAAAAAGGACTGGGCAGCTCTGGAACCGGCCAAAAAGCGCCGAATATGTTTGAATATAAGCGGAAACGCCTGTTTGATTATGAGCCGCTTGTCCAAAGCGAGGCGCCCAGGGGCGTAATCGGGCTTCCGCGCGTGCTGAACATGTACGAGAATTATCCGTTTTGGGCTGTATTTTTTAAGGAGCTGGGCTTCCGCACGGTGCTGTCTCCGTTTTCCAACCGGAAAATCTATGAGCTGGGTATGGAGTCGATACCATCGGAATCGGAGTGCTATCCTGCAAAGCTGGCGCATGGGCATGTGCAGTGGCTTGTCAATAACGGCATAAAAACCATATTCCACCCCTGCGTGTTCTATGAGCATCAGGAAACCCAAAACGCACAGAATCACTTTAACTGCCCGATTGTCGTTTCCTACCCGGAGAACCTGAAAAACAATGTGGAAGCGGTGGCGGAGGGCAAGGTGAAATATATCCGTCCCTTTATCGCCTTTACCAGCGAGAAAATTGTCGCAGACCGCCTGGTGCGCCTTTGCAAAGAGGAATGGGATATTCCGGCGCAGACCGTGAGAAAGGCGGCGCGACTTGCCTGGAACGAACAGCAGAGGGCTAAAGAAGACATACGCAGGGAGGGCGCACGGCTGCTTGCACAGATGGAACGGGACGGCAAATGCGGCATAGTGCTGGCCGGACGGCCCTATCATGTCGATCCGGAAATAAACCACGGCATTCCGGAATTGATTGCCTCCTACGGTCTGACCGTGTTTACCGAGGACAGCCTGCCTGTAAAGCGGGACACCGACCGACATCTTCGCGTAGTGGATCAGTGGGTTTATCATTCCCGCCTGTATTCGGCGGCGGAATTTGTCAGGGAACGGGACGATCTGGAGCTGATCCAGCTCAATTCCTTCGGCTGCGGTCTGGACGCGGTCACCACCGATCAGGTGAATGAAATACTGGAGTGCAGTAATAAGCTCTATACGCTTCTTAAAATCGACGAGGTAAACAATCTGGGCGCCGTCAGAATACGCATACGCAGCCTGACGGCAGCCATGCGGATGAGAAAAAAGGGCAATGTCAAGGCGGAGCCGACACCGGTTTCTTATATCCGTACCGAGTATACCGCGGAGATGCAGGAGCAGGGATATACCATACTGGCTCCGCAGATGAGCCCCATTCATTTTGATATTCTGGAGCCTGTTTTCAAAAAGCACGGCTACAATGTTGCGATACTGGATAATGACAACAGAACGGCTATTGACACGGGACTAAAATATGTTAACAACGATGCCTGCTACCCTTCCATTACCGTGGTGGGACAGATCATGGAGGCGGTACTGTCCGGCAGGTATGACACCGACCGACTGGCCATTATGATGACGCAGACCGGCGGCTGCTGCAGGGCCAGCAATTATGTCGCATTTATCCGCCGGGCGCTGGACAAGGCCGGGCTGCCGCATATACCGGTTATTTCGCTCAATGCCAATGGCATGGAAAAGAATGCGGGCTTTAAGTGGTCGGCGGGTTTGCTTACGGACGCGGTGCATGCACTTATTTACGGCGATCTGCTTATGCGCTGTCTGTATCGGGTCCGCCCCTATGAAAAGGAAGCGGGCTCGGCAAATGCATTACATAAAAAGTGGAGGGATATCTGTATTGATTCCCTGACCGATCCTAAAAGCAAATACCGCTACAAAGATGTCTGCAAGGGCATTGTGGAGGCGTTTGACAGCTTCCCTATTGACGAAAGCGTCAAGAAGCCCCGTGTGGGGATTGTGGGCGAGATACTGGTAAAATATATGCCGCTTGCAAACAATCATCTGGTGGAGCTGCTGGAAAAGGAAGGCGCCGAAGCCGTGGTGCCGGACATTCTGGACTTTTTTAATTACAGTATGTTTGGCGCGCAGTATAAGGCGGAATATCTGGGAGCGAAAAAATCTTCCGCCGCTATATCCGCCGCGGGAATAAAGCTGATAGAGCTGCTGCGCAGACCGGCCGTTGATGCACTTAAAAACAGCCGCCGCTTTGAAGCGCCGGTTCCGATATACAGGATCGCGGAGATGACAAAGCCGTTTTTGTCTCTGGGCAACCAGTACGGCGAAGGCTGGTTTCTGGCCGGTGAGATGGTAGAGCTGCTGACAGGCGGTATTTCCAATATTGTCTGTATTCAGCCTTTTGCCTGCCTTCCCAACCATGTTGTGGGCAAAGGAGTGATAAAGGCACTGAGAAAGGCATATCCGCAGGCGAATATTGCCGCTGTGGACTATGATCCCGGCGCGAGCGAGGTCAACCAGCTCAACAGGATAAAGCTGATGCTTTCGGCGGCACATAAGGCGCTGGAGGATTAGTGCATATCTTATTTCCGGGTATAGTAAATGCAGACCTGACTTCCCGGTATTACAAAATGCAGAATAATAAAGCTAAACCGAAAAACAATACATAACCCTAAATCTCGCTTGAAATTCAG
>JAQXIQ010000146.1 GCA_029007865.1 Bacillota bacterium
CCGGCCTTGCCGGAGAAGCTCTCGGATGCGGGGTTTGTATTTGACTGCGTATACAGCCCGAGCCCGACACTTTTTTTAAGGACTGCAATACAGGGCGGACAGCGGGGCTGCAACGGGTTAAGGATGCTGCTTGAACAGGGAATACTGGCACAGAGCCTCTGGGGAAACGAGTTTTCGCAGGAGCATATAGCCGCAGTATACAGCCATATGGAACAGGAGAATGCAAAAAGATGAAAATACTTATTATTAACGGCCCGAATATCAATCTTACAGGCAACAGGGAGCCGGGGATATACGGCAGCGTGACCCTGGAGGATATCAACGGCATGATAGCAAAGCGCGCTGCACAGGCCGGAGCGGAGTGCGAGTTTTTCCAGAGCAATTCCGAAGGCGCTTTAATCGACTTTATACAAAGCCGTATGGGGGAAGCAGACGGAATTATTCTTAATGCCGGAGCATATACTCATTACAGCTATGCGCTGCGGGATTGCGTGGCTTCCTGCAAAATTCCGGTCATCGAGGTGCACATGAGCAATATTGCATCCAGGGAGGAATTCCGGCATAAAAGCGTTATAGCGCCGGTGTGCGTTGGCCAGATAGCGGGCTTTGCATATAAGTCGTATCTTTTGGCGCTGGAATACTTTCTTTTGTAGCAAGGCTGGCCTTTTGCGGGCTGTTGGGGAAAGGGCGGCCTGCCGGGGTTTGGCTAAGGCGGCTCTGCGCTGCGAATAAGGCTTTGACGGACAAGCCGTGCCGTGGGCGCCCGTGCATTTTGCGCAAGCGGCGCGGGAATGCACCGGTTTGACATAAAGCAATATATAAAGTAAAATATATAATAGCGGATTGTGACCGCAGAGCGGCCGGACGGCTTTTTCCGGCATGAAACGGCGATTCGTCGTTTGGGGTGTATTTGAATATAATATAAGGTGGGTTTGAGTAATACTGCATACAGAGCCGTATGCAAAGTACGGCGCAACTACCGTAATAAGGTTAAGGAAAAAGGTGATATAGTGTTGAGCAATTCGGCAAATATTTATGGTTTGAAAGCTAAATTCAAAGCAATTACCGTAATTTTGCTTGTTTTTTTGTTTGCCGCAACAACCGTTATGTTCTCTGCGGCGTCGCCGTCTCAGGAGAATAACGGCAGGGTGCATTACGAGGTTTCGGTGCAGCCGGGGCAGGTGACGGTTCCGGGTGACGGCGGTAAGGTCACCGTTAAGGTCACGGTCAGGATCAGCACCGCGGAAAACGATTTTACGGCCTCGGGCTTTAAGCTTTACTACGGAGAGCAGGAGGTTGCGGATCTGGGCAGCGCCGGCATTACAAGCAGCGATGCGGAACCGCTGAAGGCGGAGTTCGATGTCGAGCTTTCCGCACAGGATATAGGCATTAAGCAGACCGTTTATGCCCAGTACAGTTTTGCTTACGGGCAGGACTCCGATATGACACAGACGGTACGGCATGAGGCCGGCAGGTTTACCGTAACGGAAAAGCCTGCGGATGCCTATCTGCTGGTTCTGGAGCCGGATAAAGCCATAGTGGAAAATGGCGGAACCGTCAATTTTAACGGGACCTTTACAAATAACAGCGGAACGACCACTCCGGGCAACGCTTATATACATTTTGAGACCGGGGGCAGCGTTCATATATCCGATGTGAGTATCGGCGGTATAGAAAACGGCGGCACCAAGAGTATAAGCTTCTCATGCGGTTCCATTCAAAGCGATTTTACGGTTACTCCCACCGTAGTCTGCGAGGGAGAGCATCCGTTCCAGCCCATTACAATACAGGTCAAGCGTACCGAGGCGCAGTTTTATCTGGTGGCAAGACCTCAGGCAAGCGGCAAATACAACGAGACGATAACAATAGTGTATACGGTTGTAAACAGCGGAAACGTGCAGCTCAGCGAGCTGTCCATATTAAACGAAAACAACGACCGCATCATGACAAATGCAAGCACGCTGGCTCCGGGCAAGACCCTTACGGGAAGCGTGACAATGAGAATTACCGGGGATAAAACCGTCCGGTATTCGCTTACCGCGCTGGACAGCTTCGGCAGAGATTATCAGGTCAATTCCAACGGAGTGGACATCACTCTGGAGGCAAATGCCGATGATATCGCGCTTGGAATAGTTGCCCAAACACAGTCTACAACCATACAGACCCCCGGGGAGAATGTGACCTTTGAGGTAACGGTAAGCAATAAGAGCCTGATGGCGATATCGTCCATATCGGTATATGACGACCGCGGCGAGCTGGTACAGACCATAGGCGTACTGGACCCGGAGGGCTTTAAGAGCTTTAAGGTGGTAAGGACCGTTGAAGAGACCCAGAATGTCTTCTTCAAGGCGGTGGTCACCGATGACGAGGGAACCGAGAAGAGCTTTGAGACCGAGATAATACTGATAACTCTGGGGGATGAGGTGACGCCTCAGCCGTCGGAAACGGAAACAGTACCGTCGGAGGTTACTGCGGAGCCTACACAAGCCGTGAATAACAGAGACGGCATAGGCAATGCCATCGTGATTGCATTGTGCGTCGTGGGCGGACTTATAATACTGAGCGTAGCCGCGCTTATTGTGATGAATATACTGCAAAAGCGTGCGGCCCGTAAAAGCAGAAAGATCAGGAGAAAGATAAAATAATGGCCAGATTATTCGGGACCGACGGAGTCCGCGGTGTTGCAAATACTGTTCTGAGTGCGCAGCTTGCGTTTGACCTGGGAAGAGCGGGAGCTTATGTGCTTACAAATCATATTCACCGGCCGCGTATCCTGGTGGGAAGGGATACCAGGGTGTCGGGTAATATGTTGGAGGCGGCTTTGATCGCCGGAATAATGAGCGTGGGCGCGGACGCCGTCACGGTGGGAGTGATTCCCACTCCGGCGGTGGCATTTCTGACAAGATATTATTCCTGCGATGCCGGAGTTATGATAAGCGCGTCCCACAATCCCGTTGAGGATAACGGGATAAAGTTTTTTAATGCGCTTGGATATAAGCTGGCAGACGAGGTGGAGGACAGGATAGAGAGCGTTATTGCGGGCAAGGAAGAGACTCCCCGCCCTGTCGGGCTGGATATAGGCAGGCGCGTAACGGTTAAAAATCCTGCTCAGGACTATATAGATTTTCTGCTTTCCACGGTGGATGTGCGCCTGGACGGCATGAAAATAGTGCTGGACTGCGCAAACGGCGCGGCAAGCGACATTGCTCCGGTGCTGTTTGAGGCGTTGGGCGCAGAGGTGCTGCCCTACTACAACACGCCCGATGGATGCAATATAAATAAAAACTGCGGTTCCACCCATCCGGAGCGCATATGCGAACTGGTGGTGGAGCAGGACGCGGACTGCGGGCTGGCCTTTGACGGAGACGCAGACAGGCTTATTGCCTGTGACGAGCGCGGCAAGGAGCTGGACGGAGATCATGTACTGGCAATATGTGCGCGCAGAATGCTGTTGGAGGGGAGACTCAAGGGCAATACTGCGGTCTGCACAGTTATGTCCAATATGGGGCTTACCAAGAGCGCGGAGGAGAACGGCTTCAGGCTGGAGAGGACTGCGGTCGGAGACCGGTATGTTCTGGAGAAAATGCTCAAGGACGGATACTGTCTGGGCGGAGAAAAGAGCGGGCATGTTATATTTTTGGACTACAATTCCACCGGAGACGGCATGCTTACGGCCCTGCAGCTGCTTGCAGCAGTAAAAAAGGACGGCGGAAAAGTCAGCGGGTCGGCAAGGGTAATGCAGAATATGCCCCAGGTGCTGCTTAATATGACGGTGGATAATGCGGTTAAGCACGGTTTTGCTTCCTGCAGGCCTGTAGCCGAGGCTATAGAGGCGGCAGAGGCGGAGCTGGGGCAAAACGGAAGGATACTTGTGCGCCCGTCCGGTACCGAGCCGCTTATCAGAATAATGCTGGAGGGAAGCGATGAGGCGCAGATAGCCCGCCTGGGACTGGCTGTGGCCGACGCTATGACAGAACATCTGGGAGCGCAGCGCAAGCTGTAAAGGTGACGGTTTATGGTTGCGCTGCATATCATTCTTACGGGTTTGCTGCTTACGGTTACGGGATGTGCCGTGCTGCTGCTTCTGCCGCCGGTGTTCCGTCTGCCTTGGAGCACTGCGGTCAAACGCTGCCTATGGTTTACGGTTGCGCTGGAGGCGGCGGTGGCAGCGGTGTTCTGTGTGTTTAACGGCGTACGCCCCACCGTTACGGGACAGCTGTGGTGGCATATCGCCAGACTGTGCCAGGTGTGCATATTAGGGGTTCTGGACCGCAGACTGCTCCTGGACAGAGCCAAGGGCTGGCTGACGGTGCTGTATGTGATCATCGGTTCCGTCGCGGCTCAGGTGATACAGTATTTTATTGTAACGCTTATATATTAGCCCCGGCGATATCTGCGCGGTGGGTAACGGCCGTAGGGACGGGGCAAAGACAATCGGTATAACCGTTACGATTTTAATAGTAAAAGGAAAAACTATGTGGGATATTTTACTGGATGTGCTGCTGGATACGCTGCTTGACAGCCTTAAGCTGCTGCCGTTTCTGTTTGCGGCATATCTGTTCATAGAATGGCTGGAGCACAAGGCGGGGAAGCGCTTTGAGAGCTTCCTGCAGCGTTCGGGCAGACTGGGGCCTCTTATCGGCGGCGCGCTGGGCATGGTGCCGCAGTGCGGGTTTTCCGTGCTGTGCGCCAACTTTTACGCCGGCAGGATAGTGTCCATGGGTACCGTTGTTGCGGTTATGCTGGCTACCAGCGATGAGGCGCTGCCCTTACTGCTTGCTGAGGGAGGCCATTCCGGCCAGATACTTATGCTGCTGGGAGCAAAGTTTGTTATAGGAGTGGTCACCGGGTTTATAGTGGATCTGGCTTGCAGAGGCAGAAGAGAACAGCCGGTGTCAGGACATGAATTGTGTGAGCATTGCGGCTGCGAGGGGCATGTAGGCTTTGTAAGGGGTATATTGCTTCCGGCGCTGCGGCATGTTGCCTCCATAATGCTGTTTATCTTCCTTGTAACTCTGGCGCTCAATGTTGCGGTGGAATTGATAGGCAAGGAGAGCTTTGCCGCCCTGCTGGGCGCCGACACAATATTCCAGCCCGTTATTGCCGCAGTATTCGGGTTTATACCGAATTGTGCGGCTTCGGTGGTGATCACCGAGCTGTATATATCGGGCGGCATAAGCTTCGGGTCCGCAGTAGCCGGTCTGTGCACCGGCGCTGGCGCGGGTATGCTGATGCTCTTTAAGGCCAATAAAAACCTTAAGGAGAACTTTATCATTGCGGGCATACTGTTTGCCGCAGCCTGCATAAGCGGAATAGTCCTGCAGCTTATAATGTAAAGACGGCATTCCGGCGTTATGACGGAAAAATTCAGGAAAAATTTATTATTCCGCAAAAGGAATGCCGAATGTCTGTGATATAATAGTGAAAACACGATAACAGCGGATTTTGCGCTGCGTGCCGTTTGGCTGTCATGCAGTAAACGGAGTACAGTGCGGAAAGGACAGTACAAATGAGCCAGCAGAAAAAGACCTCTATAGGCGGACAGGCCTTGTTAGAGGGCATAATGATGCGCGGACCCGAGGTTACCGCAATGGCGGTCCGGGACCCGGACGGCAAGATGATTATGGAAAAATTCCCCACAAAGGGCAAGGAGAGAGCCGGGTTTTTCCGGCTGCCGTTTATACGGGGAATATTCAATATGTACGATTCCCTTACCTTCGGTTATAAGTGCCTTATGCGCTCGGCAGAAATAGCGGGGCTGGAGGAAGAGGACAAGACCGGGAGGAATACGGCACAGAGCGATAACGGCAAGGCCGAAGAGTGCGCGGTCGGGGCAGAAGTCGAGACCGCAGAATGCGCGGCGGAAATCGGCAGCAATGAGACTGCGGAGTGCGCGGCGGGAACAGGTAACGGTGAGGCCGCCAAGCTGCGGGAAACCGCGGAAGAAGCGCCCCAGGATAATGCGCAGCGGGACTGCGGGCGCGAAAAAAAGCCAAAAAGCGCAGCCAGGGAACGGACAGAAAACATTATTATAATGTCCGTGAGCGTTGTTCTGGGGCTGGCGCTTGCCATAGGCCTGTTTATATATCTGCCCAGCCTTATAACCAAATGGCTCAGCGGCGCAATGCCTTTTCTGGAGAATCAGATATGGCGCAGCGTCTTTGAAGGCGTAATAAGGATTATAATTTTTATAGGGTATATGTCCTGTATGCTGCTTATGAAGGATATTCGGCGCACATATATGTATCACGGAGCCGAGCACAAGACGATATTCTGTTACGAAAACGGTTTACCCCTTACGGTGGAGAATGTGCGCAAGCAGAGCCGTTTTCATCCCAGATGCGGCACATCCTTTATGATACTTATGCTGCTTGTGGGAATACTTATTTCCATGTTTATAACCACCCCGAATCCTCTGCTGCGTACGGTTATAAAGCTGGCGTGTCTGCCTGTAACGGTGTCTGTAGGCTATGAGCTTATAAAGCTTGCGGGCAGATATGACAACATATTAACCCGCATCATCAGCGCACCGGGGAAGTGGCTGCAAAGGATAACCACCATTGAGCCGGATGACAGCATGATCGAATGCGCCATTGCCGCATTCAATGAGGTCGTACCCCATGACGGCAGCGATGAATGGTAATATTGGATTACGGAAGGTCTTACTCAAATGCAATTCTTAGAGCTTTTTTCTGATTACTGGCTTGCCATGCTGCTTGCCGCCGTGCTTGCATATGCGCTTGGGAGCGTCAATTCCGCTATTATTATTTCCGGCATTGCGAAAAAGCGGGACATACGCAAATACGGCAGCGGAAATGCCGGGGCAACAAATGTTATGCGCACATTCGGGGCCGGACTTGGAGCCGTCACCTTTATATGCGATGTGCTCAAAGGTGCTGCGGCGGCCGGGCTTGCATATCTTTTAGCCGGCATACTGGTGCCGGGCGGGGACGGAGCCTGGGAGGTTGCGTATCTGGGGACGCTGTGCGGTGTACTGGGGCACATGTTCCCGGTGTTCTTTGCATTCAGGGGAGGCAAGGGTGTAAGCACTGCGCTGGGAGCTTTGCTGGTGCTGGACTGGAGAATGGCGCTTTGCTGCCTTGCGGTGTTCATTATTGCGGTTATTCTGACGCGCATGGTGTCGGTAGGCTCGGTGGCTGCAGCGGTAAGCGTGCCGATATTTACCTTTATTTTCAACAGATTTGTGTCAGCAAGCCCGGACAGGCTTACGGTGTGCGGAACGGTCCTTATGGCGGTTATGGTGCTGATAGTTATAATCAGGCACGGCGAAAATATAAAGCGCATAATAAAAGGTACGGAATCCCGGCTGTCTTTCGGCGGCGGGAAAACAAATAAAAACACACAATAATATCGGGATGGGAGAGAAAAACATGAGAAAGAATTTTTTGGCTTTTGATTTCGGTGCAAGCAGCGGACGCGCTATTCTTGGCCGTCTTGAGGACGGAAAGCTGACCATGGAGGAGATACACCGTTTTTCAAATGACCCTGTGGAGCTGTGCGGTCACTATCACTGGGACATATTCCGGCTGTTTTACGAGATCAAGCAGGGGCTTATCAAGTATGCCAATGGCGGATACGGCAAGCTGGACGGCATAGGCATCGACACATGGGGAGTGGACTTCGGACTGCTGGGCAAAAACGGCGAGCTGCTGGGTGCTCCGTATCATTACCGCGACAAGCGAACCGACGGCATGATGGAGAAGGCGCAGCAGCTTATGCCCAGACGCGAGATATTCAATCACAGCGGCGTGTCGTTTGAGTTTTTCAACACGGTAAATCAGCTTCTGGCAATGAAGCTGCAGGGCAGCGCGGCGTTAGAGGGTGCGCAGGATCTGCTGTTTATACCGGACCTTTTTGCGTATTTCCTTACCGGATGCAAGGGCACGGAGTTCTGCGAGGCTACCACCAGTCAGATGGTGGATCCGGCAACCCGCGACTGGTCCGAGGATATCATCAATGCCATGGGCTTCCCCCGCGGAATATTCGGCAAAATCGAGCAGCCCGGTACTCTCAGGGGTATGCTGCTGCCCGAAATATGCAAGGAAACAGGGCTTGAGCCCACGCCGGTTTATGTCGTAGCATCACACGATACCAACGCGGCGGCGGCCGCCGTTCCGGCGCAGGGGGATAACTGGGCGTTCCTGTCCAGCGGCACCTGGTCGCTCCTGGGCATAGAGGTGGACGAGCCCGTGGTAAACGATGTGACATACAGCCGCAATTTCTCCAATGAGGGCGGAATCGGGGGCAAATATGACCTGCTGAGCAATATTATGGGGTTGTGGATAATCCAGCAGCTGCGAGCAGACTGGGAGCGTCAGGGCGAGAAGCTGTCCTTCCCGGATATGGTAAAGCTGGCCGAGGAGGCCGAGCCCTTCAAGTGCTTTATTGACCCGGACGACAAGACCTTCGTGGCGCCGGTAGGCATGGAGGAGCGCATAAAGGAATATTGCCGCAGAACCGGTCAGGCTGTACCCAACACAAGAGGAGAGGTCATCAGGACGGCGTATGAGAGCCTTGCGCTCAAGTACCGTCAGGCGATAGACGCACTGGAGCAGATAACCGGGAAAAAGATTGATGTTCTGCATATTGTGGGAGGCGGATGCCAGAACCTGCTGCTTAACCGCATGACGGCAAGCGCGATAGGCAGGAAGGTGGTTGCCGGCCCTGCCGAGGGTACGGCCATGGGCAACATCCTTATCCAGGCTCTTGCCGAAGGCAGCATAAAGGACGTTCAGCAGCTCCGCGCGGTGGTAAGGGCATCCGTGGATACCACGGAGTATATGCCCCAGGATGAGGCGGCGTGGAACGAGGCATACCGCAGATACAGAGAGGTTACCGGATGCTGAGGCTTTTTCAGCAATGCCAGAGTATGACGCAGGCGCAGGCGAGGCAGGAGCATCCGCTTGCGCTTGCTTTTGTAGGCGACTGCGTGTTTGA
The DNA here is from genome assembly GCA_029007865.1 of Bacillota bacterium. Classification (GTDB taxonomy): domain Bacteria; phylum Bacillota; class Clostridia; order Christensenellales; family QALW01; genus UMGS1338. Next base: position 8,959 of record JAQXIQ010000146.1, read on the forward strand.
CCTGTATATACGCACCTATGTGCTTGGAAAAAAACTCAACAGCCATAAAATGCACTTTGAGGCTGTTAAGTATGTTTCGGCGCGGGCGCAGGCAGAGGCTTTTCGCGCTATTGAGGGCTTGCTTACGGAGGATGAGCTCTATATTTACCGCAGAGGACGCAATACCAAGCCTACAACGGTGCCAAAAAACGCCGAGGTCAAGGATTACCGCAGCGCTACGGGCCTGGAGGCGCTGGTGGGATATCTTTTTGTTACAGGGCAGAACGGGCGGCTTGACGAAATAATGGAGCATATTATACTGCACTCCGGAGAGCAGAATGCCGCGTATGCGGAAAATACGGAGCCGCAGGAGCGGGAGCCGCGGCAGTAAAGCGTAAACAGAGGGAAAAACATATCGCGGTATTGTGCAAAACATACTCGCGTGCGGCTCAGAATATCGGAAAGGAAAGGATACATGCCCTGAGGGCATTATCAACGGGAAACTATGGCGGATTATAAGAATCGTAAACCGAAGGCCTTTAAGAATGCAGGAGAATACGGCGGCAATTATTCCGGCAGTGCCGGAAGCAAAAAGGGCAGCGGGAAACAAAACGGGCATTCACATAACGGCAAGAGCCGCAGCGGCGGGAATGATTTTTCAGCCCATGATAGCGGCCGGCGCAGCGGTACCGGTTTTAAGGGCAGGGACGGCGCATATATAAACCGTGACGAGACAAAGGAATACGGTATGCGCGACCGCGACGGACGCTTTGGGCAGAATGTCCGGGAGACTGCGGAGGATGCCGGGCAGGAGCTTTGCGAGAATATGCTGGAGGGCAGGAATGCCGTTAAGGAGGCCATAAAGGCAGGGCGCGAAATAGAGCGTATACTCATTTCCAATGGCCCGAATGACGGCAGTGTGCGCGAGATAGCGGCGCAGGCGCGCAAAAACGGCGTGCAGGTGCAGGAGGTGGAGCGCATACGCCTTGACAGGCTCAGCAAGACCGGGGTGCATCAGGGCATAATCGCCTTTGTGGCCGCAAAGGAATACTGCAGCGTGGACGATATACTGGACAGGGCCAAAAGCAAGGGGGAAGACCCGTTTATAATTATTCTGGACGGTATAACGGATCCGCAGAATCTGGGTTCCATTATCCGGAGCGCCGAGTGCGCGGGGGCGCACGGCGTTATCATACCCAAGCACAGGGCGGTGGGGCTTACCCCTGTGGTGGCAAAGGCCAGCGCCGGCGCCATTGAATATATGCCTGTGGCCAAGGTGACAAATACGGCACAGACCATACAGCGGCTCAAAAAACAGGGAATATGGATATTCGGAGCGGCCATGGACGGAGAACCCTGCGTTCGCACAAACCTGCGCGGGCCGATAGGCATAGTTATAGGCTCCGAAGGGTCGGGGCTGAGTCAGATTGTGCGAAAAAGCTGCGACAGGATAATTTCGCTGCCGGTGCGCGGCAATGTGGATTCTCTCAATGCAGCCGTATCCGCGGCCGTTATCATGTACGAGGCCATAAGGCAGAGGGATACCGTAACGGAGAAGGGATAAAACATGGCGACGGATTACAGCGCTATGGAAGAAAATCAGATAGTCAGGCTGGCAAGGGACGGGGACGATACGGCGCTGGAGCTTATACTGTCCAAGTATAAGGACCTGGTGCGCTGCCGCGCACGCGCGTATTTCATAATAGGCGCCGAGACCGAGGACCTTATACAGGAGGGTATGTTCGGGCTGTTCAAGGCCGTCAGAGACTTTGACCCGGATAAAAACTCCAGCTTTTATGCCTTTGCCGAGCTTTGCATAAGGCGTCAGCTGATAAGCGCACTCAAAGGGGCGACCAGACAGAAGCATTCTCCGCTCAACTCGTATATATCGCTCAACAGGCCTATATATGAGGAGGATTCCGAGCGCACTCTTATGGATATTTTGGGCAGCGACAGGGTGGAGGACCCGGAGGCGCTCCTTATAAGCCGGGAGGAATACGCCGTTATATCCCAGAAAATTGAGCGCCTGCTTTCGGATTTTGAAAAGCGGGTGCTCAGCTCGTACCTGTCCGGCTATAGCTACCGCGATATAGCGGAGATGACGGGCGTACAGCCCAAGAGCGTGGACAATGCGCTGCCGCGCATCAAAAAAAAGCTGGAAAGGGCATTAGGGCATGGGCAATGATAAAGGCGGTAATCTTTGATCTGGACGGAACTCTGGCCGATACGCTGGAAACCCTGGCGTACTACGGCAACAAAACACTGGAGCACATAGGGCTTCCTCCCATAGAGACGCAGAGGTTCCGTTATCTTGTGGGCAGAGGCGCGCATGTTTTGATGGAGGATATGCTCATCAGCTCCGGCAGGGAACCCGACGGCAGCACGGTTGAGGGTATGCTTGCCGATTTTAACCGTATGTATCTGGAAAACACCATGTATCTGACAAAACCGTATCCGGGTATTCCGGAACTGCTGCAGGTGCTCAAGAATAACGGCTTGAAGCTGGCGGTGTTTTCAAATAAGCCCGACGCGGCAACGCAGAAGGTGGTAAGCACTCTTTTCGGAGAGGCTTTTGACTTTGTGCTGGGCAAGCGGGAGGAGCTGCCGCGCAAGCCGGCTCCGGACGGTGCGCTTCTGGCGGCACGGAAGTTGGGAGTAACACCGGCGGAGTGCCTGTATGTCGGGGATACCGATACCGATATGCAGACCGGTACGGCCGCGGGCATGACAACCGTCGGAGTGCTGTGGGGCTTCAGAACAAGGGCAGAGCTGGAGCAGAACAATGCGCGTTATATTGCGCAGATGCCCATGGATATAGCGGGCATTGCGGAGCAGATAAACCTGGCTTCCGATCCGGTATAATCCGCAAAACCGTGAAAAAAGATTAACGGAGAAGTGTATATGAACGGTGCGGAACGCATAATGGCAATGTTTGAGCGCAGGCCGGTGGACAGACCCGGCTTCTGGATGGGTGCGCCCACCGAGGAGACCTTGCAGAAATATCTGGCGCAGACGGGGCTGGACAGTCACGAGAGCCTGTCGGATTATATGCAGGACGACGTTTTCTGGGCGGCGGCGGAGTGGAGCTGTTGGCAGCATCCGGAGGGAAAGCCGATGTGGGACTTTCTTCCGGGGCGCGAGCGCAGGTCAATAGTGGATGCCGGCTGCTTTGCCGAATGCGAGGATGTGGCGGAGGTGGAGGCGTTTCCGTGGCCGAATCCGGATTATCTCGTCTTTGACGATTATCTTTCCTATGTGGACAGAATTCAGCAAAAGGGCAAGCTGGTATTCGGAGGCTTCTGGACATATATTTTTCAGATTGCCGTGGACTTTTTCGGGATGGAGAATCTGTTTATCAAAATGTATACCGATCCCGATGTGGTCAGCGCGGTGATAGATCATGTGGTGGAGTTTTACCTTGAGGCCAGCCGCCGCCTTTATGCCGCGGCGGACGGCAGGCTTAAGGTGTTCTTTTTTGCAAACGATCTGGGCAGTCAGATAGATGCGCTCATAAGCCCGGAGTTCTTCAGGAAGTTTTTTGCTCCGGGGTTCAAAAAAGTAATTGAGCTTGCCAAGGCAAACGGGCAGCGGGTAATGCTGCATTCCTGCGGGTCGGTGGCAAAGCTTATACCGGACCTGATAGACCTGGGTATTGAAGGATTGCATCCGCTTCAGGCCAAGGCGGCGGGAATGGACGCAAAAAGCCTTTCGCAGTATAAGAAGCATCTGGTGTTTATGGGGGGCGTGGACACGCAGGAGCTGCTGCCCTTTAAGAAACCCGCCGATGTTGCGGCGGAGGTAAGGCGCCTGTGCGATGTGCTGGGAGACAATTTTATCGTCTCGCCCTCTCACGAAGGGGTGCTGCCCAACATTCCGTTTGAAAATATGCTGGCCATGCGTGACGCAGTTATAAAGGGCTGAGAGACGCGCGGCTGTGGCCGTCGGCGCAAAACGGACGGATTTTCGGGCGGTTTTCGGGCAGGGCGGTAAAAAATATTTTTTTGTCGGAGCAAAAATATTCGATACCTTGTTGACATCGAATGGCGTTTATTGTATAATTACTTAAACGAGAAAACTTGAAAACTTAGTTTTTATAAGGTTTGAAGCTTTTTCCTTCCCTATGGTTAGCGAGGTGAGTTCGATGTCCGAGATTCGCGTCGGCGAAAATGAATCGCTGGAGAATGCTCTTAAGAGATTCAAGCGCAAATGTGCCCGTGCCGGTATTATGGCCGAGGCCAGAAAAAGAGAGCATTATGAGAAGCCCAGCGTGAAGAGAAAAAAGAAGGCTGAGGCAGCAAGAAAGCGTAAGTATTGATGCTTATCAGGGGCTATGACCGCTGTTTTAAGCGCAGACTTCCGTTAACAAACCACCGTAAGGTGGTTTTTTTATTTTTAATATTCCATAAAAATGGCTGCGGTTGTTTTAGTGTGCGGAGAAAGCACCAAGAGGCATCTGCGCGGCGGGGCCTCGCCCGGGCTTCGGCCCTGTGCCGCTGCGGGCAGCGGCAGGCTCCGCAGACGCAGCCGCCGCGCAGGCCCGCGGAGCCGACAGCGTAAAACAGGCCGTACAGCGCGTCAATCCGATTGCGTTTCGGGCGCGGTTATGGTATTATAATATACTATGAAAATACAACAAAACCGGGTCAACGGCGCGGTTGGAAAAGGGAGTTATTTTAATGGATATTAAAAGCAGGCTGGCTCATGCTCTGGCACAGGCATCCGGTATGGATGCGGCAGAGCTGGAGAATATGCTGGAAACACCGCCCAACCCTGAAATGGGCGATATAGCGCTGCCGTGCTTCAAGCTGGCAAAAACGCTGCACAAGGCTCCTCCCGTAATTGCAAATGAGCTTTCGGAGCGGCTTGAACTGCCGGAGGGAGTGGCAAAGGCGTGCGCGCAGGGAGGCTACCTGAATTTCTATCTGGATGCGGCAAAGCGCATACAGGATATTCTTGAGGCGGTGGCAGAGCAGGGCGAGAATTACGGCGGAGGCAGCGAGGGCGCGGGGCGCACCGTGTGCATCGACTATTCCTCCATCAACATAGCCAAGCGCTGCCATATAGGGCATCTGTCCACAACGGCGATAGGCAATTCCCTTTATAAAATATATTCCTTTCTGGGATATAAATGCGTAGGCATAAACCATCTTGGCGACTGGGGAACACAGTTCGGTAAGCTGATATGCGCCTATAAGCTCTGGAGCAGCAGGGAAAGCATAGAAAAGGGCGGAATCGACGCGCTGGTGGAACTGTATGTGCGCTTTAACAATGAGGCCGACGAGGCAATGGAGGAGCAGGCGCGCGCATGGTTTAAGCGCATTGAGGACGATGACCCGGAAGCCATGGAGATATTCAACTGGTTCAAGGATATCACGCTCAGGGATGTTGCCCGTATTTATGAGCTGCTGGGCGTACATTTTGATTCCTATAACGGCGAGAGCTTTTATAAGGATAAATGGCAGGCCGTAGTAGCCGAGCTGGAGGAAAAGGGGCTGCTCGTGGAAAGCGAGGGCGCCAAGGTGGTAATGCTGGACAAATACGATATGCCTCCCTGTATACTGCTTAAAAAGGACGGCGCCAGCGTATACGCCACGCGCGATATTGCCGCCGCCATTTACCGCAAAAAGACCTATGATTTTTATAAATGTCTCTATGTCGTGGCATACCAGCAGAATCTGCATTTCCGCCAGTTTATAAAGGTTATAGAGCTGATGGGCTACGATTGGGCCAAGGATCTTGTGCATGTGCCTTTCGGCATGGTTTCCTTTGAGGGGCAGACGCTCTCTACCAGAAAGGGGAATATTGTTTATCTGGATGAGCTGCTGGAACGCGCCGTGGAAAAGGCCGGGGATATAATAGAGCAGAAGAATCCTGAACTGCCGGACAAGCAGACCGTAGCGCGGCAGGTGGGAGTAGGCGCGGTGCTGTTTTACGATTTGTATAATTCGCGCATCAAGGATGTGGATTTCTGGTGGGACAGGGCGCTTGCGTTTGAGGGCGAGACCGGACCGTATGTGCAGTACACTCACGCGCGTGCCTGCTCCGTGCTTGCCAAAAGCGGCGTAAGCCCGGAACAGGCTCTGGCATGCACCGATGCCGACCTGAGCGTGCTGGACAATGCCGAGGGCAGAGAGGTTTGCGCTCTGCTGGAGGGCTTTCCTCAGGCGGTACGCACAGCCTGCGATAAAAATGAGCCCTGCGTGGTGCTGCGCCATGTGACATCTCTGTGTCAGGCCTTTAACAGGTTTTATTTTGAGCATCGCATAATTACCGACGATCAGGCCGGGACAAATGCTAATCTGAAGCTCTGCGCGGCGGTAAAAACCGTTATAAAGACAGGGCTTGGGCTGGCCGGCATAGAGGCTCCGGTGCGCATGTGAGCCGCAGCGAAGCCTCGAAACTGACGGTTGCAAATCAAAACAATCGTATCGTAAGAAGATGAAGATATGAGAACATACTATGTACTTGCAGAGGGAATGGACCCCAGAGAGAACCTTGCGCTGGAAGAATATATCATGGACAACTGCCGTGAGGATGAAGTATGGCTTTATCTGTGGCAGAATAAGGATACCGTGGTAATAGGGCGTAATCAGAACCCCTGGCGCGAATGCGATATGGACGCCATTAAGCGCGACGGGATAACACTGGTAAGGCGGCCTTCGGGCGGCGGCGCGGTGTTCCATGACGAGGGCAATATAAATTTTACCTTTGCCGCCTCAAAACAGCTTTATAACCTGGAAAGACAGCTCGGCGTGGTGCTGGGGGCGTTGGAAAAGTTCGGCCTGCACGCGGAATTTTCCGGCCGCAACGACATACTGCTGGACGGCAAAAAATTCTCCGGCAATGCCTTTTCCCACAAGGCCAATGTATCCATGCAGCACGGTACTTTGCTTATAAATACCGATATGACAAGGCTGTCCAAATACCTCTCTCCGTCCAAGGCCAAGCTCAGCGCAAAGGGCGTGACTTCGGTACGCTCAAGGGTGTGCAATCTGGGCGACTATGCCGATATTACCATGGAATCGCTGTGCGACGCGCTGGTTGAGGCGTTTGAAAAGGAGTATGCGCCGCTGACGGCCAGAATCAGGTCGGGAGAGCTGGACAAAGCGGACTATCAGCCGTTGATTGACAAATATTCCTCATGGGAGTGGACGCTGGGCGAGACCCCGCAGTTTGAGGCGACATTTGAAAACCGTTTTTCATGGGGCGAGGTACAGCTTTGCTATAATGTCAAAAACGGTATAATAGAGAGTGCCAGGGTGTTTTCCGACGCGATGGATGCCGAGCTTATTGCGCGGGCGCAGGAGGCTCTTGCGGGCTGCCGCGCACGGGGCGAGGATATGGCTGCCGCAACCGAGAATATAAGCGCCGAGCTGGCTGCGTGGATAAGGGAGCTGCCGATATAATCAAGCCGGGCGGAATAACCGATACGGTCGCCGTTCCGGAGTGATCGGGGCAGTAAGGGAAACTCCGCATTATATTGCTGCAAGGGGGCTGAGAGCCATAAAGCGCGAGCTAAAACGCCTTTTGGGGTGTATCCGCAGGGCGGATCGGGATTTCGGACTTATAAGCGACGGGGACAGTATAGCCGTAGGCGTAAGCGGGGGTAAGGACAGCCTTGCGCTTGCTTACTGTCTGGATTTGTACAGGAAGTTTTCCAAAAAGGATTACCGTATCGTTGCGGTGACAGTGGATACCGGACTGCGGCCGTTTGATTTAAGCGGGGTTCGGGAGTTTTTTATGCGCCTGGGCATACCCTACGAGGTGGCACAGACCAATATCGGCGGTGTGGTGTTTGATACCCGGCAGGAAAAGGACCCCTGTGCATTGTGCGCCAATCTCCGCCGCGGGGTTATGAACAGCACGGCGGTACGGCTTGGCTGCAATAAGACGGCGCTGGGGCATCACTCGGAGGACGCGGTAAACACCTTTCTTATGAGCCTGCTTTATGAGGGCAGGTTAAGTACCTTTGCACCCAAAACATACCTTTCGCGCCGTGATATAACGGTGCTGCGGCCGTTTGTGTATGCCTCGGAGCAGGATATAATCGCAGTGGCCAAAGGCTTGCCGCTGCCTGTTGTGGCGTCGCCCTGTCCTGCTTGCGGCAATACCGCACGGGCCCGCGTCTCGGCGCTTGTCTCGGCGCTGGAGACTCAGGTGCCCGATGTGCGCGAAAAGCTCAGAAGCGCACTGGAGGGGACTGAAAACTATCATTTGTGGAGTAAAGAGACGACGGATGAATCCCCTTGCCGGGATGAGGACGCGTATCTTTCCGAAAGGGAGAATGATAAGTGATAATAGATTCGCATGTACATATTTTTCCGGAGAAAATCGCACATAAGGCCATACAAAAGCTTGCGGGAATATCCGGGCTTACGCCCTGTACCGACGGAACGCTGCCTTGTACCGCGGCAAGAATGGCGTCAAGCGGTGTGGACCGTGCGGTGCTGCTGAGCATTGCCACCAGCCCGTCGCAGGAGGAAAGCATCAATAATGCCGCCGTGCAGAACAGTGCGGACGAGCGCTTCATTCCGCTGGGGAGCGTGCATTATCTGTCGGACAAATGGGAAAAACAGCTGGAATTTCTGCGCGATAACGGCATTCGCGGTATTAAGCTGCACCCCGATTACCAGGGCTTTATGATTGATGACAGAGCATTGTTTCCCATATATGAAAAGTGCTCCGACATGGGCATGTTTATAGTGTTTCACGCAGGCTGGGACTGTTACAGCCCACAGCTTATACATGCCGCGCCTCGGGCGTCGGCGGCGGTGGCCAGGGCCTTTCCGGGGTTGAAGATGGTGCTTGCGCATATGGGCGGGCTCAGAATGCCGGACGAGGTGCTTGCGCATCTGGTTGGGCTTAAAAATGTATATTTTGATACGGCAATGGCAGAAACATATATGGACAGGGAAACGGTATGCCGCATTATAAAACAGCATCCGGCGGAAAATGTGCTTTTCGGCAGCGACTGCCCGTGGGAGGATCCGGCAAGGACGCTGGATTTCATAGATTCCCTGGGGCTGAGCGCCGACGTGCGCGCGCTGGTGTTTGCGGGCAATATACTGCGGCTTACCGGAATGTATTGACATAAGGAGAGTGCCGGCTTGCTCAGACTGGACGATTTGCAGTATAAGGGACTGAAAATATTTCAGGATACCGAGGAATTCTGTTTCGGCACCGATTCGGTGCTGCTTGCAGGGTTTGCTTCGGTGCGGCGCGGAGACCGTATAGCCGATCTGTGCAGCGGGACGGGGTTGGTTGCTTTGCTTGTGACTGCGCGGTGCGAGCCCTACTCCTGCCTTGCGGCAGAGCTGCAGCCTCATATGGCGGAGCTTTGCGCCAAAAATGTCGCATATAACGCCATGGAAGACATTATAACCGTGCGGTGCGCCGATATAAGGAAAATGGGCTTCGGAGCGGAGGCGGGCAGTATGGACGCCGTGGTGTGCAATCCGCCGTATATGAAGCCGGACGGCTCGCTGGCGGGAGAAAAACAAAGCGTGCGTATAGCCAGGCAGGAGATAGAATGCACGCTGGAGGATGCGGTTAGCGCGGCTGCCCGGCTGCTTCGCTTCGGAGGCAGGTTTGCCATGGTGCATCAGTGCGAGCGCATTGCCGATATTATTGCCGCAATGCGGGCTTCCGGAATGGAGCCTAAGCGGCTGCGTCTCGTTCAGCCGCGCGCGGATAAGCCGCCCAGGATGATACTGGCGGAGGGAGTACGCGGAGGCAGGCCCGGCGCCGTATGGGAGCCCACTCTGGTGCTTAATACCCAGGACGGCGGCTATACAGAGGAACTGAAAAGGATATACCATATGCAGATTTGACACTGCGTAAACGCCGCCGGAGGTAAGGAGATGACATATGAACGGAATATATATTTGCCCTACTCCGATAGGGAATATGGAGGATATTACTCTGAGGGTGCTGCGGACG
>JAQXIQ010000147.1 GCA_029007865.1 Bacillota bacterium
GGATACTGCTGAGCAAAATGCTCCTGCACCTCGGCATCGACCTGCTGTTCTCTCTCGTCGCGCTCGTGGCGGTCAAAGCTCTCCATGACCCATGCGATCTTATCGGTAGCATATTCCCGCACGGAATTCATGATCTCATCCGGCACCTTGTAATAGTCGATAACCGCCTTGGGCTTGCCCACCTCGGCAACTATCTCCTCCTGGAAGGCAACCAGCTTCTTGATCTCGGAATGCGCAAGCATAATGGCTTCCAGCATTTCGTCCTCGGTGACCTCTTTAGCGCCCGCCTCCACCATCATAACGGCGTCCTTTGTACCGGAAACGGTAAGATGCAGGATACTCTTTTCCCTCTGCTCCATGTCCGGATTGATAACATACGCTCCGTCAATCAAGCCTATCGTAACGCTTCCGGTGGGCCCTGCAAAGGGGATATCGGATATCGAAAGGGCAACGGAGGAGCCGATCATGGCATATATATCCGGCGGAATATTGTTATCCACCGACATTGCGGTAGCCACTACCTGCACATCGTTGTAGAACCCTTTGGGGAAAAGCGGCCGTATAGGCCTGTCAATAAGTCTGGAGGTCAGTATCGCCTTCTCGGAGGGTCTGCCCTCCCTGCGAATAAAGCCTCCCGGAATTTTACCTACCGAATACTGTTTTTCTTCAAACTCAACGCTCAACGGGAAAAAATCCATGCCCTCTCTGGGAGCCTTGGACATGGTCACATTAACCATAACCGCCGTGTCACCGCAGCGGACAACGCAGTGACCGTTTGCCTGTTCGGCATATCTGCCCACTTCCACGGACAGCTCACGGCCTGCAAATTCAGTCTTGAATATCCTGTGTTCCATTCACTATACCTCGATTCCAACATCTATTTAAATCCGTAAAAACGGTATTTATAAAATGGTAAAGGCGGACTGTAAAAAACACTCCGCCATGCCGTTTACCTTCTGAGACCAAGCTTTTCCACAATAGCTCTGTATCTTTCGATATCAATGCTTTTGAGGTAATTAAGCAGACCTCTGCGCTGACCTACCATCATGAACATACCGCGCCTTGAATGCTGATCCTTTTTGTGGACCTTCAGATGCTCGGTAAGATGACTGATCCTCTCGCTGAGAATTGCAATCTGTACCTCCGGTGAGCCTGTATCGCCGTCATGGAGCTTGTAAGCCTCGATAATCTCGGCCTTTTTTGCCTTATCCATTACAGCACCTCCTTAAAAATTTATTTATCTCCAGACGCCCTGAGCCGGGTAAGCCGCTAGGAGAAGCGCACTCCTTGGCAAAGGGTCATGGAAACATAGATATTGTAGCATAACACGCATTTTTTGTAAAGATTATTTTTTACTCACACCGTACCTGGCGCTCCGGTGCGTGCAAAAGCCCGAAATGCGCGGCTTTTCTCCATTCCGGGGCGCGCAGCGCAAATCAAGACCCGCGCTTTCCGCAGCGTCAGAAAACCGAGGGCGGATTCTTGATTGTCTTAAAATAAGCGGTGGTTATCCGTATATCGTCGGATATCTGCTTTTTAAGCTCCTCCGGCGACGCAAACCGTTTTTCCTCCCTAAGCCGCTTGATAAACTCAATTCTGACGGTTTTACCGTACAGATCCCCGCTGTAATTAAAGATATTGCATTCGTATGTCCTGCCGCCGCCGTTTTCAAATGTCGGACGGAAGCCGATGTTCATTACGCCCCCGTAGCTTTTGCCGTTTATGACGGCCGCAACACAGTACACTCCGTCTGCTGGGCAGACCTTTTCCTCGGGATAAGCTATGTTTGCCGTGGGAAAACCCATCTGGCTGCCGACATGCCTGCCCTGTCCCACGCAGCCTTCAAAACCGAATCTGTACCCCAGCATGGCATTTGCGGCGTCCATATCGCCCTGCCTGATGCACTCTCTTATCCTGGTACTGCTTACAGGCTCGCCGTTATACATCACGCTGGGCTGCACGAACACCTTATAGCCATAAACCCCGGCAAGGCGCAGAAGATCCTTGGGCGTGCCGGCAGCATTCCTGCCGAAGGTGTGATTCCGTCCCGCTATCATGGCGCCGGGCGCAAACCTTCTGCACAGCATGGCGACATAATCGTCAGCCGGCATTGCCGCAAGCTCCGGATTAAAGTCAATGTATGCGAATCCGACGCCCTCTGCCCTGAGCAGGTTTTCCCGCTCCGCAAGAGTGTTTATCAGCTCTGTTTTTTTGCCCAGCACCTGCGCCGGATGCCTGGAAAACAGCACGGCAACGGGCGTCATCCCCAGGCCCGCCAGCTCCTTACCCTTGGCAAACAGCGATCTGTGACCCAAGTGTACTCCGTCAAAGGTGCCCAATATAAGCGCGTTATTCATCTTTGGCCTCACCTCCCCGGCCTTCCGCATACTCCTGAGGCGATACAAAGCGGTTCCTGATATGCAGCATTCCGTTTTTCTCCTGCGCAACGGCGCAGAAACGCCCATCTATGTATACCCTGACGATGCTCCCTTCTTTGAGGGGTTCCGATACCGCAAAGCGTTTGCTCCCGGCGTCCACTCCGTTAAGAAAACGGACCCCGAAGGAGGGCTCCAGATGCGCCGCCGGATACTTGGTCAAAGCCGCTTCCGCATCGGTAATAAAACCGAAGTCGCCCTTTTCTATCATGTTTTCTATCTGTCCCACCGTATAGGAATTCTCCGCCGTAAAATTGTCGCACGCAATGCGCTCCAGCTCTCCCATACAGCCGCCGGTACCCAGCATTTTTCCGATATCGCTGCACAGAGTGCGGATATATGTCCCCTTTGAGCACTCCACCCGCAGGGTAAAGCTCTCGTCGTCGCGCCTGCAAGCCTCTATGGAATAAACGGTCACGCAGCGCGGCTTTCTCTCCACGGTTCTGCCGCTTCTTGCAAGCTCATAAAGCTTTTTTCCGTTATATCTTACGGCGGAATACATGGGCGGTATCTGTTTGATCTCTCCGACAAAATGCGAGCACGCCTCCCTGACCTGCTCCAATGACACCGCAGCGTCCGTCCTTGAAATGACATTGCCGGTTATATCCTCGGTATCCGTGGTAATACCCGGAATAAACTGAGCGATATACACCTTTTTCTTATCCATTATATATTCCGAAAGCTGTGTGGCACTGCCCACGCAGACTGGCAGCACGCCCTGCGCTCCGGGGTCCAGCGTGCCGGCATGCCCCACCTTCTTTTCGTGCAGTAGGTGCCGCAGCTTGACCACCACGTCGCTGGAGGTCCATCCTTTTTCTTTATAAACGTTTATAATTCCGCTTTTCACTTAAAGTAATCCTTCATCAGATTGTAAAACAGTTTCCTTGCCTCATCGCAGGACATTTCCAGCGTGCAGCCAGCAGCCTGAGTATGCCCGCCTCCGCCCAGCCCCAGCACCAGGGCCGCAACATCATGCTTTTCCGATACCGACCTTAAGCTCACCTTTACCGTGCCCGGCGTTTTCTCACACCCGAAAACGGCTATTTCACAGCCCTTTATATCCAGGGCATAATTGACTATTCCCTCGGTGTCGCACCCCTGAGACAAAAACGGCATATAAGTTTCATAATCAATAAAAACAGCCGATGCACGCCCTTCGCACCATGATTCCAGCTTTTCTAGCGCGCAGCCCAGCAACTTGGTCTTGGCATAGGAACGCACCGAAAACAGCTCCCTGCAGGTCTTGTC
>JAQXIQ010000148.1 GCA_029007865.1 Bacillota bacterium
TACATATAACAGGAATCAAATATAGGAGCATGGCAGCTGCAAAACACGCCTTCAGTTTTTGCCGCAGCGGCACGGAAGCGCCCCGAAGGACGGGTCTTCGCTGAGCATAAGGAAGCCCTCCAGCGAGTCCCTGTCCGACACCGTAAGACTGTCAAAGCCCCAACGGCTCATAAAGCTCTCCAGAATGATCGTGCCGAACGGAATGATATCCGCTCTGTCCTGCGGCACGCCCGGAATAAGCATTCTGTCAGCAAGCGGCTGCATGAGCTGCTCCGCCAACTGCCTGATCTGCCCCAGCGTAAGGACTGTGCCCTGTACGGCGTCGCTATACTCGCGCATACCCAGCTTTACCGCGCCCAGCGTGGTAGCGGTGCCGGACACTCCCACCAGTGTCCGCGCGTCAAAGGGGCGGATACTTTCGTAGCACTCCAGCTCTGGGGCTATGGCTTCCTTTACGCGCTGCAGCATCCGGCAGTCTATGCCGTCGCTGCCGCCAAAGCGCTCCTGAAGCCTGACCGCGCCCAGTTTTCTGCTCATTGCCCGCACCTGTCCGTCATGCTTTACCATTACTTCGGTGCTGCCTCCTCCGATATCTATTACCGCCGTATCCTCCGCATTTGCCGCGCCCGTAAAGGCAATCAGTGCCTCCTGCTCGCCGCTGAGCAGCTGCAGTTTAACGCCGTTTTGCAAAAGCAGCCGCCTAAAGGCATCGCGGTTTTCCGCCTCGCGCACCGCAGCAGTGGCGTATACATAGAGTTCCTGCGCTCCGGCCTCGGCCGCGGCCGCCGCAAACCCGGCCACTGCGTTTGCCGTGCGCTCCATGGGCTCACGCTTGAGGGTGCCGTCGGCGCTGCCCTGTCCCAGCCTGGTGGTGGTGAGGTATTTGCGCACCTGAGAAACGCTTACCGCGCCCTCAGCGCGCTCTACACGGGCTATACACAGTCTTGTGCTGTTTGTACCTATATCTATTACGGCTTTTAACACTTTGCTTCCCCTTTCTTTATTGAAAAATCATCGGTGCCGGCTCCGCACAACGCGCTTTGTCTGTCCGGATAATCGCGCGCTCCGGTCCGCTGCTGTATATTATACATCAAAAATGCTTAAAAAAAGCCCGGATATTGCGGCAAAACCGCACGATATCCGGACTTATTTTATAACGGATCTTAATTTTGCCGTGCACGGCACGCTTTCCGGGGCAATGCCAGGGGACTACTGTCCGCCCTGCGGGGCATCATCGCCGCCGCTTTCCGCATTGCCGGGCTGTGCTTCCGCAGCCGTGCCGTTATCGGTTTGGGGTGTTTCCGGAACCGCGGTATAAATACTGCCGTCGGAGGAGTCTCCGGGGGCCGCATCTGTTCCATACGGGTTTGCGCCGTAGGGGTTTGCGCTGTACTGGTCTGTGCCGCATCCTTGACCGGGCTGCGCCGTCTGCAGCGTAACCGCACTGCAATACCGAATAACATTTTTAAGCATGCAGCACACGCCCGCGACGCCCAGCAGCATGCCTATGACGGACGACTTGAGTATTTCCAGCAGGTTATCCGGATAAACCAGAGACCAGAACACATACGAGCCGACCGAAAACGATTCCGCTTCGGCCTCCGCAATCCATTCGGGGTCCTGGCTTAGCACAACCCAGTAGCTGCAAAACTCGCTGACATAAATCATAAGTACAGAACAGATAATAATTACGGTTATGGCATAGCCCTTGTTTTTTGCACCCTTCAGCAGTTTATAGCCGAAGAACGCGCAGATGCCCACCACAAGCCCAAGCCAGGATGAATAAAGCTCCAAAAAAGTGCTTACCAGAAACCACGGCACCGCGCCCACCGCCGCGCCGAGAAGAGCGCCGAGAAAACCGCTTAAATAGCTGAACGCATCGCTTTTTTCGCTGCACTGCTGCTGCATAAAGATACCCCTCCATTTTATATCAAGTTAATGTGCCTTATTTTATCAAAAAAGCCTTTTGCAGTCAATATGCCGACGGCAAATATTCACAAAATGCTTGCGCAGTTTTTTAGCACTCTAAGATCGAGAGTGCTAAAGTTCACAGAATGATAATAAAATCCCGTATAAAATGAAATATTTACGAGTTATCATATACGCGTTGAAAGGGAAAGATAAAAAAACGGAAAGGAGTTGAGTCCGATGTGTAAGTCAGAAGCCTGCGGCAAAGGCTCAGCCGCCGGCACATTGCAATGAGCCGAAGCAACCGTTCAGAATAATTTTTTTAAGGAGTGAGTTTTATGTTTGATATTATGCCGTTTGAAAGAAATAACAACAGGACCGTCTTTAATCCTTTTAAGGAGCTCAACGAGCTGGAAAAAGCATTTTTCGGGAATAACTCAATAGCGGAGTTCAAAACCGATATTAGGGATACCGGCAGCGCGTACGAGCTGGAAGCCGATCTACCGGGCTTTAAGAAAGAGGACATACACATAGATCTTGAGGGTGACTATCTGACCATAAGCGCGAGCCGCAACGACAGCAAGGAAGAAAAGGACGAAAAGGGCAATTATGTGCGCCGCGAACGCTGCTACGGTTCCTTTACCAGAAGCTTTGACATCTCCGGCATCAAGTCCGATGAGATAACCGCCGAATACAGCGATGGCGTATTAAAGCTTAATATGCCCAAGCGCGAGGAGATCAAACCCACCTCCAGGAGGCTGGAATTAAAATAAATTCCGCAAGCCTGAGCTGCAAATGAATAAACAACAAACCGGACCGCCGCAAACGGCCCGGTTTGTTTATATTTCAGAAGTTATCAGTTTTCCTTCTTCTTTTTGGAAGCTGCCACAATAACAACAACGATTATCGCCACGGCAACCACGGCAATAACGATCCAGGCCCAGGTGGGGAAGCCTCCCGACTGCTGAGCAGCTGCTGTGCTCTGTCCGGGAGCTACGGAAGCGCCCTGGGAAGCAACTTCTGTCGGAGCCACGGTGGGAGCTACGGACGCGCCCTGAGAAGCAACGTCTGTCGGAGCCTCGGTGGGAGCTACGGTGGGAGTAAAGGCAGGCAGGTCGAAATCCAGCTTCGCGGCAACGGCATACATATTCACCCATTCCAGCTCTGCAGGCTCATCGCTTAGGTTTTCCAGCACCAGACCGAGCAGCCAGAAGAAGCGGTAATTCTGCTCAGTATGCAATGACATATAATCTCCAATCCCCTCGGTATTACTCTCTGAGGTATCGCTGGTCAGACGCTCATTGGGGATTACGATATAGCCGCTGAAATCAGCGGGCAGTTTAATATACCATGCATCCCTAATAAATTCCACGCCGGCGCGCTGGTATTCACCGTTATCGTTTACCATGACAACGGGGTATTCTTCATTTCCGCTGATACCGATATAAGCCGTAACCGTTTCACAAAAAGCCTGGTGCTTAATCGCAAGCGCAATTGGCTGGCTGCTATTCTTTACCTGAAGCACCATATACTTGCTTGCATAGAGATTATTCTCGTGAGCGATAAACGGGGCGAAAAAGGTGCCGTCCGTGGTAACAGTATATCCTATCTCTACATTGTCGGAGCTGTCGATCTCCGCAAGCAAGGTGTCATTCTCCGTAAGTGACGCATAACCTCCGCCCCATGAGCTGACCACCTTTTCGATATCGAATTTTTCGGTTACCGGCAGCAGCAATGACGTGTCAAAGGGAGAGGTGTCCGGCGCCCCGGTAACCGCGGACGCCGTCAAAACCACAGTGCAGATTACGGCGATAACAACCAGAGCTGTGAAAAGCTTTTTCCTCATAATATTTTCCTCCGCAATACTTTGATTTGTCAGCATTATAAATTATTATCTCCCGAATGTAAATATGGATATTTAACCGTTCGTTTTGCGTGGAATAAATCCGAAAAATTGCTGTCCGCATATTGGCGTCATAAACCGGAGCCTTTTGCTGCAAGGCAGGCAAAATGGCGGAAATGCCATGCCCGTGCGGAAGAGCCGTAGCGCTTGGGACAAGATTATAATTATAGCGAGGAAATGCCATGCCCGTGCGAAAGCGCCGGCATGAGAGGATTGACCGTCCGGCGCTCAGAGTCGGAATCACAATGCCGTATCCTTACGGCAAACAAAAAACCGAGCCGCTTACTGCGGCCCGGTCGGATGTTTGTATTCAGAAGCTATCAGTTTTCCTTCTTCTTTTTGGAAGCAACCACGATAACAACAACGATTATCGCTACGACAACCACGGCAATAACGATCCACGCCCAGGTGGGGAAGCCTCCCTGCTGAGTCTGAGCAGCGGCTGTGCTCTGTCCGGGAGTTACGGAAGCGCCCTGAGAAGCAACTTCTGTCGGAGTCTCGGTGGGAGTCTCGGTGGGATCCTCGGTGGGATCTGCGGCAGGCAGGTCGAAATCCAGGGTCTCGGAAACAGCAAACATATTGACCCACTCCAGAGTGGTTTCCTCCTCGCCTCTGTTCTCAACATAAATATTGAGCTGCCAGAAGAAGCGATAATCCTGCTCGGTGCGCATTGCCATGTAGTCGCCTACGCCTTCGGTGTTCTCCTCGGTAATGTCGCTGGTAAGGCGCTCATTGGGGATTACGATGTAGCCGCTGAAATCGGCAGGCAGAATCACATACCAGGCATCCAGGCTGAATTCCACCACGGCACGCTGATACTCGCCGTTATCGTTTACCAGAACAATGGGATACTCCTCATTACCGCTGATGCTTACGGGAGTTGTAACGCTTCCGCTGAAAGCGATGTGATAGGGAGATATGGCAGTCTCCTGGCTGCCGTTTTTAACCTGCAGCACCATGTACTTGCTGGCATAGAGATTGTCCTCATGCGCGATAAATGTCGCCCAGAAAGAACCGTCGGTGGTAACGGCATAACCGGCCGCTACATAGCCGTAGCCGTCGATTTCCACAAGATAGGTCTTGTCTTCGGTAAGGGACGCCACTCCGTCGCCGGTGGCGCTCACTACCTTGTCGATGTCAAACTGCTCGGTTACAGGCAGCAGAAGACTTGTGTCAAAAGGTGCCGCAACCGCTGTCATTGTCATTGCACAGATTACTGCAATAACGGCAAGAACTGCAAAAAGCTTTTTCTTCATTATTATGTCCCTCCATATATTTTTATATATTATACAACTTTGCACGAGGTTTGTAAATAGGGATATTTTCCATCCGTCCGTTTTTATAAAAATTTCAAAGGTATCTGCGAGCCTCCGACGGCAAAAGCCGTCCGCGTCACCGGATAACATGATGTGCACCATAGCGCAAAAAGGGCTTTGAAAAAGTATTTCGCACACCTTCAAAAGCGGCGGCGACTCGCAAATGCCACCCCCGACACACTATGCGGAAGCTTATGATGCTGTACGGCCCCGGGCGCACCGCGCGGCCCGGCGACCGGAGGGAGCGCGCCGCCGCAGGCGGCGCGGAGGGCCGAAGGCCGTAAGGCCGAGGCCCGGGGCCGCGCGGGAAGCAGTTATTCCTGCCGCAGCTTGTTTTTCTGTCGACACAAAAAAACATTTTTATGCTTCATTATATGCCTAATCTGACGAAAAATGCGTTAAACTCATGTTTTCCGGCGCAAAAAGGCATACGATTGCGTAAAATCCTGCCGTCAAAGCAACATTTTTCACCCTGCAGTCCCTGTTATAATGCAATCAACAATCCATATACGCTCAAATCTCAAAAATCCGTGCAAGAGAGCCTGATTGCCAGCTGATGCACAGCCGCAAAACTCATTTGTACTGCATATACTGTATGTACTTCATGTGCTTTTAGTGACTCAGGCCAAACTGCCGCAGTCTGAAGAAACAGGGTGATAAAATGCAAAAGAAACACAAAAAGCTTTCGGTTTACAGCATACGCGCGCTGACGGCACGCGCCGCGGAACCGGCTATACTGCTGGTTTTATCCGTTTTGCTGGCCGGCTGCTCGCCCGCAGAAGGGCTGTACCCCTTTGCGGTTTGTTTGCCGGGCGTAATATGGGACAAGCCGTCCCGGTATCTTCCCGTAGCGGCAGGCTCGATATGTGCGGCATTGATAAGAGAGCCGTCACTGTTTAGCGTGACCATGTATTGCGTACCGGTGCTTTTATACCTGTTCTGCGTCTACTTTTTACATATAAAAAAGCTGTCGCGACAAGTTTATCGCATGGGAGCTATGGCGGTATGCTATCTTATAGCCATACTGTGCAGTGAAGACGCGGCAGCCTACGACATCATAATGGCCTGCCTGTCCTGCGTAGGAGGATGTGCACTTATACCGATACTGACCGGAGCCGTGCAGGCGCTGCAGTCGGCCCGGAAACGCAGTGCCCTTACAAAAGGTGAGCTTGCATGCGTAGGCTTACTGATATGCTCCGTTCTGCTCTCTCTGCCCGATATAAATCTGCTGGATATCTCCTTTGCAGTGCTTATGTCCCTGATATGCATATCCGCCGCGGCGCTTGCTCTTCCCGCCGGCGAGGCCATTGCCTTTGCCTGTATGTGCGCCTCATTTTTCCTGTTAAAGGGCATGAAATCCGATGTCTGTTTTACTCTTGCCGTAATGGCACTTTTTGCATGCTCCTTCAGAAGGCTCGGACGGTTTTCCGCTCTGCTGGGCTTTGTGCTGGCGGACGCGCTTATGACCCTGTGCATGACCGGGATGCCGGGATTTATTATACCGATGCAAACGGCAGGACTGGCAGCGGTTCCGGTCATGCTGCTTAACAAAAAGCAGACGCAGCTGCTGCGCGGCCTGGGCGGCAGTGTGCTTATACCCACCTCTTCGGAGAAAGAGCTGGCTTCCCGCTCGCTTGCAGAAATAGATACACGGCTTCGGAGCTGCTCGGAGGTATTTAACCGGTTGTCCCAGATATTTCAGGAAAGCACCGAGAACAAGCGAAGCAAACGGCTGGAGCTGTGCGCGCACGCCGCCAGCAGGATATGCTCTCAGTGCAGTAAATACGAATACTGTTGGAAAAACCGGTATTCCGATACATACTCGGACTTCCGCGAACTTGCCGGGATGATAACCGCCGCAGGCTCGCTGTCCCCGTATGATGTAAGCAAGGATTTCAAGGCAAGATGTGTAGACTGGATAGGCGTACTGCTGGATATGAACACCCAGAATGCCGCTCCGGCAGAGGATGCCGAAATAAAAAGCGGCAATATAATGATGTCAAAGCAATGCCGCAGCATTGCCGATATGCTTTTGTCTCTGGTAAAGGAAAACAGCCCCATAGAGTACGATTATAATACCGAAGAACGGCTTTCCTCCGTTCTGTGTGAAAACGGTCTGGGCGCGCGTGATATTGTGTGCCGCTGCCGCGAAGGAAATCTGGAGTCGGTAACGGTCAGTCTGCCCGCCTGTAAAGGGGACAAGCCCTGTGCCGGTCGCATTCCGGAGCTGCTCAGACAGACCCTGGGCGCTGATTTTTCCTGCGATGAGCGCATCTGTTCTCTTGCGTCCGGAGGCTGCCGCTGCGTGTTTACCCCGGCTCCCAGGCTGCGCGCCTGCTGCCATGCAGCCTGTAAGGTTAAGGATGGGCAAAGCGTCTGCGGGGACAGTTTTTCCCTTCTTCCTCTGCCGGGCGGAAAATATCTGGCCGCCATAAGCGACGGAATGGGCAGCGGCAGCGAGGCTGCATGCGAAAGCGAAAACGCCGTGGCCCTGCTTGAAACGCTGTGCCTTGGCAGAATGGATGTCCGGCAGGCATACGACACGGTAAACGAGCTGCTGCAGCTGAGGAAAAAAAGCGCCGAAAGCTATTCCACTATTGACGCCTGC
This sequence comes from Bacillota bacterium, assembly GCA_029007865.1. Taxonomy (GTDB): domain Bacteria; phylum Bacillota; class Clostridia; order Christensenellales; family QALW01; genus UMGS1338. Next base: position 7,736 of record JAQXIQ010000148.1, read on the forward strand.
GTGCTTGACCTGACGCAGGGAATATGCTCCTGGGGGAAAATAGGCGCTGTTCCGGGATATCTTGTGCGGGCAGGCAGAGTGCAGGCCGTAAGCGGAAACTCGCTGCCGCTGGGTATTGTAAGCGACCCCGGTCCCAGCATAACGGACAGGCTCATCAAGGACGGCGACCTGCTGCTCCTGCTGTCCGACGGCGTATATGACGCGTTGGTAAATCCATGTCAGGATGAAATCGAGCTTATTCTGCCCAGGATATACGATAAGGATGTAAACATAGTAGCGGGAGAACTGGTTAAAAGCGCTCTGAAAAAAAGCGGAGGACATGCACGGGATGACATGACCGTAATTGCGATACGCATAGAAAAAACCGCCTGAGACCTGCCCGCAAAGTGTCAATACTACAATAAGGCGAAACATGGCTACGTTGCAGAGTATTCTTTCCGCAGCCATGTTTTACCCTGTTTTTATGCTTATACTGGCACAAGACGCACATACATCTGTCTGCGGTGCTTATCATGATAAATACGCCATCGTCTTACGGATTCCGAGGGAATTCCTCTGAAAATCATTGTTTTTTGCCGATAATATGATATACTGTATGTATGGTATATAATTACCATCAGATATGTATCATGCAAAACTCTGGACTTCACGCTTTTGAATACTACTGACGGAATTAAAAAGCAAAAACCGTTCAAAAGCATATTTCTATTCCAAAAGCAACCATGAGGCGGCCTATGATTGTAATAATCGTCATAATTGCAATTATCATTATAATAATTGCCGCAGTATTTCTGAATAGCGAGCCGCCTGAAAGGAAATGCGGCCGCTTGGGGGAGGAGTATGCCGCACGAATGATAGAAAGCATTTTGAACGGCAAAGATCATCTTTTATCCAATATTACTGTCTCTTTTGATCAAAAAAACACAGAGCTTGATAATGTCATTGTCAATGAATACGGCATTTTTATTATTGAAGTTAAGAATTATAACGGACAGCTTGTAGGTTCTGTTGGCGATTATGAATGGCAAAAATATCATACTACCGACGCCGGAAACACTTATGTCAAAACGGTAAAAAATCCTATAAAACAAGTAAAGCGACAGATATACATACTGTCTAACTATCTGAAACAGCACAATATAAATGTTTGGATCAACGGATATGTGCTATTGCTGCACAATAACAGCCCGGTTGACAGTGAATTTATCCTTGCAGATGTCAGTGATATCGACCGGGTGATACATACGCAAAAAGTATTGCTTGATTGCCGCACCGTTGAATCCATTATCGGGTTGCTGTCAAAAAGCCGCAACACGTTATAAGCCCTTGCCTGATCCATTGCCGGGAATCTACAGGTTATATAAGAAACCTCACAGATAATACTTTTGGGTCTTGACTTTATATTCGCTAACGCTTACAATAGCTGCGTATTACAAAAGTCGGCACAGCCGTTTATGGCTTTTTTTGCGGCTGCGCTCAGGAAAGGAAAAACCGAATTGTATCCGGGATTTGCATCTCTTTCGTTTTTCGCCGCTCCGTGTGCCGCTCCCGCGGCCGGACTTTACTCACCGGCGCACATAATAATGCTGCTCATTGCCGCCTGCTGTGTGGCCGCGGCGCTTTATTTTACGGCGCGCATACCGGCAGATAAAGCGTCTTTTATCATGCGGCGCATAATACGCTGCCTGACCGCTGTGCTCTGGGTGCTGGAAATATGCAAAATAGTGTTTAATATTATAATAGGAAATGCCGATAATCCCAACTCATACATACCGCTTTATTTTTGCAGCATTGTACTGTATGCCGGCCTTATGAGCAGTTTGGGCCGCGGCAAGCTGCAGCGTGCCGGCGATGTTTTCCTGGCAACCGGTTCTGTAGTGGGCGGACTTGTTTTTTTAATTGTCCCTCTTACATCGCTTACCATTTACCCCGCAATTCACTTTATATCCTTTCACAGCTTTATGCTGCACTCGGTTATGGTTTATATGGGGCTGGCGCTGCTTATTACAGGCAGCATACGGCTTGGCCTGCGGGATATTATCGGATATGCCGCAACGGTACTTATCGTATGCGCTGCAGCCCTGGTTATAAACCTGTGCTGCGATTCCAACCTGATGTTTATATCGCAAAACTATCCGTCCTCTCCGATAGAACTGATATATAATCTGTTCCCGGGAGTATGGTTTACGGTAGTAATGATTCTGGGGCAATGCACTCTTCCGTTTATCGCGGTATACCTGCTTCTGCCCTCCCGCTGCAAGGAACGCTCCCGCTGAGCGCGGCTTCGCTTCTTCTCCCGCTCGCCTCATTGCCTGTCCGTCCTGCATTTTACCGCTAAGTTCACTGTTTTTTTACGGTATCTATATAAACGCAGGCGGGAGAACCGCACATACCGTCCGCCGATAGGCGCACATACAGTTCCGCCCCATGAAGCTCTCCGTATGCGGTTACGGTAAGCGGAATAACCTTTTCCTCACCCGGTGCCAGTACCACCGCATCAGCGACGGAAACGGAAATCCCCTCCGGCGCATTTATATCCGGATGCGCGCAGACCGTTTGCGAAGTGAAATTGCAGCATCCGAGCATGATTTCGGTGCTCCGGCCGCTTTCCAGCCGGTAACCCGTAGTGATGAGCTCTCCCTCGCCCTTTTTCGGGTCGGGAAAGAACGGAAATGTATCGGGCGGAAACACCGGTCTGACAAAAAGCCGGCACGGCAGAGGCAAGCTATGTGCGCAGGCGCGCCGCACCTTGGCGGCGTCACGGTTATAAAGCTGCTTTGGAATGCGGTTAAAGTGCACGAAGACCGGAGCCGCGCCTATATTGATGCTGAGTCCGTCCCTCCCGGGGCAAAGACATTTTTCTCCGCCGTTCATATCTGCCACAACTACAGGAAGCCGCACCGGAAGCTGCACGCTCACCGGCTCGTCGTTCCAGAGCATAAGCACCTCGTCCCCGCCGGTATCGAAGGCCACTCCCCTGACAGGGAGGGTTGTGCTTCCCAGAGCCTCTCCCTTTCCAAGCTGCGCGCATACCGCGCAAAGCGATATAAACGCCGGAAGCGGCTCATGCCCGGAGGTAAACATTCCGAACTCGGCATTGCACTCGCCGTACGCCGGGAGCATGAAGTGAAAGGTTCTCTCCACGCCGCAGAACGGGACAAGCGCCGACGCAGCGGACAGGTAAGCGGCATGCTGATACCATTGCGTCATCCTGTCATAGCCATCCGGATTTGTGATTATCGTGCCTGTCTCGGTAAGCCATGCCGCTTTGCCGCCCCATTTTTCGGCATTAAGCATGTGCTCTGACAGCACCGGCATATCCGGGGCGGGCACAGAATCTTTATCCGGGAAAACATAAGTGTGGAAATTGTACGCATCCGTATAATCCATTACGCCGTTTTTCATCATCCACGGCCCGTAAACGGAAAATTCCGGCGCGCGCGCATAGGCACCCGGCAATATCAGGGCCTCTGTACCGCTGTCCTTAAGCCCTATGGCAAAGGCCTTCATAAAGGCTGCGTATTCATCCGGCGTACCGCAGGAGAAATGGGTGACATCCTGCTCGTTCCATATCTCCCAGGCATCCACCGCTCCATCAAAATGCCTGCCTATTTCCCGGGCAAAGCTCCTGACGGCGCTCATGGAACTTACCGCAAGTCCGTCGCGGCAGCACAGCGCGGCGGGAATATCATGAAAGCAGACGGTAATTTTTATTCCCTCCGCTTTAATATAAGAAAAGGCTTCGTCGTAGTTCTCAAAAAGGTATTGTATCCCGTCGTTATATATATCCGAAAGCCTTATTCTCTCCCTTGCCCACTTGACGCCCGACAGTCCAAGCAACCGCGCATAATCCCTCCTGTTTTCCGATTTTACATGCCATGCGGAGGCATGGTCTACGGCAAAGGGGCTGTCCGCCACTGCACATCTGTCCGTTTTGGCAACTATGCCGAAAAAGCAGCTTAGCGCATTGCCTTTTATAAAGACCTTACACTCATAATGCCCGGGGCCCATGCCGCATTGAGAAAAATCCAGCCGGAAGCAGTTACAGTCTCTGCTTATCTCCAGCCTTCCCTTGAATATTTCTCCGCTCAGGGTGTTTTTAATTCCGTATCTGATTTTGCCGTCGTTTACAGGCGCGGTAATGACGAAAACTAACGGTTCGCCCTCCGAAAATACCGACATATTTGCACAACTGCGCATCCCAAGCACCGCATTGGGCAGATGCTCCTGGTACAGCTTAGGCATGGGAACGCTTATGGGGCGCTCCTGCACGCTCATTATATTAGCTGCGCCGCTTGGGGCATCCGCCTCCTGCCGCGGTCTGTCTTTGTGCAGGGATACGGGATCAAAACCGCTGTATGACATATTGTCCTCCGTTTTTGCTCAGGGCGCGCGCAAACCTAATTGCCGCGGCCGGACCGGCGTGCATACATAAAGCATTATTGCCCGCAAATGATAAACAGTCCTAAAAGCCGCAGAGCAAAAAGCTTACGTCATCCGTTTGCAAGGTATTATCTTTCTTTCAAAGATTATACCGCACCGGCACACATATTTCAATGCTAAAAACATTCCTGAATATGTACTTTTTGTATGGTCTTGTGCGTTGCTTCGCAGGCGGCGATATGCCCGGGCGCAGAAAGGCTTGCCGCATGTTTCACGAAATGTATACATAAAAACGCCGCGCATGCAGCGCGGCGTTTTTGCGGCTTGTTATATTGATTAGCCCACCATACCGGAACGCTCAATTGACTGAACGAAGAACCTCTGGCAGAACACATACAGCACAACCAAGGGCAGTATGTGCATTATCAGCAGGGCTGCGTTATATACCTCGGTCAGAATAGAGTTGTTATCATAACCCAAAACCTTCTGCACATAACCTGTAGCAGCGCTTGTTATCTTCATGGACAAAACATCTGCCTGCGGGTACAGTATGGAGAGATACGTCGTATCATTGTACTGCCATACAAAGGCAAAGAGGAATACCGTGACCATTATGGGCAATGCACTGGGCAGCATTATCTGCCAGAAGGTGCGGAACGTGCCTGCACCGTCTATATAGGCAGCTTCCTCCAGCTCTTTGGGCTGATTGCGGAAATACTGACGCAGCATGAATATAAACAGTCCGTTTTTGAACATTACGCAGGTGGCGCTCATGATGATCATGATGCTCCAGCCGGTAAGCTTTATTCCTCCGCCGCTCCTGGTGTTGAACATATCCGGAGTTATTGAAAACATCGTCAAAGGATTAAAGTTTGAAAAACGCATCTTCATGGCATCGGATATAAGCTGAATAGGCACCACAAGGGTGGCGATTACCAGGAAGAATACAAGGCCGTTACCCTTGAAACGGAACCTGGCAAGGCCGTAAGCCACCAGCGTACACGACGCCATCTGCAGCAGTCCCAGTCCCAAAGAGGACAGTACGGAACCCATAAACAGCTTGGGATACTTTACATAATTCCACATGGCGGTGTAGTTTTCCAGCGTCAGACTTCTGGGAATAAAGATAACCGTCTGATCGTAAACGTCCTGAGCCGTTTTAAGCGAAGTGGAGAGCTGCACGAGCAGAGGATACAGGATAAGCCAGCACAGTCCTATAAGCAGAACCCCTCTGATTATCCCCCAGATAACGCCCCTGGTCTTTTTTGACTTGAAGAACGCTTTTACCGCGGCCCAGCCCTTGAGCTTAATTACCTGAAAGGCATCTACCTCTTCGGCGCCGACCTGATTGACCTTTTTTTCAACCTTCTTTTTACTGAAAAGCCCCATGTTCTCACCTCCTGCTCTTCTTAACGACTTCGTTTTCGTTATAGACAAACCTTGATATTATGGCTGCCACTATCACTATCAGCAATGCAGAGACAAGGAAGTACAGCCAGCCCATTGCCATGCGTTCGGAAAGGCTGATGGACGTATTGCTTGCCGAATTGAACAAATAGCTTATCATCGGGTTGTTGGAACCTGTAAAAACATCGATCATGGTATACATTGTGGCAACCAGTATCATAGGCGATACCATGGGGAAGGTGATCTTCCAGAAAGCTTCCCACTTTGTGGCGCCCTCCATGTCCGAAGCCTCAAACAGAGAGGGAGATATGGTCTGCAGCGCAGCAAGGAAAATAAGTATCTGCACGCCGGAAAACAGAACTATGTTGGAAAGCTCGTTAAACGCGCCGGTAACAAAATCCACGAACGGGCTCATAAACTCTATTTCCGATAGAATGTTCTTTATTGATTCCACCATGTCAAGGTCGGTACCGCTCATGGCACCCGAAACACTGGAGCCGAATCTTGCAACCTCCCAGCTGCCTTCCTTTATCCTGGAAGCCACACCCGTAGCGGTTACAACAGGCATGAAGAATATAACTCTTGCAACAACTCTGCCGCGGAATTTGCTGTTAAGCACATTGGCTATCAGGAAGCTGAATACAAGTATCGCCGGTATATAGATAAGTCTGGGCAGGGTATTCTGCACGGCGGTAATATAATCACGCTTTTCGGTACATACGGTTTTGTAATTATCCAGTCCCACATAATTCAGCGTATCGCGGGTCTCTATGCTGGTCACGACCTTGCGCTGGCCGTTTTCCATTTCATAGATGACATTGCCGGAGGCGTCATAAGTTTTCTCGCCGGCATTGTTGAGTTTAAGCACCCAATACTCCGGATTTGCGATCAGTCTTTCCGGCTCTCCGTCTTCTTTGTCGGCCGTCTGCATTACATATATCTTATTGCCCTCGGAATCGGTTTTGGGCTGGCCGTTTTCGTCCAGCTCCAAAACATAGCATTTTTCGCTGGGCTTTGCCGGGTTTACATATTCATACTGAGGCAAAAGCTCCGTGCACTGCGCCGTGCCCTGACTGTAGATACTGAGCATAAAAGATGTATACAGCGGAGAAAGAACAAAGAACAGGAAGCCCAGAAGAAACGGCAACACGAACAGCCATCCCGACAGGGAACGCTTTGTCATCAGATCCAGACCTTTTTTGCGCGGTTTGTACATTTATCAGACCCCCTTAATAACGAGGTAGTCCCTTGCCGGAACAGTATATCCGTCTATTGAAACGGAAACCTCATCGTAATTGACATACACGATTGTGCCGTCGCTGTACTGCGTGCTGGTAAGAGTCTGGCTTATATTGTCATGCTTGACCATCGTCAAAGAAGCAGTATGCCCCAGCTCCTCATTGTAGCGGTTATAGAACTTTATGGCGTCATCTATCCATGCCGAATAATTTACCGAATATACATCCTCAAAATACACGTTGTTAATGTCCTTATTGGGAGCATACATCCAACGGTAAGCAATCCCGGCGCCGTACTCGACCGCCTTGAGCATACTTGTTGTGCTGTCACCGGACTGGTTGATGAACTCACCGGAATACTGTATGTAGCCATGGATAACAAGCTGATAGAACGGAACCGTTTCATCGGCCATATAGAATTCCGAACTCTGATTGGGCAGCTCGTATATAACATCGGTGCCGGCCAGAGTATACATATTGCCGCCAACCGTAGCTATGCTCACTCCGGCGTCGGAGAACATACCGTAAATATCGGTATAAATCTGCTGAACCTCATTACGGTCCACAAGCGCGCCGACATGATAATCCCCGGTAAGCATATTGCCTATGGCTCCCAGCGAAACAGCGCTTATCTTGTTGCTCTGAAGGTTTTTAAGCAGGCTTTCCGAAACCGACTGAACCTTCTGAGGCTTGGTGATAAATGCCTGGTGCATATAATACTTGGTCTGCATCAGATTGTACTGATAATACATCGCATTGGAACGGGACAGCATACGCGACGCATCCAGGAATTTCATATAGTCATCAAACAGCTTATCGGTATAAACCAGAAGCACTTCGCATTCGGGATAGAGCGCTATTCCGTTATCCTGGGCATACTGCTGCAGGTCGCGGTAATCGCCCCAGCCTCCCAGCTCATTAAGCGGTCTGACGGAGCTGTATACCTGGTTGAGCAGTCCGTTATTGGACCAGCCTCTGTAGCGGACATTGATACCCTTGACACCGCTTTCGGTAAGTTTCTTAAGTATCTCCTGCGCCTCGTTGTAGGTTGTAAGGCTGTTCAGATAATCGTACTGAATGCCCATAAAGGCGCCGGTATCCGACATCGCCCCGAGCAGCTCCAGGTTAAAGTTAATGTCGTTTCCGGAGATCTGCCTGTCTTTGAGCAGGCCTTTACTTATCAGATACTCTCTGTAATAAGCCGCCATATCGGCATAATCGAGATCGCCGGGTAATATTGTGTACTTAATGGCGATATCGCCGGAATACTTTTTCTCCTGATAGGTCTTAAGAGTGCTGCTTGCACCGAAAAGCGCCATATCGTCAAATTCCGAGAGACGGTAGGAAGAATAAGTATAATTCAGGGTGTTGTTCTGTCCTCTGGGAACATCGCTGACGACGCTTGCAACCGCCTCGCCGTCCTCAATGATGGAAAACAGCGTACTGTTCTGCTTCTTTATAGCCCATATCGGCAGGTATCCCTGCTCGGAATACTCCGGCTGAGTGGAATAGTCCTTGCCGCGGTCTATGCCGTATATCTGAACCTTTAACGGATCGCTTATAGCTATCTTGCCGTTGTTGAAGTTTATCAGCGCTCCGCTTCCGTCGGGAGTAAGCATATAGCCTTTTTCCTGCTGGTCGGCGCTGCCGAAATACTTGAGCACATCCAGGTATGCAATGCAGTATTTGCTCTCATTGAACATTATCTCGTCATTCTTGATGCACACCTTAAGGCCGTCTTCCTCAAGAATATAATCAAGAGGAATCATAAACAGGTTGGTGCTGACATCAGCAACATCGTATTCGGAATGCCAGTAGTCGCGAAGCGCCACCATATCCGGGAAATCCGGATACTCATCCTTATGGCCCTGGTAATCGTAGCCGAACTGTTCTCCGCCCTCATACCACATCGTAAAGACATTCTTGAACATATTTCCGTTAACGTCTTTAAGGCTTTGTATGAGAACCGCGACTTCTTCGCCTTCTTCAAGATTTTTCAGCTTGGGAGATATTTTATCGTACTCTTCCTTGGCGGTATCGGTTAATTTGTCGTAAGTATCCTTGGTAAAGATCTTGTAAGCGTTTTTGATGGCTGCATAGTTTACGTTATACAGCACGCCCCATTTATCTTTTTTCTCATCATTGGACAAGCCGTTCAGTTCGTTGTTGTAAAAGGTTGTGGCAAGCTCCAGCATCTCGTCAAAAACCTGCTTGGGCATTATGGTGGGTATTTTGTAATCGGTCTGGAAATTTCCGATTACATATTTGACCCTGAGGCCGCCCTCGTCATTATAGGTCAGGTAAAAAGGCATTATTTTGGAGCCCTGCTCGACCGCCTTTTCATACATTAGGATGCAGTTTGTATAGCTGTTCAGATCCATCTGACTGGAAGAGGTTTTATCGTTATACCTGATCTGTATCTGGCTCATCATTTCGCCGGCTTTTCCGCTGGCGTCTATAACGCTCTGCGTCGGATTGGAAAACCAGGTTTCTCCGCTGGCCTTGTGAACCAACACTATATCCAGCCGCTGTTTGTTCAGGTACAGCTCGTAAGAGCTGTTTTCCTGCACAAGATAGTAATCGACGGTGCTGCCGTTGCCCATATCCCGGTGATAAATAATGTCCTCGCTGAGCTTGTACTCCTCAAGACCGGTATATTTGTCCTCGGGAATGAACCACTCTTCAACGGCCTTTTGTACACAACCGGAGAACATACTCAGCGCCATAAGCAGAACAAGGGCAATAACCGTAAGTTTTTTTGTCATCTCATTTCCCTCCTGTTAATAACGCATGGTAACTTCCCGATATATTGTATAAACAACGCCGAATATCTGCTGCAGCAGGAAGAAAAACAGCATGCCTATAAACATTATCAGTGCCATACCCAATGCAATGCATATAATGGCAAATATTGTTCCTATTGCTCCGTACTGATGGGTTACCATCGTGCCGCAGTACAGCAGCAAGCCGGTCCAGAAAATACCCAGGAAATTAAGGAATGTAAATATCGTGCCCTCGTCCACCGTCATGAACTGTGAAAGAACGGTCAGCGCCAGGGTGAAGATAATGTACGGCATCAGAGAATAGGCCGTATAATGGAATATATCCTTAACACTTCCTTCGCCGTTAAACAGCGTGGTTATACCCCAGTTTGAATAGCACCACAGCAGCACTATCAGTATGAACACTCCGGCGTCACTGAAAACGTTGATGTTCTCCGGCCGCACGGCAAATGTATTGAACGAATAGGCTGCAAACTGCTTGAAAATAAGCCCCGCAATTACAAACAATATATAAAGTGTAACGGATACCGCCATGCGGGCCTTTTTATCGTGCTTGAGCTCCCAGAAGCCCTTGAAGGGATGCAGCATGCAATAAAAGACATATCTGAAATCACTGAAATATTGCTTCAGCGCGGCTTTCACCTTACTCATCGCCTTTACCTCCAGTCTTTATAAAGCGTCTGATCTTTTTGAATATCGCCTTGCCTACAAAGAACACAACCAGTACCACAATGCCGGTCATTATATAAGGCATTGCCACTTCCATGCGTTCATTGCGAAGCTTTGCATACGCCTCGGCATATTCGCTCTGATTATAAGCGCGCATAAAGTTCTCGCACGCCGACTCGTATTCTCCGCGGACATACTGAATTCTTCCGATCCCGGTATAAGCCAGTCTGGAATTGGACGCCTGATCCAGTACCTGTTCCCAGAGTCTTACCGCCTCGTCATACTCTCTGTTCTGCTGACACATCGTAGCGCGGCGTATGAGCTTACCGTATTCGGTAGGCTTGAACAACGTTATACGCGCCGTTTTGGAATCCAGTACGGCAATGATCATCTGCGTGTAGGTTTCCGCCTCTTCATCGTCCGGAGCTATAATACCGTCCTCCACGGCGGCAAAAGTCAGGATGTTGATTGCGGCCGGTTCGGCAAAAGCGCCCTCTGCGCTTCCCTTGGCTCCGAATATAAAGAGCAGTTCGCCGGAGTTATTATAAGTAAATATCCTGCCCTTCTCGCTATCAAGGGCGCTGTAGATTCCGTCGGACGCAACCGCAATGTCCACCATTTTGGAGAACTCGCTGCGCTCCTGGTAATAACCGAGGTCGCCGGACGGCGGATACACGTCATTACGCACGAGGATATCCGAGCCGGTAGGAGCGATTCTTTTTATTGCCGCACCTATCTCGGACTTGCTGTTGAAGTGGCTGAACAGATCAGCCGCTTCCAGCGCATTTATTGTACCGAATATCATTCCGTCAGCGTCCAGGCAAACATTGCTGTATTCCGTTGAAAGATTCAGCTTGGAGCCTGCTTTCTGCTCATCGGTCAGTATCCTGCGCAGCAGTGTCGAGAGTGTCTGCTTAACCTTTGTAGCGCCTGTAAACTTTGTGAACGAGCCGTCGGAGCTAAGCTCGATAAGGCCCTTATGGTTTCCCTTGGAAACGACATACATGGTGCCTCCGTCCGAAACAACCACCTTTATGGGCTTATACTTTCCGCCGGTGGTGTTGTCTCCAGAAGTGTTGCCTTCACCGGTTTCGCCCCCTTCGGTTTCGCCTTCGCCGGACTCACCTTCGCCTGCCTCGCCCTCCTGCTCCGTATCGGAACCGTTGTCGGCGTCAGCGGACTGGTCGGTATCGCCCGTATTATTCTGATCCGTGTCGGTATCTCCGGAAGGCTCATCTGTAGCACCGGGATCTGTTACTGTTGCGTTTTCGTCCTCTGCATTGAGCAATTCATCCAGCCCCGCAGGCTTGTTGAAGATCATATCGCAGGCATACTGGCCGGACTCGTCCAGGGTAAACCTTACGATACGTCCGTTGCCGGTATCGCAGACATAGAGCTGGCCGGCATTGTTGAATGTCAAGCCCTCCGGGCTTGAAAGACGGTATCTCTGACCGTTATACATAAACCCGGTTATGTCTGTAGTTTCCTGGGTATACTGAAGATTGCCGTTTTCGTCAAGCAAGGGCTCGCCGTTCTCGTCCACCACCAACACCGTTTTTACGGATTCCATTTTGGTGGAAATGTATTGCTTGAGCTGGTACTTCTTGTCGATAATAATTATGCGGCTGTTTCCGGTATCCGCTATGGCAATATCTCCGTTGACCGTGGATGCTGCCATATCAGACGGATTGAGCATGCCCTGGCTGTTCTCCCCCGTCTGGACGCCCATTGTAACGGCGTCGATTATTTTATACGGAGTATAAGCCTGCGGCTCGGCGGTGACCCAACCCTTATTGAAATTGTAGTTCTGGTACGGGGCCGCGAATGCAGTTGCGGTAAACATGCAGCATATAAGCGCAATCGCAACTCCGGTCAATAACTTTTTAATCATTTTATCCGCTTGCCTCCTTAATCCTTCATTCCCGAGGTAGCCATGGTCTCGATAATGTTGCTCTGCGAAATGACGAACATTATTATCGGAACCGACATCATAACCACTGTTACGGCGTTACCCACGCCTGCACGCGCTATGCCGACAGATATGATCTGCTGCAGCGCGTAGGACAGAGTCTTAAGGCTCTCGGACTGAATATAGATGGATGCACCCATATTCCACAGTCCCTGTACGGCGAATATCATAAGTGTAAGCCATGCGCTTTTGATATTGGGCATTACTATGGACCAGAATACTCTGAGATGACTTGCGCCGTCAACCCGTGCGGCTTCCACAACTGCCATCGGTATCTGGGTCATAAAGCTTCTGATAAGGTGCAGGCCCAGTGCCGAAGCAAAGACGGGAACTATAAGTGCCCACTGGCTGTCGACAAAGCCCAAGGAAGACATTATCATATATGACGGTATCCACAGCACCGCTCCGTTGAACATAAGAGCAAGCTCTATCATCTTTGTGATGAAGCGGTTTCCGGGGAAGCGATGCAGCGCCAGCGCAAAAGCGCACAGCGAGCAGCATATTATCTGGCCTATTGTACCGACGCCGGTAATGAATATGGTATTGAAGAAATACCGGGTAAACGGCACCCATGAGGTATTCATCAGCACGAACAGGTCGGAGTAATTCTTTGTGGTCCAGTTCTGCGGGAAGATTGTAGGCGGAAACCTGAACAGCTCATCTGTAGGTTTGAAGGAGCTGCCTATTGCAAAAAGCATGGGCAGAACCATAAACGCGCCGATCAGAACAAGGAACAGCACGGTGGCGATGTCGCCGCCCAGCGAACGGTTGACTTTTTTCTTTCTTATACGAGCCATTATCAGTCACCCACCTTGCTTATGATCTTTTGTGCCAGCTTATTGCACACTATCATCAGGAAGAACAGCAGCGTAGCCAGCGCACAGGCATAGCCCATTTCCATACGGGATCCGCCGTAATCCTGGATATGCAGGATAAGTGTATGCGCTACATAGTCCTGCGTGGGATAACCCGCAAGCGCCGTTATCTGATCGCCGACCGAGAAAGCGCCGGTAATACTCATTATTGCGCTGAAGAGCATCTGAGGACGCATATACGGAAGGGTGACGTACCAAAGCTCCTGCCAACGGTTTTTAACGCCGTCCAGCGCAGCAGCCTCATACAGCGTTTTGTCAACATTCTGCAAACCTGCGATAAATGTAAGGAAGGATACGCCCAGCGACGACCATAGCATCACTATGATCACGCACGGGACTATATAAGTCGTGTCCTCCAGCCAACGTATGTTCTGCGTTATCAGCCCCAGCTTGAGCAGGTTACCGTTTAAGTAGCCGTACGTATCGGATGAGAATATCAGCTTCCACACGACGTATACGTTAGCCAGCGTCGGCGCGTAGTATATCAGCGTCATAAGCGCCCTTACTTTGGGCGACAGCTCGTTGATCAGCCATGCAAAGAACAGAGAAAGAATATATCCGCCCGGCCCCAGTATCACGGCAAAGAGCATGGTATTCTTTAAGGCGGTCATGAACAGATCGTCCGCAATAAACATTCTGGTGTAGTTATCCCAGAAAATAAACTTGGGAGCCTCCAGAATATTGAAGTATGTAAAGCCGTAGTATATTGCGGTTATGACCGGCAAAACCGTCAGAGTAATAAACACCAGCATAAACGGCAGCATGAATAAATACAGAATTTTGTTCTTCCATGCTTCCTTAAGCTTGGTTTTCATATAGTGCCCAAGAAAGCTCTGCTGCTTGGGCGCTGACTGTGCCTGCATTTCGTTTGTCATCCTCTTCCCTCCTTACCACAAATCCTTGTTATCAAGTTTATCTTTAAACTCGTCTCTCTTACGGGCAATCTCATCGTTAACGATCTTGGAATACTCAAGCAGCACAAGGTTGCTGTCGGAGTTTGTATTGATAACTTCCTTCCATGCGAACTCGACATTCCTGCCCATATAATAGGAGCCGGGAACTTCGGGAATTCCTACAACATAATTCCATTGATCCTTGATGGCTTCAAGCGATTTTTTGTCCCACGGAAGCTGCTCCACGGCGGCCATATTGGCTGTCTGGTAACGCGCCGCGCTGCCCAGCAAGCTCTCTATCTCGCGCCCGAACAGAGCCTGAGCCTCCGTTCCCGTCCACCAAGCCATAAACCTCCAGGCATTTTCCCTGTTTTTGCAGGTGGACATCATAATGCAGGCGGTAACGCTTCCGGCTGTGGAGTAATCAATGGTACCGTCCTCTTTAACGGTGCCGGGAACCTTCTTGAACTCCCACAGGCCGTCTATTTCGGGAGCGAAGACGCTCAGCAGATTGTATGAGCTGTATCCCGCTATGGACACCGGGATCTCACCGGAACGGAAGCGGTTTGCAAAGTCATAGGAGTTGGGCAGACGGTTAACGGTAAAGAGGTTGGTCCACATCTTGAAGGCGTCCAGCGCCTCATCGGAATCAAGATTTCCGGTTATTCCGTCATATTCGTACTCATCGCTCATTTTATAGATGGTACCGCCGCGCTGATAGAGCAGGGTGGCATACAGATTCAGCGTTCCGCCCACAACACCCAGTGCCGGGACCGGCATACCGAAGTTCATGCTCTTGTTCTGCAGCAGCGGGAGCAACTTGTAAATATCGTCCCAGGTATTAAGCTGGGTATCCGGATCCACGCCAAGCTCCTCAAGAATATCCGTTCTGTAATAAAGCATGGGGAAATCCTGCGTTTCCGGGAGTCCGTATACGCCGGTACGGAAGCGAAGCGGGGTAAGCGCGCTCTCATGGAACTGAGCAAAGACTTCGTCCCGTCCCTCGAAAGACTCATCGTTGAGGTTTACCACCGCGCCGCGCAGCGCATAGTTAACCGCGTCGCTGGAGCCTCTGGTAAGGCAGACATCGGGGCCGTTGCCCGCAAGGGTCGCAGGCAGCAGCGCGCCGGAAGCCACCAGCTTGAGGTTTATGGCTATATTATACTGAACGGTAAAGCGAGAGTCTATGATCTGCTTAAGAACATTGGCGTTATCGCGGTTGCCGGCGTTTCCCGCGCCCGTCTCAACCCAAACATTTACCGGCTCCTCGTCCCCTTCAACGGTAACGGAGCCGATGGTGTCATAATCCTCTGTAAAGGATGCAATAAAGGAGGAAATCTCATGCCACAGCCTATCAAAGAAGCCGGCATCGCCTGCCGGAAGCTCACGCTCCGGAGCGCAGATGATAATATAATCCATCTGAAGCGGCTGCTCACGCATATCGTTGATCCAGGTGCCAAGAGCGGCGATATTGTCTTTAAGGTCGGCGAAGCGCTCCTTGAGGGTATCCATCCTTCTTTCGATATCGTCCAGGATGAGTATCAGCTTTCTGATGATGCTTGACTGCTCGTTTGCCTTGCCGTCATAGGCATCCTTGACCTGCTGCTCAATATCCTTGAGGTTTTCGTTCTCCTGACGGAATATGCTAAGTGCCTCGGTGGCCACCTTATCAAACTGGTAATCGCGGTTAATATCAGGATCGGCACCGGTGAGCATCAGTATCTGGCGATAAGCGACATTGAGCTGAGAAAGGCTCTGCTCCGCCTGTCTGAGCGTATCGCTCAGGTCACCCAGGGTCACATCAAGGCGCAGCGTGTGTACGCCCTTGTCAAAATAGAACATCATGTATTCGCTGCCGTCGTTACCGGCACCTACCGCATACATCTTGTAACCGGTGGAATAACCGAACTTGAGATCCTGAGTCTCGCTGCACACCTCTTTGCCGTCAAGAAGCATGCGTCTGTGAGCGTTTGCACCGCCCACAACATTCTGCTTTGCCTTAAAGGCTATCTTATAGAGTCCGGCCTCTTTGACCTCAAAAGACCACTCCATCCAGGAGCCGACATTCTGCCACTTGTCGCCGCCTATGGAGTTAAGGCGGATCTTGCTGGCATGGTAAGGCTCCATGCTGGGGGTGGAACGGTCGCCTATGGCATAAAGCGTCGGGTCGCTTTTATCGGAAGGATCCTCTGCCTGGATCTTTATAAACGTATCGTCGTTATCCTGTACGGGCGCATATCCTTTGGCCTCATATTCTTCCTGCAGCTGGCTGTAGGATTTGACCTCGTCCCTCTGATATATAACAACCTGAGATATGGCAAAGCTTTCGCTGATGGGCGAAAAGGCTATTATATGCTCTCCCTTTGTAAGATAGAAGGAAAGCGGCTCGGAATAATATCCGAGATAATCCCGGAGCTCTCCGACCTGCCATGCTTCCTTCTCTATCTGGAAGGGTCTGAGGTCGTTATTGGTTTTTTCGTCGCGCTGAACGGGGGTCTCATTTTTCCACTGACGGGAAAACTGAACCTGCCTTGCGTCATAAAACGGCAGCTGTCCGTCAATATATACAGCTCTGGAGACAGACGACCCCTTGGATGTATATTCAATGACGCTGCTGCCGGTTTCCACCTTAAAGCTGGTAAAGTTATAATAGTTTACCCGCACATTATACAGCCCGTCCTGAGGAACGGTGACCTTCCATGCGATAATTTTATCGTCTGAGGAGAGCACCGCCTCAATTCCGCCGAAGTTGCCCGTAGGCATCTTTTCGTCGCTTATGCTGAAATCCGAGTTAAGCACCAGATGCTCGTCATAAGGCAGGACGATATTCACATCCGGACGTGCCGCCCCGGCATACTGCGCCAGATATTCATTATATTCTTTATGATCCGCTTTGTTAACGGTGCCGGTGCTGCCGGTATCGGTATTACCGGTCTGCTCCTCGTTTTCGATGCCGGTACCCCCGGAGCCTGTGTTGTCTCCGTCGGCAAAGGCACTGAGTCCAAGCATCGATACGGCCATGAAGACAGTAAGCAGTGCTGCCAGCAGCTTTTTCCCGATAGCCATAAAATTCCCTCCGTTTAAATATGATACATTCTTAGCCGAATAAGCATTCCCGTCAATCGAAATCCCTATTGCACGCCATTGTGGGACGAAATTTGTCCCTCTTTGAAATGAGAGCAATCCACCCCGTAAATTATAACGGTATTATCATAATTCATTTACCCCCTGAATGTCAATGAATTTTGGCGGCTTTTTAATATAAGACCGAGGCAGAAAAAGCAGTTTTTTGCCGAAAAAGCGTTATAGCGGGACGAAATAAGTCCCTATTGTTAACATTTCCGCGCGGTGCTTCCCGGGCATCTGTACGCATTCGTGCATATTAGTGCGATGATTACAAGTATTTTTGTTCACAATACATAACAGACAGCACAGAATATACCTTTTCACCTCAGAATCCCCTTTTGCCCGAAAAACAAGCTCAACGGGTTATTATAATGCTAACATGAGTTAAAATAAGCAATTTGATTATTTGCCTCCTGCCTATATAATAAAGATATGCACCGGAAGCTCAACGCATGTCCGGTACAAATAAACATCTGAAAGCTCCCGACGGGACACGGTGCAACCAATGACAAAACCCTTATATAACGATTTCGGATACACTTGGTGGAAAAACGGCTACACGGGCAGCGACCGCACTCTGTACACCCGCACCAGGCTTTTCGGCGCGGCATTAAGATGCGACAGGGGAACAATTGAGCATTTCGGTGCAATAGTCTCTCAAACCGACGAAGACTGCAGCGAAATAGACTGCCTGCCGCCCCTTGAGGTGCTTCCGGTTATCCGCAAAGACGGAGTGGAGCATTCGCTTGCCGGAATAGAGCCCACCGAAACTTACAGTTCTCCCTTCGGCCAGAGTGCCGAGGCCGGCGTATTTAACCGCATACTGGAAAGCGGACGCATAGTGCAGCGGAATGACCTGATGTTTTACCGCTTTGACGGTACCGACATCGGCGGAAGAATGGAGCTTGCCCTTTTCCCGGAGCACTGTGCGCTTTCCTTTGAGCTCTTTTCCCCCTGCGACTGTACGGTCAGGCTGACTCTGTCCCTGCGCCGCCCCGGAGCGTCGGCGTGCGAAGGCTCGCTGATAACACGCAGCGGCGGCAAAACGCAGTATCTCCGCGCAAGCGGGCTGGAGCCATGCGGGGACAGCTTTGCCGTAAACTCCGTGCTGACTCTGAAAGCCGGTGTTTTCAACGGTATCACGGTTATTCTGCTGCCCTCCCTTGACGGACGCCCTCTGCCCGAAACCGGCATGGTGCAGGTTTCCGCGGAAACTCTTTCGCCGGAAAAAGGCATTTCCCGCCCCGTATCAAAAACTGCCGACGGTATAATAAACATATCGCAGGATAATATGTTTTCCTGCTTCGGGCAGGACTTTAACGATGGGAACATATACACCTGCGACCGTATGCTGCTTACTCTTAAAAACCCATATCCTTATCCGGTGCGTCTCCCGGTACGCTTTGAAAAAAATCCGCCGCTGTCCATTACCGGGCTGTGTCCGATGCTGCTGGACGAAAACGGCGAGCCCACCGGCATTCCTGTTCAGCTTACGAAAAACTGGCATTACTTCCCCCTGCAGCAAAGCGAGGTGTCCGGGCATGCCTCCGCAATATCTCCCAAGCGTCATTTTGAAGGGCAGTGGTTCCACGGCTATACCGTTATCGATCTGCCTGCAGGCAGCGTTACCAGGCTTATATATGCCTGCAGCTTTGCCGCATGGGGCAAACTGTTTGCCGCCAGCCACGCTCAGCTCTGTCTTGCAGGCTGGGGCGGCGGACAGCAATGGGAGACCAGTGCCGTCGGCTCCTTCGGCGAATCCTTCTGCTATGATATAGCGCGTTCCTGGACCTGGTGCTGTATGGGGGATATCTGTCCGGGCTTTATATATTCGCGCCTGGAGGGCAGAAAATATGACTGGACAGGCAATATAGGAGGCGGGGACTTTCTGTTTTATATAAGCGGCGGCAGGAGAATCGGCTTTGCCGCCATGCGTACAGACTTCAGGTCGCAGGGGCCCTGTATGACGGAGGTCTGCTACCGCGGACGCACACAGGACGGCGCGGCGGAGGTCCGGATAGAGATATTCATGGGCCGCACAAACGATATAGTACACGCTCTGCACCGCTTTGAATACACCTTTGTGCGCGATGTGGAATACGAGCGCATGAGCTTTTATCAGATGGGCTCGGACAGCTATAATTACGATTACTGGGATCATGCCTGCATCGGCTCGGAAGACGGGACTGTCAAAAAATACACCATCAAGGGAGAGGGGGAAAACAAGGTAGACCTGCCCAAGGACGGCGAATGGGGCGACTATGTCGATTACGGCATAACCCGGCCCGGTATGTACTTCGGGCTATACGGCTGCGAAAGAGGCCATGCATACGGCGACAAGCTTATGCTCATACATCAGTACGACTCCGTTATAAACGGCGCGAGCCGACCTCCGGTCATGGCGGTACGCACCAGTAATGTTATGAACCGCTGGCGCAGCGTTTTCCCGGAGCTTGTACCGCCGGAGCGCTCCGGAAGAATAGAAAAGGGAAGCCATATAAGCGGCTGCGTCGACTATATATGCCTCCCCGCCTCAGCAGATGAGTATTACGGAGGCAGCTCCTTCATTAAGGACATTCCGCCCGAAATATTTGATACACCGGAAATATTTGCGCGCCTGAGCGCTGCCGGACGGATTGAGCTTACAGCGCAGACCGGAGAGGTAGAACGCTTATATCCGCCCCTTATCCGGGCCTGCGGAGATACGGCCGAGTTCACCCTGCGCGGAGGCTTTGCTTATACTCCGGTAAGTATTAGCGGGCTTTCCGAATACTGCGGCTTTGAATGCCTGCGCACGGAAAACGGCACTTGTATCCCCGTAGCCGCAGAACAGGAGGTATACGGCAACGATTTCTGGCAATGCCGCTTTGACGCCGAAAGCAATACATATATACTTACCTACAACCTTCCGCAGGGGCACTATATTATAAGAAAAAGGCAGCACTGAGCCGCGAAAGCACAAAGCCTGTTGCTTTATGCAAAATACGGCGGGCGGGCTGCGGCAGCAAACAGCACCGGGCATTTTTTACGCTGCTGAGCCCCGACGCGCGCAAACGCGGCCGGCTCCCGCAGGGAGCGCGCCGCCGCAGGCGGCGCAGGGCCGAAGCACAGCCGTGCGAGGCCCGGCCGCGGCGGAGCCGAGTAAACACAAAGGCCGGCCGGAGAGAAAATTCCGCAGTTATTCCGCAGACAAGCCAAGAATACCGCCGCCGAAGAAATAACAATACCGTAATACAAAAAACGAATAATCCCTCTAAAGGAGTCCGAAATGAAAAATATCATAACTTACGAAAACCTGCATTATTTCGCATACTCAAACGATAAACTGTGCCGGGGCAAGGTAAAAGGCATTGTCCTGGACTTCTTCGGACTGGGCGCCCAGTTAATGTATGACGATCACCCATGGGGAAGAGAGCTTGCCCTGCAAAATATAATACTGGTTATACCGTATAACAATCCGTGGGCTTGGATGAACAGACAGGCCGTGGACTATACTGACGAAATAATTGATGTTTTGTTTGCGCATTACGGCATAAATGACCTGCCCATCGTTGCAAGCGGAGGCAGTATGGGAGGATTATCTGCCCTTGTATATAGTGCGTATGCACGCCGCACTCCGGTGCGCTGCGTTGCCTCCTGTCCGGTATGCGATCTGCCCTATCACTATACAGAGCGCCCGGATCTGCCCCGTACTTTATACAGCGCATTTTTTAGCTGTGCTGATATGGATTCCGCGCTCAGAAGCGCATCTCCGCTGCATCTTGCCATGGACGGCAGGATGCCGGATATAGATTACTTTATCTTTCATTGCAGCCGAGATTCCGCAGTAAACATCAACGCGCACTCGGAAAAGCTTGTAAATATACTCAGGCATAACCGCCGCGTGGAGTACGCAATAGTCATGGACCGCGACCACTGCGACCTGACGGAACAGGCGCTGTGCGAATACCGCAAAAGCATAACCGACGCATTTTGCCATTAATGAATATGCGGCAGCGGCCTTGCCTCTGCCGCATGATTTTTTAACCCTGCCGGAGCATTACGCATATGTTTACGGCATGCGCTTTACCCGTTTTTATGCTGCACTCCGTTATTGTCAACACTGTAATTTTCCGTATATATCAGTTCGGAAACAGAGACTATCTGATAGCCCTGTTTTATAAGCGAATCCAGAATTGCAGGCAGTGCATCCAGAATATACTTTGAATTGTTATGGAACAGTATAATGTCTCCCGCCTTTACCTTTTTTACCGTGCGGTCTATCATGTCCTGCACGCCGAGTTCTTTCCAGTCCAGCGAATCTATTGACCATTGTATACAGTGCATGGACATATCGTTAACCGTCTGAACCACAGCGTCGTTATAATCGCCGAAGGGCGGACGGAAAACCGTAGGAGCCGTACCCGTAAGTTCCTTTATTTTATCGTTTACGGCGGCAAGCTCCAGCTTCATCTGCTCCTGAGTCAGCTTTGTCATTCTGGGATGATTTGCCGAATGGTTCCCGATTTCAAACCCGCGTTCCGCAATGGACTTAACCTTATCCGGATACTTATCCACCCAGAACCCTACCAGAAAAAAGGTAGCGTTTGCTCCTTTTGAGTCCAGTATATCCATAATACCGTCGGTTTTATCGGCTCCCCACGCCGCGTCAAAGCTCACGGCGACTTTTTTAGCCTTAGTGTCCACGCTGTAAACCGGCTTTTTGGCTGCAAGCGCCGCCGCCGGCGCATCACTGTTCCCCACAGAATACAGTACGGCGGTAAGCGCAATAAGCAGACACGCTAACACCGCCACTATACCGGAGCGTTTTACAAATAAGATTCTCATACGGTGCATCCGTCCCCCTTACACGGTTAATTCCGGGATGCTTCCTGCATTATCCCGGTTTTTATATATAAAAGCTATGACGGAGGTCACACCTGTATACCGCTTATACGAAATATCTGGCAATATTGCATATTTTTTTATTTTTTATGGCATTCTTTGTTGACTCTTGACATTTTGTCACATATAATATAATTGTAAGGGAAAAATATATTTTTTTACTTCAAAATGTGACAATTCGTCACATTTTGCCGATTGAAACAAGCAGGGGGGAGAAAAGCCGCTTGATATGCGGTAAATAACTAAAAAGGAATGACAAAAAAATGATAAGAGCTAACCTTTCAAATGAATACACTCTGGATCAACTGAGAAACGCCGAGGACTTTTTAGCCCGGATAGACGAGATCTGCTATTCTCTTGTAAAACTTCGCAGAGAATACAGCGCCCTGATAACCTCGTCCGGGCCCAAGGGCTACGTATGCCAAAGCGTGGAATGCGGCCCACAGAAGTCAACATGCGGAATAAGCGCAGAATTGCTCACCCAGCGCATATCCGAGCTGTCCAGCCGCTATCAGCAGCTATATGACCTGCTGTGTCTGCTTAGGCAGGATCTGAAAAAAATAAGCAAAACAAAAGAATTTATGCTGCTGTATCTGAGATTCAAAAGGGCTTAAACGCCGCGGAAACCACCGCGCGTATGAACAGCTCGGTAAGGAATTATTACCGCATACGCCAACGCGCTCTTTATCCGGTATGTGAAAGCCTTCTAAAAACCGAGCTGGGCAGAAAGGTCCTGCAAAATGGCAGCTCCGCGGTCCTGCACAGATATTTCAGATAAAGACGCATAAAAGCCGCGCAGAGCAAGCTTGCTCTGCGCGGACAATTGAAACCCTACTGCTCAAAGGAATCGCACGGGCATTTTCGCCTCTTTGCAGTCTCCGGCTGGGAAATATGAACGGTATCAGCCGTACATACTCCGTCCTTATTGTGGACACAACCCGCCGCATCACAGGAAATACCGGTATCGCGGCAAACACAGAAATCATTTTGTCCGATTTCGTTCTTCAGATTGCTGATCTCCTCTCTGCGTCTCGGTTTATAGGTTCCGCAGAAAACAGTCCGGCAGTCTCCGCCGCTGACGCATACCTCGATGTGCCGCCTGACACAGTTGCAATCGCTGTTATGTGCACAGCTGACTGCGCCGCATTTTATAACGCTCATTGTGCTACCTTCCTTCGGCTGACGATTTCATGCTTATTCTGCACCGCAGAGCCGTGTATTATACTGTAAATTACAGGAATAAAAAACGCATTTCCGGGCATAATAAGGGCAAATAAAAGCACGAAAGGAGTCTCCGGACGCCGGAGGATACTGCAGCAATGGATTCTATATCTCATATTAAAAGACAGGTGGAAGCCTATGTGGGAAAAAACGTTACTATAAGAGCGGACCGCGGGAGAAAACGCAAAAGCGAATATACCGGCACGCTGACCGGAGCATACGCAAATGTGTTTACACTCTCCTGCATCCTGAGCGGGGTGGAACAGAATCTGACATATTCCTACAATGATATACTGACGGGGAATGTACTGTTTCTCAAAGACAAAAAGGGCGCCTGAAGGGCGCGCAAACAGGAAGTTTAAGCTATAAAAAATACAGCACACCGCGCTTGACTGAAAACCAAGTGCAGTGTGCTTTTTTGAAATACATACAAAGCAACTAACGGAATTTGCCGCTGCATTATCCTGATTGCTATTTTTTCTTATATAATGACCTTCCTGAACAGCCGCAAAGGTTGCTGCTGCACATACCGGTACGGCAAGATAAACCAGCGCAATACGGCTGACGAAAAGCGGCATCGCAAATAAAAGCAAGCCTGTAACTTTATTTGCGACGGTATGGAGCATTATGATTTTCTTTTGCAATACCGTCCCGGATATGATATTTATCAGTTTAATAATTGCAATTACGGCAATCCAAAGCCATAACCAAAGCCGTATTTGCAAACGCGGGAGAATTTTAATCAAACATACGGCCGCAAATATTAAATCTGCCGCGCTGTCCAGTTTTGCTCCGGATTCGGAGGCCGCTTTTGTTTTTCTGGCCACAAAGCCGTCCAGCATGTCACTTATTCCCGCGGTAATGTAAAGCACATAAAATGCCGCAGAAAATGTCGTAACCGGCAGTAAAACAAAACCGCATCACATCCGAAAAACTGTAATAATATCCGCTATTAAAAACCGCGCCTGAATTGCATTTGTTTTTATCAAGCAAAACCCTATCGGTACGCCGTAAAAGGGATACCTGATAAATGAATACGGCAGCGCAATACAGCCGCCCGGGCCGATATATAAGCCACCCGGTACATGTTCCGCTCAGGCAGCAGCGGCTA
Source organism: Bacillota bacterium (assembly GCA_029007865.1). Taxonomy (GTDB): domain Bacteria; phylum Bacillota; class Clostridia; order Christensenellales; family QALW01; genus UMGS1338. Next base: position 32,295 of record JAQXIQ010000148.1, read on the forward strand.
TTTTATCATGCTGCGTATGCGAAGAGGAACACCGAGGTCCGCGCAGAGCTTTTTGCAGGCCTCCTGCTCCTGCGGCGGAAGCACATCCACAATGCTGAAAATAACCTGCGGCACATACCGCTTGGCCTTAACCGCAAAATCCAGCATTGCGTCAAAGCCCTGCTCGCCGTACCGACAATTGCACTGACGCTGATATTCCTGCGCATTTGAGGCATTGAGACTGATGGACAGAACATCCACAAGCCCTTCCATGCGAGGCGTAACATCATATCCCGCGATAAGGGAAGCATGACCGTTTGTGTTTATGCGCACTCTGCCGCCGTTTTGCTTGACATACGCCGCCGTCCGCAGCAGCGCGTCCAGCCGCTCGGTGGGCTCACCGAAGCCGCAGAAAACGATTTCCCTGTACTGCCGGGGATCGCCTATCAGCTTTATTACCTCATCCGCTTCCGGCTCCCTGTCCAGCCAAAGATTGTAATCCGCCATGCCGTCATGGTTGTTGCGGACGCAGAATACGCAGCTGTTGCTGCATCTGTTGGTCAGATTGATGTACAGCGAATCCTCAAGTTGATATACAAATGTGTCCTTCATGTTTTACTCCGTTACATTTATTCTATCCCGAAAAGCCTGCGGGCATTATCCCTTGTAATGACGGCGGTTTCCTCCGGACTGAGATTCCACAGCTCCGCCAGCCGTGCATTGACTATTGCCACCCTGGAAGGGTCGTTGCGCTCTCCGCGGAACGGGACCGGCGTCATATACGGACTGTCCGTTTCTATAAGCACTCTGTCCCTCGGAGCATAAGCCGCCGCCTCTGGAGCCAGCCGGGCGCTCTTAAATGTGATAAGGCCCGTAAAGGAAATGTACAGCCCCAGGTCCAGATACTCCCGCGCGGTCTCACGGCTGCCGGAAAAGCAATGCACCACGCCCTTTGTTGTGCCGCGCTCCCGAAGCAGAGACAGCATATCGGGCAAGGCATCCCTCTCATGCAGTATTACCGGCTTGTCCGCGCGCGCCGCCATATCCAGCTGCCTGCGGAGCGCCTCAAGCTGAGCCTTGCGCGGGACTCCGTCATAATGATAGTCCAGCCCTATTTCTCCCACAGCCGCGCATTTGGGATGGTTAAGCATTTCGGTCAGAGCCGCCAGTGCGTCGCCGTCCATTTCCGCAGTCTCATGCGGATAAAAACCGCAGGCGCAGTAGATATAATCAAAGCTCTCCGCATACGCAAGCGCCGTCCTGCCGGAAGCAAGGTTTGTGCCGCACCAAAGAATATTCTCCACGCCCTTGGAGGGCAGCGAGCAAAGCAGCTCCTCGCGGTCGGCATCAAAGGCCGGGTCGTCCATGTGGCAGTGTGAATCAAACAGGTGCATCATTGTCTTATCTTCATATCCCCGTCTTTAATCCAGCCCAGCTTGCGGAACAGCAGCGTAAGCGCCCATACCAGCACTGCCGGAAGTATAAAGTGCAGCACGCCTATTTTAAGCAGTACAGACCACCATACCTCGCCTGCGGCGGTCATTTCGGTAAATGTCCCTATGCAGCCTACCAGTCCGCTGGTACCCATGCCGGCGTTTATGCCGAAGTTCTGCATCCCGAAAACGGTGGTGGCAAGCGGCCCCAGCACCGCGGAGACGATTATCACAGGCAACCATATAACCGGCTTTCTGCATATATTGGGCACCTGCAGCATGCTGGTGCCTATGCCCTGGGAGATCACGCCGCTCCAGCCGTTATCACGGAAGGACGCCACCGCAAAGCCTACCATATTGACACAGCAGCCCACGGTAGCGGCTCCGGCCGCAAGACCGGACAATTCCAGCATTGCGCACAGCGCCGCCGAGGATATCGGAGCGGTGAGCGTCATGCCCACTATCACGGATATTACAATGCCGTAAAAGATGGGGCTGCGGGTGCAGGCATCATTTATAAACATACCCACGGTTTTGAGCAGCCAGCCGAACACCGGGCTGACGAACATGGCTGCCAGCCCGCCCGAGAGCAGCACTCCAAGCGGAACCAGTATTATGTCCACCTTGGTCTTGCCGGCATACAAACCGGCAATTTCGGCGCCTACCAGCGCGGCTACAAACGCACCTGCCGGCCCGGCGGCATAGCCGTTAAAACTGGCCACACAGCCCAAAGCTCCGGTAACGGCGCTGGAAAACACGACCAAAGGCTTATGCTTCAGTCCGTAAGCCACCGCAACTCCTATGGCGGCGCCCACTATGGGATTGCTCATAGCCATATTGGTGCCGTTGCTGCTTATAAGATCATTCAGAAAGGAGCAATACGGTATTTTGCTCAGCTGCATTATAATAGTACCTATTATAAGGGTGGCAAACAACCCCAGCGCCATATAGCTCAGCCCGTCTATGAACCACCGCTTCATCAGACGGAAAAACAGATTACTCTTTTTTTCTTCCATGCTACCCTCCCATGTCTCCCTCTCGGATTTATATAATATAATATTTCGTTTTATGATTTCGTCAAGCAAATTCGGCATTATACGCCCTGTCAGAAGATGATTATACGGCTTTTGCCGGGCTGAGCCGATATAAAGTTGCCAAAAAGTTTGCGGGGTAGTAAAATAAACAACTGCGCCTCTCCGGTTTTTATCAGCAAGGCCGGATGCTGTTAAACATTGCCGCCCGCGGTTTGCTCCGCTGTCGGGCAGATATCATCACAACGCACCGCAAAACATCCGCACCGCCTGCGTAAGACTTCAAAACACAAACGGCGGCGCACTATGAAAGGAACTTGCCCGCAGCCGCGGGCAGGCAACAGGTAATCAATATGCTTTCACAAACACAGCGGCTGGGAACCGAAAGCCCCGGAAAACTGCTCTTTAAGCTGTCTCTGCCCGCAATCGCGGCTCAGATAGTAAACCTTGCATATAATCTGGTAGACAGAATGTATATCGGGAATATACCGGGGACAGGGCAAGCCGCCCTGACCGGAATGGGCGTATGCCTGCCCCTTATAATGCTGATAACGGCGTTTTCCAACCTTGTAAGTATGGGCGGAGCGCCGCGGGCTTCCATTTTTTTGGGCAAAGGCGACCAACAGAACGCCAGGCATACCATGGCCAACTGCTTAACGATGCTGCTGATTATATCCGCAGTGCTTACAACGGTGTTTTTGCTGTTTGCAAGGCCTCTGCTGCTGCTTTTCGGCGCCAGTGAAAACACCATAGAATACGCCGTGGATTATATGAGCATATATGCCGCGGGCACTGTTTTTGTGCAGCTCACCCTGGGCATGAACGCTTTTATCACCGCACAGGGCTTTGCCCGTACAGGCATGCTCACGGTTATTATCGGCGCAGCGCTCAATATAGCGCTTGACCCGCTTTTTATATTTGTTTTTGATTTCGGCGTCAAGGGAGCCGCCATAGCCACCGTGATTTCACAGGCCGTATCCGCCGCGTGGGTGCTGATGTTCCTATCCGGCAAAAAAGCTACGCTTAAGCTTTGCCCCTCCCTTATGCGCTTAAAAGCAAGTATCATACTGCCCTGTCTGGCCCTGGGTCTCTCGCCGTTTATAATGGGCGCAACGGAAAGCGTTCTGAATGTCTGCTTCAATACCTCGCTGTTAAAATACGGCGGAGATATTGCGGTATGCACAATGACGGTGCTCTCGTCGGTCATGCAGCTGGCAATGCTGCCTCTGCATGGGCTGACCCAGGGCTCCCAGCCCATAATAAGCTTTAATTACGGGGCCGGAGACTCCGGGCGCTGCAAGCGCACCTTTCGCCTGCTGCTTATATGCTGCGTGACATATTCCGCCGTTTTCGGTATTACCGCGATATGCGTACCCGAAATGTTTATAAAACTTTTTAACAGCGACCCCGACCTCATTGCCTTTGCGGTGCCCGCAATGCGCATCTATATGGCGGCCTGTGCAATCTTCGGGATGCAGATAGCCTGCCAGCAAACCTTTATAGCGCTGGGCAATGCAAAATCGTCACTGTTTCTCGCCCTGCTGCGCAAGGTATTCCTGCTGATACCGCTTATATATATCCTGCCGGCATTGCTTGAGAACAAGACAAACGCCGTATTCCTTGCCGAACCGACAGCCGACATTATTGCGGTTACCACTACGGTTATCCTGTTTTCGGTGCAGTTTTCCAAAGCCATGAAGGAGCTGGACAAAAAAAATACCATACAGGGCGTTTAGCTCGCTAAGCCGCTCTGCCGGGTAATATTCCGGCTTCGGTTACATTCCGTAAGCGGTTGTCAGGCAAGAAAAAAGCAGAAGCGGTTCCTCCCGGAACCCCTCTGCTCACCGTCGATGCCGATATTCCAGCCCGACACAAGCCGCAGTTATGTCATCATTATATATTATGCCGCTGCATTGCGCATGGGCAGACCGGCGCGCAAAGCGTTAACTGCCGCCAAGCCTTGCAAGCGCCTGCTGTGCCGCCGCCTGCTGTGCGGCTTTTTTTGTTTTTCCGGTTCCGCGGCCCATATTTTTGCCCGCAATCAGAACCGAGTAATCATATATCCGTTCGTGTGCCGGCCCGCTCTGAGCCTCCAGCACATACTCCGGAAACGAAACCCCGTTTTTCTGCACCAGCTCCTGCAGACGGCTTTTATAGTCCACAGCCGCGCTGTAATCCGCCGTTATCTCCTGCATACGCCCTTCCATAAGCCGCAAAACAATACGCTGTGCCTCGGAAAAGCCTGCGTCCAGATATATTGCACCGAAGACCGCCTCAAGTGCGTCGGACAGTATGCTGCTTTTATGCGCACCGCCGCATGCCAGTTCACCGTGACTGAGCCTGAGATAATCGCCCAGGCACAGGCTTTCCGCCGCCACAGAAAGAGGCTTCTCCGACACTATTGCCGCCCGTATGCGCGAAAGCTCGCCCTCCGCCTTATCGGTGCAGTGCAGGTATAAAAATGTGCTTACGGCCAGCTCCAGAACGGCGTCGCCCAGATATTCCATGCGCTGATTACTGCCGTCCGCCTTATGCTCGCCCAGAAAGGACGGATGAGTAAGAGCCTGCAGCAGCAGGCTCTCATCCTTAAAGCTGTAGCCTATGGCCGCCTGTAATTCATCAAGCGAAGCCATAGCGCTTACTGCCTTGCTTCCAGATAAGCGGCAATATCCCCTACGGTACGGAGATTGGCAAGCTCCTCATCCGGGATCTCAATGCCGTACTGCTCCTCCAGGTCCAGCATAAGCGCCGCGACATCCAGAGAGTCCGCCTTCAGGTCGTCCACCAGGCTTGAATCCTTGGTGATCTTTGCCGGGTCAATGGCAAGCTGCTCCGCAACGGAAGCAATAATTTTTTCTAGCATAGCTTTTCCTCCAATAAATAAATTATATATGATGCCTGCAGATAACTGCAAAACCGTCATTCATTGCCGCTTTGCTCGGCCTGCGCCGTCAAAGCCTGCTTTATGGTGTCCACCACTCCGCCGTCCACCATGCGTACCGCCTGTCTTACGGCGGAAGCCAGCGCTTTGGCATTGGAGGAGCCGTGCCCCTTGAGCACCACTCCGTCTATACCCAGCAGCGGAGCTCCTCCGTACTCGGTATAATCCATGCTCTTTTTGAACCGCTTGAGCGCCGGCATAAGAAGCGCCGCCCCCAGCTTGCTGCGCAGGGAGCTGGAAAATTCCCGCTTCATAAGGGATGTCATATAGCCCGCTGTGCCCTCGATGCTTTTAAGCAGCAGATTCCCGGCAAAGCCGTCCGATACTATAACATCGGCCGCGGTAAAAACATCGCGTCCTTCCATATTGCCTACAAAATTGAGGTTCTTATCTGCGGCAAGGATGGGGAACACTTCATGGGTGAGTTCGTTGCCCTTTTCGCTCTCGGTGCCCACATTGGCAAGCGCCACCCTGGGCCTTTCCACTCCGATAACCTTGCGCATATAAATATCGCCCATCATGGCAAACTGTACAAGATTTGCACTCTTGCAATCCATGTTGGCGCCGCAGTCGATCAGCAATACTCCCTTATTGTTATTGGGCAGCATGGGCGCAAGCGCCGGACGCAGTATTCCTTTAATGCGGCCTACACGCAGCAATGCTCCAGACAGCGTCGCTCCGGTACTGCCGCAGGTGATAAACGCGTCGCCCTCTCCTGCCTTGAGCAGCTCCAGTCCCTCCACAAGAGAGGAATGGCGCTTCCTTTTTACCGCGGTCACGGGAGGCTCATCCATGCTTATGAGCTCAGGAGCATGCACAATGCTTATCCTTTGCTTTGCCTGAGGATACTTTTCCACCTCGGCGGCGGTTTTTTCCGCATCGCCGGTGAGGATTATCTCAAGCTCCGGAAATTCCTCCAGCGCAAGAGCCGCACCCTTGATTATCTCGGAGGGCGCATTGTCGCCTCCGAAAGCGTCAATTATGATCTTCATTTCTTCTCCGTCCCGGAATATGCCCACGCCGCCAAGCCCTGCCGCAGAACTTACCGCGCGTACTGCTTGCCCGCCGGGTACATAAACCGAACTTATAATATATAATAATAACGCATTTATTATAATATACCTGTGACAAAAAATCAAGCACTGAAACATTACGGCGGCATTATACGCATAAATATACAGGCAAGGGATCACAAATTTCCGTATTCGCGGCGGATGCATTTCCTCCACCTGCGGATTGGCCGCGCACCTGGCCGCGGCAGAAACAATTCGTATTTATGCACTTTATTTGCTGCGGTAGAAACAATTCGTATTTATGCGCTTTATTTGCTGCGGAATGCGCTCTGTTGAGGCCGCACCGGCGTCCTGCGCATTCTGCCCGGCTTTCAGTCCGTCACGGCGCAGTATCGTATCCGTCCGCGCTTCCGGTTCCGCCGCGGTGCTTCCCGCCGCTTCTGACTTTGGCCAGCACATAATGGGAGAGCGCGCACAGCATGGGAACCGCGGCCGAAACAAGCAGCGCCAGCCTGAGCCCGCCCTGCTCCGCACTTACTCCGAGCGCCGCAGCCAGGCCTGCGCCCGCTCCCTCCCCGAATGCATCTGCCATGGTCCCGGTGATAAGCGGAATGACGGCTGCCCCGGTGTCCCCGAAAACCGCCAGGGACGCATATAGCCAGGAGCCGGCAGCCGGAAAGCTGTCCGAAGCAATCAAAGCCGTGCAGAGGCCGCAGAGAATAAACGCCGCCGTGCAAACGGCATTATTTGGCGACAGCGCGGCCGTAACATAGCACGCAAAAGCGCCGACAGCGCTGAAGAAGAGAATCCGGCTCAGGTTTTTGCCTCCGCCTTTTATGCTGTAAAGCAGTCTGCCCGCGCCCATAGCGGCGGCAAAACCGCACATACACAGCAGGTCTCCCGCCGCTTTATCCATGCCCAGTGCTTTTTCCGCAAATACAGATGCCCACTGGTTCACGGTAACCTCGGCCGCCGCACCGAAGAAAATAGCCGTTAACAGCAGGACAAAAACGGGCGAGCGCATGACGGTGCCGGTGCGGGTCCGCTTTTGCTCGGGTATTGCGGGCGGAAAGGGAGCGCGGGCAAACATAAAAAAGCATACGGCAGGCAGCAGCGCCCACATAACCGGTATCAGATACCAGCGTTCACTGCCTAAAAGCGCAAGCAGGCCGGTGGTAAGAATGACGGTTATAACCTGTCCCCAGGCATAGGCGGAATGCAGCAGGGATACATACCTGCCGCGATCGCTGTCCATAGCCGTCACCATGGGGCTGAGCAATATTTCCGTAAGCCCGCAGGCCGCTGCAAATATCCCGGTAGCCGCCAGCATTACATAAAAAGCGTACTCCGAGAACAAAGGCACCGCTCCCAACAGCAGCAGCCCCAGAGATGCAAACGCACATGCCGGCAGGATCAGCTTTTTATAGCCTATTTTATCAATAAGCGGCGCAAAAACAATGTCTGTCAATATCTGCAGGCCGAAATTCACACCTACCAACACCCCTAAATGCACAAAGGAAAGTCCGTACAGCGACATAAGCGGTACAAAAATCAGTGCAATAAGGTTTGTGGCTACGGCCTGGGAGAATATACCCAACAGGCTTGCGATAAGTGTAAGCTTGTATTTTTTCATTTCATACCGTCCGGAAAAACGCAAGTAAAAGGCCGCCGATATCGGCGGCCGAAATAACAAAAACCCTCAGCATCCGTGCTTCCCGCATCAATGGCAGATGCATACCCCGTGCTTGTACGCTCCTTTATTACCGCTGCGCTTTGGCCCAGGAGTCCTTCAGCCCCACTACGCGGTTAAAGACAGCCTTTTCCGGTGTGGAATCCTCATCCTTGCGGAAATACCCCATGCGCACGAACTGGAAAGTATCTCCCACCTCAGCCTCCGCAAGCGCCGGCTCACACCAGCCCTGTCTGACAACCAGCGAATCGGGATTGATGCGCTGGGAAAAATCCAGGTCCTGGCCGTCACGGTCATCCAGCAGATAGTCGTACAGGCGGAACTCAGCCGGAACCGCCGCCCGGGCGCTGACCCAGTGCAGAGTGCCCTTGACCTTGCGGTTGGCTCCCTCCATACCGGAGAGCGACTGGGGGTCATATTCGGCATATACGCAGCTGACATTCCCCTGCTCATCCGTATCATAGCCGGTACATTTGATAATATAAGCGCCCTTAAGACGCACCTCGCGTCCGGGAGCAAGACGGAAGAACTTGGCCGGAGGATCCGCCATAAAATCCTCGCGCTCGATATACAGCTCCTTTGTAAAGAGCACTTCCCGTTTGCCCAATTCCTCTTTGGCGTTGTGATTCTCCACGCTGACGGTCTGCTCACCCGTATAATTTGTTATGACAAGACGCACCGGATCTATGACCGCCATGCGCCTCAGCGCCTTTTCGTTCAGGTCCTCGCGCACGCAATGCTCCAGGAACCCCGCTTCAATTACGGAAAACACCTTGGCAACACCGCAGCGGGCGCAAAAGTTTTTAAGAGCCTCCGGAGTATAGCCGCGGCGGCGCAGTCCGGCTATCGTAGGCATACGCGGATCGTCCCAGCCCGAAACAACGCCCTGCTCCACCAGTTTTTTAAGATACCGCTTGCTCATTATAGTACGGGTGATGTTAAGGCGGGCAAACTCTGTCTGCTCCGGCCTGGATGGCACGGAAACATTCTGTATGACCCAGTTATAGAGCGGGCGGTGATCCTCAAACTCGAGCGAGCAAAGAGAGTGCGTAACCCCTTCCATGGCATCCTGTATGGGATGGGCAAAGTCGTACATGGGATAAATGCACCATTTGTCGCCTGTGCGGTAATGATCTGCGCGCAGTATACGGTAAATTATCGGATCCCGCATATTGATATTCGGTGATGCCATGTCTATTTTGGCGCGCAGCACACGCGAGCCGTCCGGAAATTCGCCGGCGCGCATCCTGCGGAACAGGTCCAGGTTTTCTTCCGGAGTACGGTCTCTGTACGGGCTGTTCTTGCCCGGAGTGGTGAGCGTGCCTCTGTATTCCTTTATCTGTTCCGGAGAAAGATCGCACACATAAGCAAGGCCCTTTTGTATAAGCTCCTGGGCAAACTGATAGGTCACATCATAATAGTCGGAGCCGAAGGTAAGCCTGTCCCACTTGTAACCCAGCCATTCCACGTCCCTGCAGATGGCCTGGACATAGTGCATGTCCTCCTTGGCGGGATTGGTATCGTCCATGCGGAGGTTGCAGCGTCCGTTATACTTTTCCTTGATGCCGAAATCGATGCTCAGCGCACGGACATGGCCTATATGAAGGTAACCGTTAGGCTCGGGCGGAAATCTGGTGCACACCGTATAACCGGGGCCGTGCGCCGCTATATCGGCCTCCACCTTTTCCTCTATGAAATTACTGCTCTCAGGTATTTCCGTCATATTAACCACATATCCTCTCCGGCCGGAATTGCACCCGGCCTTATACCCCGTAGATTTAATATATTATAACCATTAGCCGCAAAATACGCAATGCTTTTTTGTGCCTCCCTTTATGCGCTCACCGAGTACTTTTTATTGAAATGTGCGCAATATTATGCTATAATTAAGCATAAATAATTCTATCCTTGCCGGAAAGGAAGCCAGCTTTATGGAGCGCAGAGATAAAATCAACTACTATCTTGACCTTGCCCTGGTGGTCAGCCAGCGCGGCACCTGCCTGCGCCGCAAATTCGGCGCGGTTATAGTAAAAAACGACGAGGTTATATCCACCGGTTATGTCGGTGCCCCGCGGGGCCGGCAAAATTGCTCCGACCTGGGGTACTGCATACGGCAGAAGCTGGAAATTCCGCGCGGAGAAAGATACGAGCTGTGCCGCAGCGTGCATGCCGAAGCCAATGCCATAATAAGCGCCTCGCGCGATCAGATGCTGGGGGCGGATCTCTATCTTACGGGCCTTGAGAACGACGGCAGCTATGTAAAAAACGCCTGCTGCTGCTCCATGTGCAAAAGAATGGTGATAAATGCCGGCATAGCACGGGTGATAATACGGGATGACGAAACCGATTACCGCATTATCAACGTTTCGGACTGGATAGAAAACGACGAATCCCTGATGGGTCAGAGAGGCTATTGAACAAAAGCCGATGTACGGCGGACATTTTTTCACAGATAACACCAAACCTTAAAAGCGGTGAATTGATTGGACGACATATTTACATACCTTGCCTGGAAAGGAGACCTTTCGCTCAAGGCCGCGCCTCTTAATGAAACCGACGCGCTGATTCTTTGCCGCGCCGCTTATTTCCCTATGGATGGGGCAGTGCCCGAGGACTTTCAGAACCATATAGCTCTCAAAGACGCCGCCGCAGTTATGCTGGCAGACGCCGAAGAGCGCAGATTCCTTATGGAGAACGACAAGCGTCTGCTTGCGGAGCTTGCCTCCTGTCCGCGTTTTGAGCATCTTGAGCTGTGCGGATACCGGAACAATACCGACCCTAGTACCGAAAAACAGTTTTCCGCCGTAACCGTAAAACTCGGAGACAGCCTTTTTATTTCCTTCCGCGGTACCGATTCCACGCTCGTGGGTTGGAAAGAAGACTTCAACATGAGCTTCAGCCTGATTCCGTCGCAGCTGGAGGCGGTGCGGTACCTGAAGCAAGCGGCTGCGTCCGGCGGCCGTATTATATGCGGCGGGCACTCCAAGGGCGGCAATCTTGCCGTGTATGCCGCCGCCTTCTGCGGTAAACGCCTGCAGAAGCGCATTGATGCCGTTTACAATTTTGACGGTCCGGGCTTTATTAAAGAAGTGACCCAGAGTCCGGAATACAATGCGATTTCCGGAAAAGTATACAAATTTGTGCCCCAGTCCTCCATTATAGGCAGGCTACTGACCGCAGACGAGCGCTTCATCGCAGTAATATCAGAGGAAAAGGGCCTGCGCCAGCACGACCTTTATTCATGGAGAATAGTTCCTCCCGGTCGCATGGAACCCGCCGCCGTGCAGAACAGCCCCTTTATGGGCAGGTCTCTCAACGACTGGATAGCCGGCATGGATATGAATACGCGCAGGCAGTTCTTTGACGCCTGTTATGAGGTAATAACTCAGACCGGAGCCTCCACGCTCTCGGAGCTTTTTACCGGTAAAAACGCATTGCTGATCATTAAAAACTACCGCGCGACGGATCCCGAGGCACGGCGTCTAATCCTGCGCGGTTTTACTCTGCTCTACAGAGCCGCGCGCGGAAATATACCGTTGCCGCATCACCGCACAGACAGCAGCGCTCCGCCCAAGCAGCCGCAAACAACCAAGGACGGCTTAAAAACGGCGCGCAGTACAAATAAAAGTTGCGCAAACCGATAGAATGCGGTTATAATATATACAACAATAAGCAAACCGCCTCAGTCTCATGATGCGTGAAAGGAATTGTATTTATGAACGAAACCATGTATTTCAAGGATGAGAACGGCAACGAGCTCCCGCTGACCATGATTGACGCTTTTGAATTTGAATCACAGCAGTATGCTCTGTTTGCCACCCCCGCCGAGGACCTCAAGGATGACGAAGAGCCCGCCCTATACATTATGAAGCCCATTATCAGCAACGACGAGATCACCGATTTCGAAATGCCTACCGACGAGGAAATGGAAGCCGTTACTCCGTTCCTTATCAGCCGACTGGAAAGCCGTCACTCCTGCAGCGGAAGCTGTTCCTCCTGCGGAGGCTGCGGCTGCGGAGACGACTACGATGACTGCGGCTGCGGTGATGAGCACGAGCACGACTGCGGATGCGGATGTCATTGATTCTGCAAACCGGGTCTGGCTCATTAACACCGTACCTGAAAACGAGGCCTATTTTATTTCTGAAGGCGAGCGCAAATACGCTCGCCTTTTCGGTTTGTCAATATCACACCATAGGCATTTCAATTTTTAATCCATAATCACCCATATATACATTCCGCTTGCCCACGATCTCCACCAAATCGTCCCTTGACATAACTGCTGCGCCGGATGCTGCCATATCATACAAGATATAAGAATCGTCATAGTATTGAATGTACCAGTTATCTTTCTCGCTGTAGCGCCAAGCGGTTTTGATAACTCCGTACAGTTTGCCGTCAGCCTTGACATACCATGCATAGAGATTCAGACACAGAAGCTTTTTCCCTTCGGGGTCAGTATGCGGCGGGATCGGCAATTGCTCCGCATATTCGGCCGCATTTTCGGAAAGGTGTGCGGATATGTTCTCCATCCGCTTCATGTCTTCCTCGGTATAGCGAACCTCGGAATAGGTTTGACTTTCATTAAGCATTGCATCGGGCAAATAACGAAGCAAATCTTTGTTGTTGACAAAAGGTATTACTTGTGATACGCTATATTCGACCAAGCCAGACGGTATTGGTCTTTCGTCATGAAAGGCAATGCTGTCCAAAAGCTTGGTTTTTATTTTATTTTGGTCGATCATTACATATAGTGTGTTTCTACCTTGTTTGGAATGCTTCAAGCCTATTCTTACCGGCGTAAAATATTCGCCGTCAATAAAACCGCCAAGCAAATTTTCAAAATAAACAGTATCGGTGTCATAATAATACCTGTTTTGATGTCTTTCGATGCCGACACTATTTGCTACAACATCTTTCATTATCGGCATTAGTTTTGCAATTTGACTAGGCGTTGCTTTTGTGTGTGTTATTTTTCTCATATTGGATTTTGAAAAAATAACTTATGAAGAATGATTGCTTTTCCATACGAACATGACACAAAAATTATTCCTCTTAACCATTGAGTAATAATATATTTATCAGCAATAGAATTTCGTGTTGTATTTCGTGTTGTATTTTTAGCAAAACAGCCTTTTTGAGAGCAAATAACGCTTATTATCGGAAAGAATACAATGCCTCAAAACCCGCGTGAAATGGGCATAAATAGCGAAAACGCCGCATTTGCGGCGCTTTTCATTTGGTGGGGATAGAGGGACTCGAACCCCCGACTTCTTCGATGTGAACGAAGCGCTCTAACCAGCTGAGCCATATCCCCATTGTCTGCTGATTTCAACGCTACTAATTATACTAAAAGAATAAGGGTTTGTCAACGAACATTTTACCCCTGCGTTAAATATCCCTGTAGTGTTACAATTGATGTGAGACCAAAGGTATGGAAAAAAGCGATTGAGTTTGTTAGAATAAAGTCACCACAACCCAAGTCTAACGAAAGGAACTCAATCGCCATGGTTATAGTAACAGATGTTAATCAGAAAAACA
>JAQXIQ010000149.1 GCA_029007865.1 Bacillota bacterium
GATGAATCGGCGCCGCGTTTTCGCCCGGCATCATGTCTTTAACATAAAAATGCTTGCCGTTAAGTGCCTGACAGTCGCCGCAGCAGCCGGCATTTGCTATAAACTCGTAAAGGTGCCGAAAAAGCCTCATTCTGCTCTTGACCTTCAAACATCCCGTCAGCACGGGTGCCAGGCATCTTAATATGCAAAGAAAAAGACGCGGCAGCAAGCCGCGCCCGTTAAGGGTCTGAAAACAACCGTAATCCCGCAGTTTATATCAAATTTCCGGAATTGCAATATATTCGCGCCAGGAGTATATCCGCTGCTTCATCGTGTCGATACCCAGCACTCCGCACGCAAAGCCCTTTCTTACCAGCTCCGGAGGCACAAACTCGTCGTATTTTTCAAACACCGGCACCTCGCCGGGATACAGCAGCTCCATAGGGTCCAGCGGCTTTTGCGCCTCTTGGGTCAAAACCTGAAAGAACATTTCGGGCGACGCCTTCATCTTAAACTGCATAAAATACGGACGCGACGCATCCAGCGCCTTCAGCTCCAGCTTTGCGGCGCATCTGAGCTTGATAAAGCGCTCCAAAGCCATAAAGGCGTATGTCCCAAGCCACGGAAACAGGCACCACATATCCCCGCCCAGGCAGATCAGCGGCTCGGAAAGCATACCGGAGCTGCGCGCACAGGCGCGCGCTTTGCTCAGCCGCGCCGCAGCATTGGGCATAAGATACGGATAAACAGTGTCCTCGGCCAGAACCTGCTTCATGCGTTCCAGCACCCTTGTGTGTATATCTCCCGGACAGAGCCCGAAAAATGCCGGAACCTTTCCCTTGACCTTCTGACAATACACCGTGCGGCGCTTATGGTCCACCTCTTCCACTATCCACACATGCCCCGCAAGGGCTATTTTCTCACCCGGAGGCGGAGGCTGCACGATGGTACCCAGCTCCTGTGACTCGCAACGGACGGTATATTCCTCGTTTTCCTTGAACACCGCATAGAACCTGAAGGAATTTATCTGCCTTTCGCCGGCCAGCCCCACTATCAGCCCGCCCTCGTCGGTACGCTGTATCTGCTCCGTAGCTATCAGGTGCCTCAGCAGCAGCACATAGTCCTCCTTGCTTATGCCCTCAAAGCTGCTCAGTCCCAGCACTCTGCGGGCAAGCTCCGGCGGCTTCAGCTCTCCGCAGGAGGCCAGCGTGCTCATGGTCTGGTGATACAGCAGGCTGTAAGGAAGTCTCCCGACAGAGGGCGGCTCCACCCAGTGCTGCTCGCGGTACAGCTGCACAAGCGCCGCTGCCTGCATCAGCTGCCACGGCAGTACCGCAGGCAGCATTGCCCGCGGCTCGGGCTGCTCCTCTCTTATTACAAAGCGCATCTCAGGCGGCATACCCCGCCTGCCGGTACGCCCCATGCGCTGCAGGAAGGACGAAACGGTAAAGGGCGCATCCACCTGAAAGGCGCACTCCAGCCGTCCTATATCGATGCCCAGCTCCAGAGTAGAGGTGGTGACCGTGGTCATAAGCTGGGTGTCATCCTTCATCTGCTCCTCGGCCGTCTCTCTGTAAGAGGCGGAAAGATTTCCGTGATGTATCAGAAACCTGTCCCGTTCATGCTTTAGCTCGCAGTATTGCCTGAGTGTGGAGGTAACCGCCTCGCACTCTTCCCTGGAATTGACAAACACCAGGCATTTGCGTCCCCGTGTATGCTCAAAGATGTAGCCGATACCCGGATCGGCGCCCTTGGGCGCCGTATCGGGCACGGGGCCATGTTCCGGCGGCTCCGGAAGAACCGGCGGCATCTCCGCTTCGGTGCTGTCCCCGCTCTCCTGCGGCCCGCTTATAAAAAAGTGCTCCATGGACAGGCGCCACCTGACCCCTCCGCTTTGCAGCTTGGGTATAACCGTTTTCCGCCCGGTACCGCGTGAAAGCAGCTCTCCCATCGCTTCCGGGTCGCCTATCGTGGCGGAGAGCCCGATCCTTCTGGGGTTTACCCCGGCAAGCGCCGACAGGCGTTCTATAAGGCAAAGGGTCTGACGGCCGCGGTCGCCGCGCATGACCGAGTGCACCTCGTCGATCACCACAAAACGCAGATCGCCGAATAAACGCCGGATATCCGCATGCCTGCGTATGAGCATGGCCTCCAGCGATTCCGGAGTGATCTGCAATATCCCCGACGGATTTTTTATCAGCCTGTTCTTGTGGCTTTGGGCGACATCTCCGTGCCAGTGCCAGACCGGCATTCCGCCCTCCCGGCACAGCATATTCAGGCGTTCAAACTGGTCGTTTATAAGTGCCTTGAGCGGCCCGATATATATCGCGCCAACGCTTGCCGGATTGTCGCGGCTAAGCAGCGTCAGTATGGGGAAAAATGCCGCCTCCGTCTTGCCCGAGGCCGTGGAGGCCGTAAGCAGCACATTGTCGTCCGTGCCGAAAATCGCCTCTCCGGCCGCCACCTGCACTGCGCGCAGTGTTTCCCAGTTATTCTGATAGATATAATCCTGTATAAACGGAGCATATTGCTCAAAAACGTTCATTTTTACTTCCGTCCTTTAACGCCTGCCAAAGCGGTATGCTTTACCGGTGCAGGCCCGGCCTCCGACAAAGCTATATTTCAAACTCGCTGAATTCATCCTGCGGCTCCTGCTCCCCGGGCTCCATGCTCCCGGAAAAGCCGAAGCTTCCCGACTCCAGAAGCTCCTGTGCCTTTACTCCCGGGTTCTGATACACAATGTTAAGCAGATTTATAAAATCCCTTATCACCTCACGCGGAGTTATGGCCTTATCGGCGCCTATACGGCCGTATTCTATCTTTATAAAGCTTATAAGATCCTGCTGAGTAAGTATCCGGCTGTAGTCAAACAGCCCCGCATGAATATCGGCCAGCTTTTCCGTAAGCACCAGCATCTCCTCATTGGTAAGGGGAGAGAGCTTTATTACCGGCGCCAGCATATCCTTGACCTCGCCGCCCCCGAAGCGTCCGTCTTCCAGGCGTGACCTGAGCGCCTCATAGCTGAAAAGTCCGCGCCGTGTGTCCTCAATGCACTGGGGAGTGCCTCCCATGATTATCCCCATATAGCTTGCCCTGCCCTGCAGCGCGTCATTGTACATGGTCAGTATTTTTTCATAGTTGTACTGTCTTGTTATGCTGTTTGGTATTTTATATATATTTACAAGCTCGTCTATAAGTATCAGCAAGCCGCTGTAGCCCGCTCTTTTGAGAAACAGCGCAAACAGCTTGATATATTCGTACCAGTCGTCATCCCCTATAACTATGTTTACGCCCAGCTCGGCCTTTGCCTCGCTTTTTCCGCTGTATTCCCCTCTGAACCATTTTATCACCTTTGCCTTTGCCTGATCGTCACCCTCCAGATATGCGTGATAATATATGCTCAGCAGACGCGCAAAATCAAACCCGTGTACCATCTCGTTAAGCTCGCCGATAACACTGTATATCTTTCTCTCCACCAGGAGAGCAAAGCCCTCCTGGGACGGCAGCAGCCCGCTCTCCGCCGCAGTCTGGCTCTGCACCGAGCTTATCCACCTGTCCAGTATCAGAGTTAACGCGCCGCCCTCCGGTCTTGTCTTGGTGGACATATTGCGCACCAGTTCCTTATATGTTGCCAGTCCCTGACCCTTTGTGCCCTGCAGCCTGCGCTCCGGCGAAAGGTCGCAGTCCACCACCACAAAATTGCGGTCCATAACATAGCTGCGTATGGTCTGAAGCAAAAAACTCTTTCCGCTCCCGTAGCGACCCGATATAAAGCGAAAGGTCGCGCCTCCCTGCTGTATTATCTCGACGTCATGCAGCAGCGCGTTTATTTCCGACTGTCTGCCCACGGTTATATAAGGCAGCCCTACTCTGGGCACAACGCCGCCCTTGAGCGAGTTTATAATAACGCTGGCTATTCTCTTGGGTACCATAATAATCCTTCCTCCGGCCGTTAAAACGCCAAACCGTATTTATATTTCCAAAATCTCCGTAAGCCCTGACCTGTAATCCCGGATTATCTCCGGGCTGTTCTCGTCGCCCGCCAGCACCGTATCGGAAAACACATCATAGAGCTTTTCGTTTACCGAATCCATAAGCACCGATATCATGGTGCCGCCGGGGGCGCCCGGGCAATAGCTTCTGCCCTGAAGCAGGCAGATAAGGAACTCCCTTTCCTCGGCGCTGAGCGCGCTTTGTACCTGCCGCGTGCATTCTGCCGCATCTCCTGGCGCAGCCGCAGAACAGGCCGTTTGCTTTTCTTTGCCGCTTTCCCGGTTTAGTGCTTCTGCGGGCTCTGCATCCGGAAAGCCATAGGTTCTCTCCGTCTCAGCGCCGTTACACCGCTGCTTTTCCGCAGTTTCCGTCTCAGCGCCGTTACACCGCTGCTTTTCCGCAGCTTCCGCCTCAGCGCCGTCATACTGCCGCTCCTCCGTACCCTCCAGCAGACGCTCCATTGTCTGTTCCGCCGATGCCCGTATTCCCGCTAACGCCGAAATATCAATGCTGATATTCTTTCTTGCGGCGGCTCTTTTTTGTCTTTCCAGCTCATCCAAGGCACCGTTGATTATCTCGCGGTAAAGCTTGGTCATATTGTCCGCCTTGAGCTCCGGCTTAAGCCCCCGTCTTTTGCGCATTATGCAGTCCACGCTTCGCAAAAAATCCCCCACCATGCCGTTGCGCCCCTTGGAGGCATACAGGCGCTCGCTGGTCCACTTGCCGTCCGTGCATATATAACGGTTTATCCCGTTTACCTCGTATACCGTGTCGGGATGCTTTTCCCGCCTGAAAAATACAGCGGAACGGAACATATTGTAAGGGCAGGAATACACCTTGCCGAAAAAGCGCTCGCATATATCATGCTTGCGGTTTTTCTCGTAATACCCCGCAAGCGCCGCAAAAGCTGCCGCCGCCGCAAGCCTTGTCTCCTCCGGATATGCCTTGTACAGCTTGGAATTGGTAATGTTATACGAGGACAGTCCGTTGACCGCCTCAAATATTTCATCCCGGGTACGGCTTTTATAATCCAGCAGTGTTAAAACCCTCTGCTCAAACTCGCTTTCCGGCGTATTGTCAAACAGCGACCGGTCCAGACCGTAATAAACCGCGTAATCCGACATCCATATCCTCAGATAGCGCTTTATTCCGGAGTCCAGTTCCCCGTATCGCCGGCAGAAATCCTGCAGCTTTTTATATCCGTCCTCCGCCGACTGCACACCTATCTGGTTGAGCAGTTCATAAATATACACAAATGCAAACGAGAGACTCGTCGGCCTTATATCGCCGCTGCGCAGGCGTGTTCTCCATGTAAAATACCCTCGCAGCTGCTGAACCGTCATATCCTCATAGGTGGGATAATACCTGACAAATTCCCCGTTATACTCAAAATCGTCGGTAAAATCCTCCATAAACTTGCCCTGCGCATAAAACAGCCTTGCACTGCTGTAACTTTCCGCCGCCCATGCCGACGAAGCTATGGAGCGCATCTGCCGATAGCGCAGCGGAGTAAAAAACGACGGCCTTTCACCGCTTCGGACTATGAGTTCGTCGCGGTACACCTTGCCAGCCACCGTCTCCGACGATATCGGAGTCTCTCCGTCAGATATAAGCCCTATTTTACCGTTATCGCTCAACAGCTTTCCCCCGCAGCAAAAGATAATATGCCACCACGCAAACGCCCGTCTTTTTCCGGAAATTCCGGCAAAACGCCGCGATCCGTGCCTTCAGGCCACCAAAAACCGTAAATGATATTATAACATATACAATATCAAAAAGCAATGCGGCATTTACCGAAAATCCGCACAGCCTGTAGTGTTACAATTGATGTGAGACCAAAGGTATGGAAAAAAGCGATTGAGTTTGTTAGAATAAAGTCACCACAACCCAAGTCTAACGAAAGGAACTCAATCGCCATGGTTATAGTAACAGATGTTAATCAGAAAAACA
>JAQXIQ010000150.1 GCA_029007865.1 Bacillota bacterium
GGCAGATAGTCCTCCAGCATATCCTGAGTGCCGGCAAATGTTATACTGTATGACAGTCCGCCTGCAATAAAAGAATACTGATACCAGATATAATCCCCCTCCGGTCCGATGGCACTGTTGTCTATATGCCCTCCGAACACCCTGAGCTGCATATTGTAACCCGCCACCGTTTGGCTCTGACTTTGGGTAAGCTCTATCGACGGGAACATCTCCTTCATATCCTGCCAGGATCTGTCGGCTATGCCGATATCGGTATCGCCCTCCTCAGGCTGCATAACTCCCACAATGATATACTCCCTGTAGTCCGGGGTCTTATCCGCAAGGGGAGACAGCAGCTGAACGACTGCGGCAATATCCGTACTTGCAAACCATGTGTGCGGATATGTAAGCACTATGGAATAATCCGTCGTACTCCATTGCCTGATACCGCTGTCCGGATTCAGCGTCCCCTGTACCGGATAAGAGGTAAACTGCTGCGGAGCAGGCTGACAGCCCGTCGAAATCAGCATCAGAACCAGCGCGCAAATCGCCCAAACAACCGTTTTTTTCATTTTATCTCCTGCTTAAACACCATATTTATTCAAGCATATTATACAATAAAATCCTTCGGAAAACAACATCTGCATGCAAGTTCACAAAAAGTTGAGATATTAGTACTTTGCAACGGGGCAAAAATACTGTATAATAGATACGGTTGCAGAATATCCTGCACGGTATAATCAGATGAAAGGAAGCTATATATTCCTATGAGCTATAAGCAGGAGTTTATCGAATTTATGGTGCGCAGCGGCGTCCTTACCTTCGGAGATTTTATAACCAAGAGCGGCCGCCGCACTCCGTACTTTATCAATACGGGCAATTACAGGACAGGTTATCAGGCAGCAAAGCTGGGTGAGTTCTATGCCCGCTGCATACACGAAAGCGGCGCGGAGCCCGACCTGCTGTACGGCCCTGCCTATAAAGGCATTCCGCTGGCAGTGGCCTGTGCTTCCTCGCTTTATACGCTGTACGGAAAAGATGTGCAGTACTGCTTTAACCGCAAAGAAGCCAAGGATCACGGCGAAGGCGGTCTGCTGGTGGGCGGCAAGCCCTCCGACGGACAGCGGGTAATGATTGTGGAGGATGTTATCACCGCCGGTACCTCGGTGCGGGAAAGCGTTCCGCTGCTTAAGGCCTGCGCCGATGTAGCCCTGGAAGGACTGGTAGTATCCGTGGACCGCATGGAGCGCGGGAGCGGCGAACTTTCGGCACTGGAGGAGGTTCGCCGCGACTACGGCATTAAAACTTACTCTATTGTAAATGTGCGCGACATAATATCCGCCCTGCATAACAAGCCCATAGACGGCCGTATATATATTACCGACGATATACGCAGCGCTATGGAGCAGTATCTGGAGCAATACGGCAGTAAAGGAGAGTCCTGACTATGGCATACAAACGCAGTAAAAAGAAATCACAGACAAATGCCGCGGCATATTTAGCCATCGCCGCCGGTCTGGTGCTGCTTATAGTGCTTATTGCAATCATTGCCGCCAACCTGGGAGGCAAGCCATCGCAGCAAGCCACAGCTTCCCCGACAGCAGGCACAACTCCCATGCCCACTTATTCGGCGGACATAATATATACTGCTCCACCTGCGGATACTTCCTCTGCGGATATTACCCAGGAGCCCACTTCCTCTGCGCTGCAGCAGCAAAACCTGAGTGTTCCCCAGGACAAGCTGTTTTGTATACACCTTACGGTGGACAGCGGGGAGCTGCTGGAGAGCGAGCCCGTATTTGACGAAAGCTATATGATCCTGACCGATGACGAAACCGATTATACCGATGTACGGCTGTTGGTCTTTCTTACCGATTATAACGGCAACAGCAAGGTTTACCGCTTTGACACCACCGATATTACAATTAGGCTTAAATCCTTCCTGCTGCCCGGAGCCGACAGCCCCATCGCGATTGACGAGCTGTCCGAACTGTCCATACGCGTGGACGCCGCCCAGAACCTGCACCTGACCTGGAGCGGCAACACAATCCGTATAGACGGCGAAGGCACCGGTCAGAACAGCATCAGCGCTCAGATCTACGATCACATGATCACCGTAAGCGCCCGTCCGTTAGGACTGTTTGACAAGGCAGATTATCAGAGATAAAAAACCGGCGGAAACGCAGGTCTTATATGCAAATCCCGATAACGGGCGGGATATTCCGTGACGGCTATGCCGGAGACCTAACATCCGTAAAGGGGGCTAACCATGAAGCGATACATCCCGCAGATAAAAAAAGCGGCAATTGTTTTTCTGGTTTCGGTTTGTTGCCTGCTTGTAGCGGCAGAAATGATATACAACCGCATTGATACCTATATAGGCGATAATCACGCCATTATATTCTTTTACATGACAAATGTTCCGGGCGGGCAGGCCTCTGCCTGGCAGCAGAAGCTTGCGCAGAAGCATCCGGAAATAGATCATGTAGAGGTGCAGTGCTTCGATGCTATAGAGCAGGCAGGCAGCTCCGCGGTAGGCTTGCCCTCGTCACAGTCGGGTTGGCAGATAATCTCCACCCGCATGGGTGCCGGAGAATGCGATATACTGATAGTGAACCGTGAAAGGTACGAATTCATGCTGACCAAGGGTTATCTTGCCCCGATACAATCCTCCGCCATTCCGGAGAGGGCGTTATATTCCGGAGACGATGTCTACGGCTACGACATACACGGCATGCAGCTTGCCCAGCTGGAATTCCCATGTCTGCTGGAGCCCCACAACCGTATAGAAAGCACGGATACCGCCTCAAAGCAGGTTATACTGTGCCTGCTCAGGGAGGCTTCGCCTCAGGGCATAGCCCTTGCACAGGAGCTGCTGCAGGGCGCCGTACCGCTGCCCGAGCCGCAGGACGAGCGGCAATAACCACCGGCTCTTTGCGCATCGGGCGTTTCTTTACGGCCTTTATGCGCGAGCCTGCGCCTATGCACCGGCTCCGTTTCCATTTGTCAAAAAGGTAGTGTGTTAATAAATGTTAAGGTTGCTGTTAAAACACAAATTATTATATATTGTTACGCTGACTGTTGCGGTTTTTATTACCGCCTCTATATATTTTTATATTGATTCGCAGGTACGGGACGATACCGTGACGGTAGGCTTTGTGGACGCTTCGGCCGCCACTATTGGCTCCTATGACCTTATAAGCCAGGCCTTTGCCCCGGAAGCCCGCAATATTCATATAACCCGCGCCGTAACCGACGTATATGTAACCGAAAGCTACACCCCGGCCGACTCCATGGAAGACGCCCTGCTTAAAGAAAGCGCCGACATACTTTTGCTGGATCAGTTCAACCTTAAACTGCTTGCCGCCGCCGGAAAACTGGAGCCCGTAAGTTTAAGCGCGGTTGTCTCTGCGCAGGAAGCGGAGCTTGTTACCTATGACGGCGTATGCTACGGAATCGTGCTGGACGGAGTGGACCTTACCGGCAAGGGCGATGCGTTTTACGGCTATAAAACAGACGAGCCTTCGCAATGCCAGTATTTCTGCGCCGCCGTGCTGGCGCGCTGCAATAATAAAGATGCCGCTCTTGACGCGGTAACCGCTTTGGGCAACCATATTGCACAGCTGCGCGCGGAGGAAACGGCATGATATTACTCTCCGAAGGGAGGCAGCGCGCCGCGCTGATTGTGGTTTTATGTATAAACAAACATCCGAGCCGGTAAAAAGGCCGTGGTATATAACCGTGCTGTCCCTGCTTGGCGTAATGGCGGTGCTGTTTATAATACTGTTCATCAGGTCGCTGCTCTACGGGCTAACGGCGCAGAATCCGCTCCTCCTGCTAATCGACCTTGCATCACTTGCGGCAGCGGCTTTAATAATATGCCGGCTGGTAAACGCCCGATGTGTGTCGTATGTATACGAATTAAACGGAGAAAGCCTTACCCTGCAGGCAATACTGGGGCGCAGAATACTGCGCGAACTTACAATTAAACTTAAGGATATCACCGGTATAACCTTAGGACGCCGGGGCTTTGCCGAGCGTTACGGACGCGGCGGTATTACTGTTTGCGCAGGGAAGCGTATCCTGCTTGACCCCGACGAAACACTGCTCAAGCTTATAACCGAGGCTTCCGGCATAACTCCGCAAGCCGCGGAAAAAAAATAACCAGACAAAGGACAGTGATAGTTTTGGAAATGCACAAATATATTGACGCAAATCGTGACGAGCTGGTCTCCTCACTCAAGGGGTTGCTTCGCATCCCATCCATTGAGGGCAATCCCGCGCCGGGCGCTCCCTTCGGCAGCGATGTTCGCAGGGCACTGGATTACACCCTTGAGTTATGCCGCAGGCTGGGGCTTAAAGCCGTAAATGTGGACGGTTACGCCGGCTATGCCGAAATAGAGGGCTGCGAGGGGGAACAGATAGGCGTGCTTACACATCTGGACGTAGTCCCGTGCGGCCCCGGCTGGACATATCCCCCCTTTGATGCGGAGGAAAAGGACGGAGTTATATGGGCGCGTGGCATATGTGACGACAAAGGGCCTCTTGTAGCCTCGATATACGCTCTTGCCGCGCTCCGGCAATCCGGCATAACCCCCAAACGTAACATCCGTCTTATTTTCGGCTGCAACGAGGAGAGCGGCTGGGGCTGTATCGATTACTATTCAGCACATATAGGTCTGCCCGAGGTGGGCTTTTCTCCGGATGCCGACTATCCCATAATAAACACGGAAAAAGGCATTTATCAGGGCGTGCTCTCCCGCAGCGTCAGACAGGGCGATTATGCCGTCACGGTTAAGGGGGGAGACCGTCCTAATGTAGTGGTTCCGGAAGCCTCCGCCGTAATAAAGGGCAATATCGACCGGCTGGCCGCAATCCTTCTTGAATATGACTGCCGCAATAGCGGCATAGCCTTTACCGCCGAAGGAGACACCCTTACCGTTACCGCTCACGGGGTGCCCGCTCATGCCTCCACCCCGGAAAAAGGGAAAAACGCGCTGTGGGCGCTGCTTGGGCTATTAAAAACACTGCCGTTGGGCGGGGAGATGCAGGAGTTATTTGCCGACCTGCATGATAAACTCTGCAGGGATAACGACGGAAGCGCCGCGGGGCTTGCCATGAAGGACGATATCTCCGGTGCGCTTACGGTCAACATGGGCGTTATGTCACTGGAGGAAGGTACTCTTAATGTCACGCTGGACATACGCTATCCCGTTACCTCCTCCTCCGATGCCGTGCGCAAACTTCTGCGCCGCGCATTTCCGGACTGCAGCCTTACCGACGGCCACATACAGGAGCCGCACCACACGCCGGAGCAGCACTATCTGGTGCAGGCGCTCAAAACCGTATATGAGCGGCGTACCGGCAAGCCGGCATACTGCATCGCAATCGGCGGAGGCACCTACGCCAGGGCACTTAAAACCGGCGTGGCCTTCGGCGTTACCCGTCCGGGAGAACCGGAGCTTGCCCATAACACCGACGAACGCATGAGCATCTCCTATCTGTTGGAGGATGTGCATATGTTTGCCGATGTCTACAGAGAACTGACTTAATAAACAGGGGAAGCTATGAAATTTATTGTTATGCCCGATTCCTTTAAGGGCACGGTAAGCGCAACACGCATAAGCGAAATAATCAAGGGCGAAATTAACCTTGTTTTTCCCGGCTCCGAGGTGTTGTGCCTGCCCATTGCCGACGGAGGAGAGGGCACGGTGGACGCCTTTATGCAAAGCGGCGGACAAAAACGGTATTTGCGCGCAGCCGGGCCGTTTTTTACTCCGGTTGACAGCTTTTACGGCAAAAACGGAGACACCGCCGTTATTGAAATGGCGGCCTGCGCATCCCTGCCGCTTGCCGGCGAAAACAAAAACCCCATGCTTACCACAACCTACGGAGTGGGCGAGCTGATAAAAGCGGCGCTTGACGAGGGCGCCTCCAACATAATTCTGGGCCTTGGCGGCTCCTGCACAAATGACGGCGGCTGCGGTATGGCGGCCGCTCTGGGGGTACGGTTCCTGGACGGCAGCGGCAACGCCTTTATTCCGGTGGGCGGTACTCTGAAGGATATTGCCGGTATTGACCTTTCGCACATGGACAAGCGCATATACGGCCGTCTTACCGTAATGTGCGACATACAAAACCCGCTGTACGGGCCAAACGGAGCCGCATTTGTATTTGCTCCGCAGAAAGGCGCCTCCGATGCCGAGGTACGGCTCCTCGATGACGGTCTTAAACATCTTGCGCAATGCATATCCGCCTGCATGGGTACGGACATTTCGGCGCTGCCCGGCGGAGGTGCTGCGGGCGGCATGGGTGCCGGCGCAGCCGCATTCCTTGGCGGCAGGCTTTGCTCCGGTATTGATGTAATGCTGGACTATACCGGCTTTGATTCCCTTTTATGCGATACGGACTGTGTCCTGACCGGCGAGGGCAGCTGCGACTCGCAATCGCTGATGGGCAAGGCCATCAGCGGCATCGCACGCCTTACGTCAAAGCATTCCGTCCCCCTGATAGTTATCGCAGGCGGAATCAAGGGCGATCCGGCTCCGTTTTACGCCTCCGGCATCACCGCGCTTGTATCGGCTACGCGCCGCCCGATGACTTTTGCTGAGCTCGCGCCCCACGCGGAGGAATACCTGCGTCAAAGCACTCAGGACGCACTGCGCCTGATACGCTTAGGCATGTCGCTGAAGGGATAACGCAATACGGAGCCGCCGGCCGCGCAAAAGCGCCCGGCAGTATCCTTGCGGCGTAAATGTTAAATAATGTGGTGGATTTGCCGCCAAATTGCCCGGAACTTTTGCTGCGACATTTGATTGCCGCAGCATTACTTTTTCTTATATCTTATTCTGCCGTGTTATCCCATGCCAGCCTGCTTAGCATTTCGGCATTGTCGCTGCTTGCAGTCCCGAGGTACATGGGGTTGTATATATTATCGTATATCGTATTATTCCTAAGTATAACGCTGCTGCGGTCCAGAAATATGCCGCAATCCTTAAGTATCATTATAGCATTATCCGCCGCATATCCGCTTTTAACTCCGTCAAAATATATTCCGCAGGCCGTATTATACACATCCCACCGCCCCAGCACAGCATCCAGCATATTGCCTGTAATACGGCAGTTTTCTCCTCTGACCTGTATCAGCCGCGGATTACGGCTGGTGGTGGTAATTATATTGTTGTCCACTATACATCCCCGGCCGTAGAGCTTTACCGTACGTCCCTTTATTGTATGCGTCCCCAGCAGCTTACTGTGGCAAACCCTGGTATCTCTGCCCTTGCACAGTATGGCACAGCAGCTTCCGCCCCATTCCCCTACCAGGTTATTATTGCTCCAGACCGAGCTTACCGATTCATCCACTCCTCCGTAAGCATAGCAGCGGCGGACATCGGTGCCGGCATTATGGCTGCCGTTGCCTTTTATGTTGTTGTTGTCAATCAGCGCCGCAAAACCGCTGTTATACACTCCTATCGCCGTCTGACGCTTTCCGTCGCCGTTATTCTGCGCAAATACATAACATCCGCTGCAATAGAAATTATCGCCGCCCCTGTTGGCAATGCCGCAGCTGCAGCTTGGCTGACTGAATATATCCGGATTCTGAAATATCCTCACCCGGCAGTCCTCAGCGGAAAAGCATCTGCCCCGGTGCTCCGGAATGCCCTGCGCATCGTTGCATATTCCGGTCATATTTATCTGTATACCGGAGCGCATGGATATGTCTGCCCCTTTTACCCTGACATGATTGCCGCGGTTAAGCAGGACGGCTGCCGTACCGGAATGTATCGGCCCGGTATATGAATAATCGATATGCAGTCCGTTTATGTTTACTCCGCTGACTCCCGGCTCCACCGCTATAAAGCTCTGTTCCTCTCCGGCCAGCTTCTGTCTGATATTTATAAACGCGTCCGAAGCATCCACCGTTACACCGCTTGCCGAAACAGCGAGGCTCTCACCGGCCCCCGGCTCCAGGTCAAACCGTCCCTCCAGCCTGACCGTATCTCCGGCCTCCAACGCATCAAATATGTGCTTTAAGCTTACAAAATCCGACTTATCGCCGTATACGGTTATAATCTTCATTATCTTCTCATTACTCCCATACACTTAATACAATACTGCCGCCGATGCGCACGCAGCCTCGAAGCTGCTCACCGCGGCGAGCTGCTTATATTATCGCGCAGCATTGTCCCGTATGACACATGGTATAACGCGGTTTGGGCAGTTATCCTGTTTTCTGTCACCATACACTTTACAGCCGGAGCCGCTATGCCTGTGCCGTCGGCTCCGCATACATCAATATCGTTATGCGCTATTCTGGTATAGCTCCCCTCCCGGCATATATAACCGAAGCTTGAGCCTTCTCCTCTGACGCGCAGCACATTATGGGCAAACAGCATGTACATTCCGTTATTATAAACGCCGGTGCAGGCAGCCCGGGCTCCGGATTCGGCAC
The DNA here is from genome assembly GCA_029007865.1 of Bacillota bacterium. Lineage (GTDB taxonomy): Bacteria > Bacillota > Clostridia > Christensenellales > QALW01 > UMGS1338. Next base: position 8,432 of record JAQXIQ010000150.1, read on the forward strand.
GGAACCCGTTTCTGTACACCTGCAAAAACCTTCCGCTGTTAAACAGCGCGGCAGTATTGCCCTCATCGGCCGTGCTGCTGACAATCACATCGTTTCCGTGCAGTGATACCGAATTTGCCAGAGAGTCCATTATCCCGAAGGTCATTGCAGCGTTCCTGCTATGATTACGGACACAAACGCTGTTTCCCGATATTACGCAATTATCCGCCGGAGTTTCCATGGTTGTATTGATTCCTCCGCGCACAGCTATGCCCGATATGCTCTTAAACACGCCTTGTGCCGTGACCCGGCAATCCTCTATGCGGGCATCTTTGCCGCAAACCTCTATTACCGACACATCCTCTGCCGCCTCGGCGCCGCCGTATTCAAGCCGTATATCCATTCCCCTGAGGGTAACGCCGTGCGCCTCCCGCGGTATTTTTATAACGCAAAAACCGCGCGGAACACAATGGGCCGTCACACGGATAACGGCATCCGTACCGTCCAGCGTAATACCGGGAGCAGTCAGTTCCAGCGCGCTCATTCCGCAGACTTCATTGAGTATAAACTCTCCTTGCAGTCTTATGAGCCGTACCCCGGGCTTGTTCTGCAGCATTTGCAATTCCTGCAGCGAACGAACAACATTCATGCTTTTTTCTCCTTTGCTTTTGTGCATGCATTATAACTCCGCATAGCAGGATAAAAGTCCCGGACATATAAAAACCGTTTATTTATAAGTACGGCGTTCCAGCCTGTTCCCGCGCGGTTACAAAACCCTGCAATGCGGCATACTTTATATAATGGTACAACAGCAAGAAAGGACTGTCCCTATGGACTATGAGTATATGTATTACTGCCTGTTCAACGCAGTCACCGCCGCAATCGAGCAATTCGAACGGCCCGGAGAGCGAGAAAAAAACCTGGCCGCGGCGGAATTGCTGAAATGCGCACAGCGCCGGACCGAGGAACTGTTCTGCGCGCAGTTCCCGCACGGCATAATCCGTCCCGAAAAGCAGCTTGTTCACGCTTCCGCTGCGCACGCATATAAACGCAAAAAGCCGTAACCGGGGTTCCCCTGTTACGGTCTCAGATACGCAGACTTTCTGTTATCTGTGCAATGTTAATTAAAATGAGTACGCGTATTGCCGATCCGGCCCATGTATCGCCGCGCGCAGACGCTGTCTTTGCCTCCGGCATTTTTGGGTCTACGAGCTCCGCGCACGGCATGCTTTATAAAATGTTCAGCAGCCGTCCTTTGTGCGGGCTTAAGCTGCAGTAAACTGTACGTCCATATCCAGCAGGACTTCATACCAGCCGCCAAGATCTATGCTGTTTTCGTATATGTATTTCAAAAATGAAACAGCCTGTTCAAAGCAGACGGCCTGACAAACACACTCCTCTGTATTTACGGACCGGCCGTTCTCCTGCTTTACAGACATATATATGCCCTCAGGTATCGCCCTGGCCGTATAAGTGACGGTCCTGCCATCCTGCAAACCGTCGATTTCAGAGTACCTTTTTACAAACTCACATTTCTCTGTTTTTACCATTTTCCCATCCTCCGTTTTTATATATATGCCTACTCATTTTAACACTAAAAATTTATTCGATATTTTTCTAAAATTATTGAAATATTTCATATTATATTGTATAATATTCCTGCTGTTTGTGTAATATGATAACGGCTTTTTCATATTATGTAAATACGCAAGTATGGAATACCGTTGCATATATGAGCTTTTTCCTTGAATATATGCAATTTGCTGCCGCAATTATGCAAGATGCCTTTGGAAAAGGCCCGGAAACGGGCATAAACAAAAAAACATATTAATAGGACACGAATATGAAAACGGAAGATTTAAGAAAATTAAAGGATAGCTGCAACCTTACCACAAAACAGATTTCGGATTTGAGCGGAGTACCCGAGAGTACCATCAGCAGGATTCTTTCCGGACAGACCGATAATCCCACATTCGATACCGTATGTGCCATTGTCAAGGCCATGGGCGGCTCTCTCGATGCGCTTTCCGGAATACATCAGCCTGACGACAGCACCCCGGCCGATTCTCCTCCGCTGATTGAGCTTTATGAAAAAGTCCTTACATCAAAAAACAAATATATTAATTTTTTATCCATTGTCTGCTGCATATTGGTTGCAGTACTGATATTTATCGTAATCTGCGATGTGGCAAACGGTTCCATCGGCTTTATTCATTATTAAGCCACAGCTTGCACTTGCGGACCGGACAGTTGCTCTCCAAGCCTGAAAGCAAAGCAATTATATACAGTCCTCTTATTTAGTTTTCCATGCCGGCATTCCCGAAATGCCGGAGAAATAATAGCTCTTTGAGCAAGCCGCATTGCGGAATGCTCAAAGTACCGACTTATCTGCAAACAAGGCGGCAGGAAACTGTTTCCTGCCGCCTTGTATGTGAATTTTATCCCAAACCGATTGTTCCTTAAGTATGTAAAAATGCTTATCTCCTGTATTTTTCCGGAGCGGTAAGATAGAGATTGTCGCCTGTACTGTCTATAACGACGATAACGGGCAGGTTCTCCACCTCCAGACGACGTATGGCCTCGGTGCCAAGGTCATCGTACGCCACCACCTCGGCCTTTTTAATGCATTTTGACAGTAACGCTCCCGCGCCACCCACTGCGGCAAAATATACCGCGCCGTTGCGGACAACGGCATCAATGACTTCCTGGGTGCGTTTTCCCTTACCGATCATGCCTTTAAGCCCCAGATCCAGCAATGCCGGAGCGTACTTATCCATTCTGCTGGCTGTTGTGGGTCCTGCGGAGCCTATTACCCTGCCCTCCCGCGCTGGAGTGGGGCCAAGATAATAAATAACATTATTCTCCACATCGATGGGAAGCGGTTCTCCCTTTGCAAGAGCCTCGCTCATGCGCTTATGCGCCGCGTCACGCGCAGTATACACCACGCCGGTAAGGTAAACATAGTCCCCTGCACGCAGCGCCGCCGCCTCCGACGGTGTAAACGGTACATTCAGATGCTTATCCATTGCTTTCACCAATCCTTTATGCTTTGATGCGTTTTGATACTGCGGTTATATTGTTCTGACAATATGACGGTTTACATGGCAGCATATATTTATGCCTACCGGCAAGCCCGCTATATGAGTGGCATAGGTTTCGATATTGACCGCAAGAGCCGTCATTCTGCCGCCCAGACCCGCAGGCCCGATTCCCAGGTTATTGATGCTCTCAAGCAGCTCGGCCTCCAGATCTCTGACATACGGAATATCCGACCTCTCCGCCACCGAACGCGTAAGGGCTTTTTTTGCAAGAATGGCGCACTTTTCAAAGTCTCCGCCGATACCTACGCCCACTACCATGGGCGGGCAGGCATTAGGGCCGGCATCTCTGACAGCGGTCAGCACGGCATTCTTTACGCCCTCTATCCCCTCGGCAGGCTTGAGCATAAACACACGGCTCATATTCTCGCTGCCGAAGCCTTTGGGAGAAAGAGTGATCTTTACCGAATCGCCGGGTACTATGGAATAGTGAATAATAGCCGGAGTGTTATCCTTGGTGTTCTCCCTGATGAGCGGATCGCCCACCACGGATTTGCGAAGGTATCCGTCGGTATAGCCGCGGCGCACGCCTTCGTTGATTGCATCCTCCAGCTCTCCGCCGACAAAATGCACTTCCTGCCCGATTTCAATGAATATGACCGCCATGCCGGTGTCCTGGCATATCGGAATCATATCCTCTCTGGCAATATCCATATTGTCCTTGAGCTGCCCCAGTATCTGTCTGCCCAGGGGCGACTCCTCCGACTCGGCAGCCTTGCAGAGCAGATCCTTCATGTCCTGCGAAAGCTCGTGATTTACCGAAATGCACATTTCGCGGACGGTATCAGTAACGGTTCCAACATTTATCTCGCGCATTTTTAATTCCCCTTTGAAATAAGAATATAGCCTACAGCAGCAGTATAAGTCCCTGTGACACCAACACAACCGCTATCAGCGCAATGGGATATGTCGCGGCATAGGCAGAGGCAACATCATCTGTGCCTGCCACGTTGATAAGGGTTCCCAGAGCCGGTGTGCTGGTCATGCCTCCGGTAATGGAGCCCAGATTGTTAAGCAGACTGAGCTTGAGCACATATTTTGCAAACAGGAAGCCCACTATCATGGGTACAATGGTCATAATGATACCGTAAACAAAGTATATGGCCTTAAAGTACTTGATGAAGCTGGCGCCGCCCGCTACGCCCGCACCGATAAGGAACAGCATAAGCCCCAGCTCGCGGAACACCTCAAGGGTTTTTTTATCCGGAGTAAGGTTAAACCTTCCGATGCGTCCGAAATGAGCTATTATAAGAGATGCCAGCAGCGTGCCTCCGGTTGCGGTAAGGGAAAATGTCGTTCCGCTCAGTCCCTGCGCCGTAAGCGGAATCTTGATGTTTCCGATGAAAATGCCGATTATTGCCGCCAGGGCAAAAACGCCTATACCGAACGGATCCAAACTTACGAGCTTGCCCTTGTATTCCTTCCTGGCACCTACATCAACCGCGGCCAGCTTGCTGCGCTCGGCATTCATGTCCGCCTTTGTGATTTTGGGAATAAGCTGAACAAACAGCACAACGCCGATAACACCGAACAGGTAAGCGATGCCGTGTCCCACGGTTACAGCGTCAACATACTGCGCCGCAACGGTGTCCTTGGCCGCAGAAAATGCCGGCGTGCTTGTAAGCGAGCCGGACAGCAGGCCTACCAGCATGGCTACAAACTCTTTGGGATCGCTCTCGGAGCCTTTGCCTATAAAATAGCAAGCAACGCACGCCAGTCCTCCGGCAAGTATAATAAGCAGCCCTAACACTATATATGACTTAAAGTTTTTCTTCAGGTTTTTGAAGAAGTTGGGGCCCGCTATAAAACCTACCGAGGTAACAAACATCACAAGGCCCAGGTTTTCCACCAGCTTTAAGCCTTGGGAAGCATAGCTTACGCTCTCCTCCCCGGTCTTGATTACAAGCGCGTCGGAAAGCGACGAATAGAACAGTGCACCGAAAAGCAGTGCGATTATAAATACACCCGCCGTACCGAGAGATACGCCCTTGATGGAAATTCTTCCAAGGGCGTAACCCACGGCGGCTATGAGCATAACCACCATAACAAAGAACGCTATGCCGGTTACAGATATTACTCCTCCGAAAATACTCATTACCGTACCTCTAACTATCTTACTTAAACTTATTTATCTCGCTGCCGTGCGTGTATGTAGGCAACAGCATGGGAGACTCCATATCGTTTCCGGCGCCTGCGGCCTTCAGTGCTTCGGCATATCTGGTTACATGCTCCAGCGTAAGCTTGCCCACGGTGACTTCACGGCACTTTTCACCGGCGTTGCGGCCTGCGTTACGGCCAAACACTATTATGTCAAGCAGAGAGTTGCCCATCAGTCTGTTGCGTCCGTGTACTCCGCCTACGGCCTCTCCGGCTACAAAGAGGTTTTCCACCTTGGTCATGCCGTTTGCGCTTATCTCCAGTCCGCCGTTCTGATAATGCAGCGTAGGATAAATAAGTATAGGAGTAGTTCTCATATCAATGCCGAACTTGGCGTACATGCGCAGCATTCCGGGCAGCTTCTTCTCAATGGTGCCGGCGCCGTTGATTATCTCGATCATAGGCGTATCCAGCCATATAGCCTTGCCCAGCGGCGTAGGCACTCCCTTGCCGTTTGCCACGCATTCTCTTATTATGGAAGCCGCGGTAACATCGCGGGTCTCAAGCGGGTTCATAAAGGCTTCGCCGTCCACATTGATCAGCTGTGCGCCCAGCGAGCGAACCTTCTCGGTAACCAGCGCGCCGAACATCTGCGCCGGATACGCCACCCCGGTGGGATGATACTGAATGGCGTCGGCATAGAGCAGATTTGCTCCTGCACGGTAACCCAGTATAAGTCCGTCTGCGGTGGCTCCGTAATGGTTGCTGGTGGGGAAGCCCTGATAATGCAGTCTTCCGGCACCGCCCGTAGCGATTATTACCGTCTTTGCGCGAGCAATGCGGATCTCTCCGGTTTCCATGTTCATCAGAACGGCACCGGCGGCACGGCCCTTGTCGTCCAGTATAAGCTCGATAGCCGAGGTGAAATCCACAATCTGAATGCCGCGGTTAATAACCTCGTCACGCAGCACCCTCATGATCTCGGCACCGGAATAGTCGGCGCAGGCGTGCATTCTCTTGCGGCTTGTTCCGCCGCCGTGAGTGGTTACCATGGTACCGTCGGCTTCCTTGTCAAACATAACGCCCAGCTCATTGAGCCACTGTATGCAGTCCGGAGCCTCGGTTACCAGCTTTTTGAGCAGCTCAGGCTTATTGGTAAAGTGACCGCCGCCCAGAGCGTCCAGATAGTGTATTGCGGGAGAATCGTTGGGCTTGTCGGCCGCCTGTATGCCGCACTCAGCCATCATCGTGTTGGCGTCGCCCATGCGCAGCTTGGTAACTATGGTCACCTTGGCGCCCTTGTTGTCGGCCTCTATGGCCGCCGAAGCACCGGCTCCGCCGCCGCCGATGATAAGCACATCGGTATCATAATAAATATCGTCAAGATTTACATCCTGTCCCAGAACGCGGCTCTTGCCGTGCAGCAGATTACCAAGCTCCGTGGGAACTTTGTCACCCTTGTTCGGGCCTACGGCAAGATAAACAAAGCCGTCCTGACGGTAATCCGGATGAAAATTCTTAAGCAGCTCATCCTTTTCCTGAGCGCTCATGCGGCGAAGATCCGCCCCTATTCTCTGAGGTCTGCTCGCCTCCACCTTTTTTATGGAATCCAGCATTTCCTGTGTCAGCATCTGTTTTTCCTCCCTATTTCTCGATATCTCTGTGGTTATACATATCCTTCAGCTCGTCAAGCGGCTTGGCGGCCAGTTCCTCCACCTGTGCGGTGAATACTCCGTCGTTTATCTCCTTGACGCGCGTTGCCAAATGCTCGCTCTTAGGCGCAATGTACTTTCCGTAGAGCCTGCGGGCAAGCAGCGATACCATCGGATGGGTTATCTGAGCCGGGCAGCGGGACGAGCACATACCGCAGGCCACGCAGTCAAATGAGGCTTCCGCGCAGCGGGTGTAATCTCCGCGCTGAGCATACGCTATGTACTGCATAACATTAAGTCCCTGAGGGCAGGCCTTCGTGCAGGCATTGCAGCCGATACAGCTGTAAATCTCGGGATAAAGCTGCATCATAATATCCTCTGTGGGCTTTATCTCGTTTATGTCGTAGGTCTTCTTTTCCGTGGGAAAGAAGGGGAGGGAGGCAATGTACATGTTTTCCTCCACCTTGGTCTGACAGGCCAGACAGAACTTAAGCTCGTTCTGACCCTTTATGCGGTAAATTGTGGCACACGCACCGCAGAAGCCGGCGCGGCAGCCGCAGCCTCTCTTATGCTGATATCCGGCATACTCCATGGCATTCATGATGGTAAGCGCAGCCGGCACCGTGTACTGCTTCCCCATGATATATATGTTTACCATATCTTCCATTTTCATTTCCTCCGATTATTAGTATTCATTGGGCAGCTCGTCTATCTCGTCGCAGCGGAACACCGGGCCGTCCTTGCAGACATATTTGCTTCCGATATTGCATCTTCCGCACTTACCTACGCCGCATTTCATCTTAAGCTCCAGCGTTGTGTAAATCTGAGTCTTGCTGAAGCCCATTTCCACCAGAGCGGCCAGAACAAACTTTATCATTATCGGCGGGCCGCATATTATGGCCGTGCAGTCCGGCTTGAATGCCAGCTCCTTCAGATAAGCCGGCACGAACCCGACATGGCCATCCCAGCCCTGCTGCTCGCGGTCGATGGTGAGATAGACATTAAAGTCCTTCTCCTGCATCCACTCCTGCTGCATTTCCTGATAGTCCACAAGGTCATCGGCGCTTCTGGAGCCGTACAGCACGTCCACATGGCCGTAATCGTCGCGGTTTGCCCGTACATAGTTTATTACCGAGCGCAGCGGCGCTATTCCGATGCCGCCCGCAATAAAGAGCAGGTTCTTGCCCTTGAACTCGGTATCCACCGGAAAGGGCTTGCCGTAAGGCCCGCGAATGCCTATCTCCTGGCCGGGTTCCATGGCGTGCAGTGCCTCGGTCAGCATACCGCAGCGCTTGATGGAAAATTCCTTGTACTGGGTGTTTGTCGGAGACGATGTTATGGAAAACATGGCCTCGCCCACCCCGGGAATGGTCAGCATGGCGCACTGGCCGGGCATATGGTCAAAGCAAATACCCCCGTCCGGGCTCACCACGCGGAAAGTTTTTACATCGGGTGTGTCTGTGCGAATATCGGTTACCACAGCGGTCTGCGGCAGCAGAACATCCTTATAATCGTTTGCATGACAGGTGCAGATATGCTCTTCACTCATTGTTTTTACCTCCCATTGCCTTGATAACCTTTACGATATTCATGCTTATGGGGCATTTGGCGACGCAGCGGCCGCAGCCCACGCAGGAAAACTCACCGTCATTATTATCCGGGAAGTAAACCAGCTTATGCATAAACCTCTGGCGGAAGCGCTGCTTCTGCGTAGGTCTGTTGGTGCCGTGCGCCATCATGGTGAAATCGCTGTACATGCAGGAATCCCAGCAGCGGTAGCGGCTCACCTTGTCGCCGGCCTTATAATCGCGCACATCGTAGCACTGACATGTGGGGCACACAAAGGTGCAGGTCCCGCACGCTATGCAGGCGCTTGACAGCTCATCCCATTCTGGGCGATTGAATTTCTCGTCCAGCGTTCCTGCTCCCCAGCCCTCGGTTGTGAGGGAGGCAAGGGGCAGCTTTTTGATTATCTCCCTGGTCTGTTCCTTACGGCGCAGCACCTCTTCGTCGCCGCCGTCCGTGAGCAGTGACCCCGTAAGCGCAAGCAGCTCCTCTCCCTTTTGCGTCGCGGCTTCAAGGTACAGATAATCCTCGGTCCATACGCCTATCACATCGCCAGCCGGAGCCGCCGCATCTATTCCGAAAGTAGAGCAAAAGCAGGTTTCCTCCGGGTTGTTGCACACCAGGGATACTATTGTGCCATGGCTGCGCCTTGCGGCATAGTAATTGTCCACCGGGTCGGTCAGAAACACCTTATCCAGCAGCTCAAAGCCTCTGACATCACAGGCGCGGACGCCGAACACCACAAAGTTCTCGTCCGTCGGCGCTACGGGAGTAACCGAGAATTTTTTACCCTCGGTCACAAAGGAAGCCATGGCCTCACACTGCGGGAAAAACACGTCTTTGGCGCTCTTTACCGTATGCAGCGCCGAAGGATCGTATTTATCGCCCTGGCTGTATACTCCGAAATTGACGCTTCCGTTGTTCTCAAGCGGCATATAAAGCCTCTGCTGCGCGGCTATAACATCAAAAAACTCATTGATACGGGAAGTTTCAAGCCTCTTCATGCCTTATCCCTCCTTGTCGCTCACGGCGGTGGGGTCGGCGTCATCCGTGGTAAAGTTCACAAGAGGACCGCGCTGGTCGGGCTCCTCGCCCGCCTGATACTCGCCGTAGAATTGGTTTATTTCTTTAATGAATTTGCGGTTAAGCAGGTGCAGCGGTATGTTCTGAGGACATACCCTGGAGCACTCACCGCAGTCCGTGCAGCGTCCGGCTACATGGAATGCACGGATAATGTGGAACATCTTTTCCTCAAAGGTGTCGGAATTTGCTTTGGCTGCCACTCCGCTTGCCGGGTTGTCAAATATGCATTTGCGGCAGGAACAGGCGGGGCAGGCATTACGGCAGGCGTTACACCTTATACATTTGCTCAGCTCTTCCTGCCAGAAGGCAAAGCGTTCCTGCGGGCTCATGGCCTCAAGACGCTCCACCATATCAAACCGGCCGTTTTTCTCGCTCTCCTGACCGTCCTGTTCCGGTATAAGCTCATCATAGGCAAAGTGCTTTTTGCCCTTGCAGGAAACGCACTTTTCCAGCAGGCAGTCGGCTTTGGCGCATCTTTGCTCTCCGTATACGGTGGAGATAACAAGCTCTTCGCCGCTTTCCTGCACATTTGTTATGCCCTTTATGCCTTTGGCCCTTACCTTGTCGATATCCACCATACCGTCACAGCCTACGCCTATAACATAGATGTTGTCTCTGTTTATGCGATGCTCGGTGAGCAGCTGGTTAAAGGAATAGGTATCGCAGGGCTTGAGCAGAACGCAGGTTTTGCCCTCAGTCGCCTTTTCGATAAGGTATTTGCTCAGGTTTGCGCCGCAGAAGCAATCGTATCTGATGTTCCGGGCGGCCTCGGCGCTTGCAAATACCGCCGGGGTATTGTCATAAAAGAACTCGCCGCCGTCCCACGCAAGCACGCGGTCGCATACACCTGTTTCTATAAGCTCCGCACAACGGGAGCGCAGGGTTTTTTCTATTTCTTGCATCTCAGATCCCCCAGTTTTACGTTTTCACCAAGCTCATATATCTTGGAAACAAAATTGTTCATAACAGTGGAGAACTTTACGCCCTCAGCGGCAGAAACCCACTCAACGCGAGTACGCCCCTTTTCCACACCCAGATAATCCAGCATGGAAAACAGCATGGTCATTCTGCGGCGGGCATAATAGTTGCCCGTGCTGTAATGGCAGTCTCCCGGATGGCATCCGCAAAGGATAACTCCGTCGGCACCCTTTTCAAAGGCGCGGAGTATGAACAGCGGATTTACACGGCAGGAGCAGGGCACCCTGATTATTTTTACATCCGCCGGGTATGCCAGACGGCTGGAGCCGGCAAGATCGGCACCCGCATAGGAGCACCAGTTGCAGCAGAATGCCACGATTTTTGGTCTGAATTCACTTTTCTCTACTTGCATATCGCGTCAACCTCCGCCATGATTTGCTTATTTGTAAAGCCCTTGAGATCCATAGCTCCCGAAGGACAGGTGACCGTGCATGCTCCGCAGCCCTGGCACAGGGCCTCGTTTACCACCGCAATGCGGCGCGTCTGCTTGATACCGTGATCGTTTATCAGCCGGTCTTCGTAGCTTATGGCACCGTATGGGCAAACCTTCTCACACTGTGAACAGCCGTTGCACAGCAGCTCGTTGCTGCCTGCGACACAGGGGTTTGTCACCAGTTTATCCTTTGACAGCAGTCCCACCACCTTTACGGCGGCAGCTCCGGCCTGAGCCACGGTTTCCGGTATGTCCTTGGGGCCCTGGCATACTCCGGAGAGGAATATTCCCGCCGTCGGACTCTCTACCGGACGCAGCTTGGGATGGGCTTCGGTGATGAAATCGTTTGTATCTATGCTGGCGGTGAGCATGGACGCAATCTTTCTGGCCGTGGGATCCGGCTCTATGGCGGTTGCCAGCACCACCATGTCGGTCTTATGGATTATCTGCTCGTTTGCCAGCATGTCAACTCCCTGCACCACCAGATGGTCGCCCTCCGGGTACACCTTGCCGACCTGTCCTTTGATATAGTCGACATCGTATTCCTCCACCGCTCTGCGGTAAAACTCGTCAAAGTTCTTGCCCGGGGTGCGGACATCGATATAGAATACGTGCACGTTGACATCGGGGTATTTATCCCTGATAAGCATGGCGTGCTTTGCGGTATACATACAGCATATCTTTGAGCAGTAGCACTTGCCTCGGCCGCTGATGTCACGGCTGCCTACGCACTGTATAAAGGTTATATCGTGCGGATGCTCGCCGTTGCTCATCTTTACAAGCTGTCCGCCCGTAGGACCGGCGGCATTCATTATACGCTCCAGCTCAAGGCTGGTAATAACATCCTTGCAGGTGGAATAGGAATACTCATCGAACTTATCCAGCTTTATCGGATTAAAGCCCGTAGCCATAACGATGGCGCCGTATTCGCGCTCGATGAATTCATCCTGCTGCTCATAATCTATGGCCTTGGCCGCGCAGACCGTGGAGCACAGTCCGCATTTGCCGTTTTTAAGCTTGAGACACTGCGCCGGGTCGAT
>JAQXIQ010000151.1 GCA_029007865.1 Bacillota bacterium
CAGTAGGTTACGGAGTTTTCCGAGTCGGTATAATACATATCGGTATACGGTATCACGCGGAAAAGCGTCTCATCCTTATTGGAAAGCACAACGGTTCTATTGGATACCGTGACGCTGTCGGTGGAAAACTTTCTCTGCAGCGCCACCTCTCTGGCCGGGTCTGCAACCTTGACCGAAATCTTGCTGCTCAGGGCAGCATAGCGCTCCAGGGTTTTTTGTATCATATTGTCCTGCACATTATCATTGGCAAAGCTGTATATTATCAGCTCCTCGTCGGTCTGGCTGACAATACTCTCCGTAAGCGGTGAAAGAGTGTAAATCTTGTTGGAAGTCATGTCCAGTTTAAGCCCCAGATCCGTTTCCACAAAGCTGGCCACAATGTTCAGCACTACCACTATTGCCACTACCAGCACTATCATAAGCGTGGAAAAGCTGCCGCGTACCACCTTCTTTTTTACGTCCTTTTCCACCTTCTGCTTTTCCGGCTTTTTATTTATCTCTTTTATCTTTTTATCCATGTTGTTTCACTGCCTCCCTGTGTGATAAGGGACTCCTTTCATTATGCGTTGACGCTGCGTCCGTTCCGTTGAGCCGATAAACCGGCACAACGAGCCGCGAACTCAGTCTCCGCTCCATCTCCTCCGCTCAATCAAACGAACGGTTACAAAAATACATACCCCGCATATTGAAATATAGTATATTATCGGAGACAGGCCTAAAATTCCGGAGGAAAAATCCTTCATGCGGTCAAAAAGTGAAACCGCAGTCAGCGCCTGGCGTATAAAGCCGGAGTTTATAAGGTTTATAACATTGCTGGCCATAAGCAGCATGAAGAACACGCCGAAGGTGGCAACCGCCGCCACCACCTGGCTCTGGGTGGCTGCTGATATCATGATGCCGATAGCTATGCTTGCGCACCCCATAAGGAAGAAGCCCACATAAGCCGAAACGATTTCTCCTGCGCTGGGCGAGCCCAGAACCGCAATTATTATCGGATATATAATGCTGAGCGCAAGGGTTATGGCAAGCACCGTAACCGCCGCAAAAAACTTGCCCATAACTACCGAGGAAATGCGCACCGGCGCCGTGATCAGCAGCTGATCGGTCTTGTTGCGGCGCTCCTCCGCAAAGGAGCGCATGGTGATAAGGGGCACCAGAAACCCGAAAAACGATGCGGCGGATGTCATGGTGGAGGCGTAATCCGCTGATGAACCCGAAATGTTCATCACCAGGAAAACCACGCCCAGCACCAGCATAAATATTCCTATAAAGGCGTAGCCTATCGGAGAGTAAAAATATCCCCGAAGCTCTTTTTTGTATACAGCGCTCATTATTGTTCTCCCTTCCTGTAACCGGTAAACTGCAGGAAAATATCCTCCAGCGTAATATCCATGTATTTGCACAGCAGGATGGGAGTCCCCGCCCTTGCCGCGGCATTGAACAGCTGGCGTCTGACATCCGTCTGCTTATCCGTCGTTATAATTATATCTATGCTGCCCGTCTCCCGCACGCCCAGGCTGTCGGCCTTCTTTACCCCGGGCAGCTCGCGGCACATACGCAGCGCAGCGTTTTCTCCTGCCGCTATCCTGACCGACAGTGTAGTGCTTTCTCCCACACCGCGCTGCAGGTTTTCCAATGAATCCTGCGCCACTATGCTGCCGTGGTCTATTATTATTACCTTCTGGCACACATCGGCCACCTCGGGCAGTATATGGGAGGACAGAATTATGGTGTGACCCTTACCCAGAGATTTTATCAGCTTGCGTATCTCTATTATCTGATTGGGGTCAAGTCCCACGGTGGGCTCGTCCAGAATAAGCACCTTGGGATTGCCCACCAGCGCCTGCGCAAGCCCCACGCGCTGCCGGTAGCCCTTGGAAAGGTTGCCTATCAGACGCCCCTGGACATCGGTAATCTTAACCAGTTCCTTTATGTCATCCAGATGACTCTTGCGCTTTTTCTTCTCCACTCCCTTAAGGTCTGCCGCAAAATTCAGGTATTCGTTTACCGTCAGGTCGGTGTATACCGGCGGCATCTCCGGAAGATAGCCTATCCTGCGCTTGACCTCCATGGGGTTTTCCAGAATATCGTAGCCGTCCACCGTAGCGGTTCCGCCGGTAGATGAGATATACCCGGTGAGCATATTCATCGTGGTGGTCTTGCCGGCTCCGTTTCTGCCTAAAAAGCCTACAATCTCGCCTTCGTTTACGGTAAAGCTGATATTGTTTACCGCAACATTGCCGCCGTAGGTCTTAGTCAGGTTTTTGATCTCTATCATCGCGTTTCCTCCTGTTGATATATAGCAATTGTAAATAAAACTCAATAAGCCCTGTTATGTAAACGCCCGGCTCGCAGCCCGGCGCAGGCAGGCTATTCCGTCCTGTATGTTCTGTCCAGGAACTTTGTCAGCTCGCCCTGCCAGGTAAGCTCTACCTTGCCGGTAGCGCCGTTTCTCTGCTTGGCAACTATAATCTCCGCCAGGGTTTTATCCGTATCCGGATCGTCGGAATAATACCCCTCGCGGTGTATAAACATTACTAAATCGGCATCCTGCTCAATTGAGCCCGATTCGCGCAGGTCGTTAAGCATCGGACGCTTGTCCGTCCTCTGAGTATTGGCACGGTTAAGCTGTGCAAGGGCTATCACCGGCACGTTCAGAGTTCTGGCCAGAGCCTTAAGGTCACGGGACAGCTCCCCCACCTCATTCTGACGGCTGTCCGCCTTGCCCGATGTACCCATAAGACCGAGATAATCTATGATAACCAGCTTCAGGTCCTTGATGCGCCTGCACTTGCTCCGCACCTGCGGAACGGTAATACCCGGGGTATCGTCTATGTATATCGGAGCGTTCTCCAGACTGCTCATGGCGCGGTTGAGCGGATCAAAATCCTCCTCCCTGATATCGCCGTCCTTTATCTGCTGTGCGCTTATGCCGGATTCCGCACTCACCAGCCTCATTGCCACCTCCTGCTTGCTCATTTCCAGCGAGAAAATGGCAACCGCAGCCTTCTGCGCTATTGCGGCATAGCTGGCGACATTGAGCGCAAACGAGGTTTTACCCATGGACGGGCGGCAGGCAATTATTATCAGATTGGATTTCTGAAAGCCTCCGGTCATGGCGTCCAGAGCCTTAAAGCCCGAAGCAATACCGGACACCTGCCCCTTGGTGAGCATATACTGCTCTATCTGCTCATACACCTCGGGGATTACCTCTTTGATGGGCACCAGAGCGCTGAGCTCATTATTCATGGAAATGGAGAATATATCCTTTTCCGCCGCCTCTATTATTTCCTTGGAATCCTTGACCTGCTCAAAGCTGTCCTTGCTGGTCTGCGCAGAGCTTGCAATAAGCCTCCGGAGCTTATATTTCTCCACTATTATGTCAATATAATACGAAAGATTGGCAACGCTGGGTACTGCCCCGGTAAGCTCGGTAAGATAGCCCACTCCGCCTATGATCTCCAGCGTTCCCCGCCGCATCAGCTCACTCATAAGGGTGACGGTATCGATTGCCCGTCCGGTATTGTGCAGGGCTTTGATGCTTTCATAAAGCTCCTGATGATTGGGGCGGTAAAAATAATCCTTATTTTTGATTCTTTCAAATACTGCCCCGGCGCACTCGGATGAGAGCAGAATACACCCAAGGCAGGAGCGCTCCGCCTCGTAATCATTGGGCAGTATCTGAACTACGGTGTTTTCCAATGTAAAAGCTCCTTTGCGCAAACAATGCGCAATATAATATTTGTATTATACAGTGTCAAGGATAAAAAGTAAAGATAAAGATAAAAAAATCCGCTATTTTTACTCTTTGGTCACGGATTGTTTGTTATATTCACCTCTTCTTCACCGCTTGCGGCAGCCATACACCGGCAGCGCAGCCTACCGCACTCCGCTATCTCTTGCTCCCCGTCTCGGCAAAACAGGCCGCGCCTTATTAAACCCTGCGCCCGGCAAGTTAGTGATGACTTTAAGACAAGTCTGTGCTATAATAACGGTAACGCTCTGTGCAGGCCCGCGTCACTTTGCTTACGCCGGCCCGCACTCAGCTTTGAGAAAGGTTTTATTGCACGCCTATGAGTTCATTTACGGATTCCGCAAAACTTAATAAAGAACAGCTTGAGGCGGTATGCACCACCGAAGGCCCTCTTTTGATTCTTGCAGGCGCGGGCAGCGGCAAAACCCGCGTGCTCACCCACCGGATAGCCCACCTTGTACTGGACTGCGACGTGTGTCCGTATAACATTCTGGCCATAACCTTTACCAATAAGGCCGCAAAAGAAATGAAGGAGCGTGTGGAGAACATGTGCGGCGACGCGGCTGGCAGTATACTTATCTCCACCTTTCATTCCGCGTGCGTACGCATCCTGCGGCGCGACATAGAGCACCTCGACGGATACAGTCACAGCTTTACCATTTTTGACGATGACGATACCAATAAGCTCCTTGCCGAGGTCTGCAAAACGCTCAACCTGGATACCAAGCAGTTCCCGGTAAAAATGCTGAAAGCCTGCATAAGCAACGCAAAAAACAGCATGAAGGACGCCGATATGCTGTCACGGGACCAGTTCTCCCCCATTGCCCGCGTACTGCCCGATGTCTTTGCCGGATATGAAAAAATGCTCAGGAAGAACAACGCTCTTGATTTTGACGACCTTATACTCAAAACCATCGAGCTCTTTGACAAAAATCCCGATGTCCTGCAGCGTTACCAGGAGCGCTTCCGCTACATAATGGTGGACGAATATCAGGACACCAATGCCTCGCAGTACCGCCTGATACGCCTGCTGGGCGCAAAATGGAAGAACGTCTGCGCCGTGGGCGATGACGACCAGAGCATATATTCCTGGCGCGGAGCCGATGTTTCCATAATCCGCAGCTTTCAGAAGGACTACAAAAACGCCCGCATAATCAAGCTGGAGCAGAACTACCGCTCCACCACCACCATACTCAACGCCGCAAACGCGCTGATAAGCCACAATACCGACCGCACCCCCAAGCGTCTCTGGTCGGAGCTGGGCGAAGGCGACAAGATAACCTATCATCTCTATGACGACGACCGCGCCGAAGCCGCCGCCATAGCCGGAATAATAGCCGACGGGTCACGAAACGGCGCTCCCCTTTCGGATTACGCCGTGCTTTACCGCACCAACTCCAGCTCCCGCAATCTGGAAGCCGCCCTTATGGCGCGCGGCATCCCCTATCGCATATACGGCGGCCACCGCTTTTTTGAGCGTGCCGAGATCAAGGACGCCCTTGCCTACCTGCGGATACTGGTCAACCCCAATGACGAAATCAGCTTCCGCCGCATAATAAATGTGCCGAAGCGCGGCATCGGCGCCACCACCCTGGACGAGCTTGCCTCGGCGGCATTTGAACATAACGAAAGCCTTCTGACCGTAGCCATGTTTCCTCAGGATTACGACATCAAACCCAAAACGGCGCTTAAGCTTAAAGAATTTGCCTCAGTAATTGAGGACTGTGCAGCGCAGTGCGTCGAGCTTCCCCCTTCCGAGGCCATACGCTATATGCTGGAGCGCACCGGGCTTGCCGCTCAGTATTCTCTGCAGCCCACCGAGGAATCCGCCGCCAGATCGGAAAACCTCAACGAGCTTATAAACGACGCGGCGCAGTTTACTCAGAACAATCCGGAGGGCACTCTGGAGGATTATCTGGAACAGGTATCCCTGGTAAACGACCTGGAGGCCGCCGACGAGGCCGGCGGCACCGGAGCCGTGAACATGATGACCATACACAGCGCCAAGGGTCTGGAATTCAAGACCGTATTTCTCGTGGCCTTTGAGGACGGAATATTCCCCATCAGCCGCGCCTTTGACAGCGTTACCGATATGGAGGAGGAGCGCCGTCTTGCTTACGTCGCCGTAACGCGGGCCAAGCGCAAACTGTACATAAGCGGCGCACGCCAACGCATGACTCACGGCTATATAGGCGACTCTCTGCCCTCGCGCTTTCTCCGGGAGATCCCGGACTCCCTTTTGGAGCAGCCGCGCCCGGCCGCGCACAGCTACCGCTTTGGCGGCTTCAACCGCAGCAACTGGGGCAACTCCGCCGTGCAAAGAAGCCGCTGCGCAGACGAATACGCAGGCGAATACGCAGACGAATACTCAGGCGGCGCCGGGCGTTCCCCGGAACGCGCCGCCTTTGGCGACAGGCCGCGTTCGGTCTCGCGCGGCGGCAGTATATTTTCCGAAGCCCCGGCAGCCCGCGGCGGCAATCCCTCCGATTACTCCGTGGGCGACATGGTAAAGCACCGCAGCTTCGGCAGCGGCCGGATAATCGGCATCAAGGGCAGCGGCAAAGACACCGTACTGCAGATAGCCTTTGCAGGAAAAGGTATCAAGGAGCTGGCCGCCGCCTTTGCTCCGTTAGAAAAGCTCTGACCGTTCCCGTTCCCCCGACGCCGCACACATTGTGTGCGGCTTGCAGGGCATAATACTTTATGTCCGGCATATAGCGCATTACTATGCCGTAAGAAAGGACGATCCCGAATGAGCACGACCGCCATTGAGGAAATGCAGCAGCTGATAAGCCGGTTAAACGAGCTTAACTATCATTATTATGTACTGGACGACCCCATCGCAAGCGATGACGAATGGGACGGGCTCTACCGCAGGCTTGTAGCCCTGGAGCAGCAAACCGGCACCGTGCTGGACGGCTCCCCCACAAAAAAGGTGGGCGGAGACATAACCGACGGCTTTAAGCCCCACACCCATCTGGGCAGGCTCTGGAGCATGAACAAGGCTCAGTCCTATGAGGAGCTGCTGGCCTGGGAAAGCCGCGTGCGCTCCGCCGTGGAGCAGTATAACGCCTCCTCCGATAACAAGCTGCCCCTGCCCGTTTTCTGCCTGGAATATAAATTCGACGGCCTGACCGTCAACCTGACATACAGCGGCGGCTCCCTGGTGCAGGCTGCTACACGCGGCAACGGAATAACCGGTGAGGGCATACTTCCCCAGGCACAAACCATACGCACCGTCCCCCACACAATACCCTTTAAGGGGCTTATAGAGGTACAGGGCGAGGGTATCATGCGCTATTCCGAGTTTGACAAATACAACGCCGCGGCTGAAGAACCTCTTAAAAACCCGCGCAATGCAGCAGCCGGAGCTCTGCGCAATCTCGACCCTAAAGTAACCGCCTCCAGAAAGCTGGACATATTCACCTATAATGTGGGCTATGCCCAGGGCATCAGCTTTTCCACGCAGCAGGAAATGCTGGATTTTTTGCGCAAGCAGCGGCTTCCTGTGAACTCATATTGCAAGGAGTTTACATCGGTATCCGATATCATACCGGAGCTGGAGCGCATTTCCGCCCGGCGCAGCGAACTGGATTTCCAGATCGACGGCGCAGTCATCAAGGTAAGCGATTTCCGCACCCGCGAAATGCTTGGTTATACCGAAAAATATCCGCGTTGGGCTATAGCGTACAAATTCTATGCCGAGCAGGTAGTTACCCGCCTCCGTAAGGTCACCTGGGAGGTCGGGCGCACCGGCAAGCTTACCCCTCTTGCCCATCTTGAACCCGTAGATATCGGCGGAGCCACGGTCAGCAAGGCAACCCTAAACAACCAGTGGGATATCAGCCGCAAAGGGGTCAGGATAGGCGCAGATGTATGGGTGCGCCGCTCCAATGATGTCATCCCGGAGATAATGGGCGTGGCTGCAGAGCACAGCGGTCAGTCCGAGATACCGGTTCCGGATGTATGCCCCGCCTGCGGCTCCGCGCTTATCCGCAAGGGAATGCTGTTATACTGCCCCAACCGTCTGGGCTGCCGTCCCCAGATAATTGCCCGTATAGATCATTTTTGCGGCAAAGAGGCCATGGATATTGACGGCTTCAGTCAAAAAAGCATAATACAAATGGTGGACAAGCTGAGCATTTCCGACCCATCCGACCTTTACTCCCTCTCGGCGGACAGCCTGCTGAGACTTGAGGGTTGGCAGCAGAAAAAGACCGAAAAGCTGCTTGCCTCCATACAGGCATCCAGACATCGGCCTCTTGACTGTTTTATTTTCGCGCTGGGCATCGAAAATGTCGGCAAGCGCACAGCCAAAGACTGCGCGGCACATTTCGGCAGCTTTGAGGCCTTCCGCAGCGCCACCGCCGAGCAGCTCTCCGCAATACCCGATATCGGAGACACCGTCGCCTCCTGCATAACGGCCTTTTTTGCAGACGAGATAAACAACGGTATGATAAGCAGGCTTTTTGCGCGGGGCGTCTCGCCCCAAAGCCCGAAAGCCGTCCGCACAGACTCGTTTTTTGCCGGCAAAACCTTTGTGCTTACCGGCACCCTGGACGGACTCAGCCGTTCCGAGGCCACCGATATCATCGAGCGTCTGGGCGGTAAATGCGCCTCCTCCGTCAGCAAGAATACCTTTGCGGTCATAGCCGGCGAAAACGCCGGCAGCAAGCTGGAAAAAGCCCGTGCGCTGGGCATAACCGTGCTTTCCCAGTCCGACCTGCAGTCCCTGCTTGAGCAAAACGCCGCCGATTCCGTTTGACAACCCGTCCCGTCTTTATTATAATAAACAGGTATCGCGGATGTGGCGGAATTGGCAGACGCACCAGATTTAGGTTCTGGCGGTTACCCCCGTGCAGGTTCAAGTCCTGTCATCCGCACCATATCGAGTGTTCATAACCAACCTGAGAGTTGGATGAGGACACTCGATTTCTTTTTTGCCTACATTTTGCTTCTTCTTGTATGTATGAGCAGGGATTATCCTGCTCTTTTTGTTATGCCGGTAAAGCATTCGGGACATACTCTACGGCAACACCCTTGCGGGTTTCTTCGCGGTAATTGTGCTGTCTTGCAAGACTCGGCAGTTCCAGATACCCTACAAACTTATAGTGTATCTTTATCATCTGCTTGCGGTTTTTGCCGGTGCCCGTGACCTCGTACACATCAATGCGGTCAATGAGTTCCTGCAACAGAGGTGCTGTGAGCTTATCCATCTGCATGAATTTCCGAACAGCGGCAATGAACTTTTCTTTCCCGAGCTGCATTTCATCCACTTCCGACAGGCGTTTACGGTATGCGGAGATTTTCTCTTTCAGTTCTAACCGTTCGGTT
>JAQXIQ010000152.1 GCA_029007865.1 Bacillota bacterium
TGTATGACGGAACAAACTGGGTATCCGCCGAGGGAAAAGTATTGCAGTTCAAGGTGAACGGCGCGATACCTGCCGAAGGCACACAGATACTCTGGGAGCCCGGCTGTACATACGAGCTGCCGGCACTGCGGGTTGTCAACAAAGGCGACCTTGCACTGAAGTACAAGGTTGTAATAACCGGCATCCAGGGCGACGCGGAGCTGAACGAAGTTATCGACTGGACCATCAATGACGCACCCATCAATCTTACGGAGAGACATCTGGCGGCCGGCGCGGCGGATTCGGGGTTTGTCATTAAAGGTCATATGCAGGAGGACGCCGGCAACGAGTATCAGGGCAAGTTCATTGACGGTATCGGCATTACCGTTGTTGCTACCCAGGACACCGTAGAGTTTGACAGCACCACCAACCAGTACGACGCGGGTGCGGTATATCCCGTAGTAACCGCCGAGGAGTTCACCGAGGCACTTGAAGCAATCGGTACGAGCGGCACAATCGTACTTGGCAGCAATATCACCCTGAACGATACGCCTATCAGGATCGACTCCGGAAAAGATATCACTGTTGACACGGGCGAATACACCATAAAGAGTATCTGGACGCCGGCATCCGCATCCTCTGCTTTTGAGGTCAAAGAAAACTCCACGCTTACGCTGAAGGGAAATGGTACGGTAGAGGCATATGCCGTTAATCCCGATGTAACCTGGGCTGCCGGATTCCCGGGATATGCAAACAATGCGATATCCAACAGGGGCACATTGATTATTGACGGTGCAACCGTGAAAGTGACCACGGATAAAGTGGGCGCGCACGGAGAACTCGGAGCTTCATACTGCGTTGACTGCTATGCCGGTTCCAAGCTGGAGGTCAGGAGCGGAAGCATTGTCAATACTCAGAATATAGCTGTGCGCATTTTCACAAGTGACGCTTCCAAGAGCGTTGATGTAACCGTTGCAGGCGGCACCATCGAGGGCTCGCGCGCAATATGGCTGCAGCTTGCAGGCAATAATTCCGCTGTTGCACCAAAGGTCAATATTGTAATAAACGGCGGAACAATCAGGACAAACGAGGATTTCAGTGATTCAAACAACTATTGTCTTGCTCTTTACAGCTATTCGTACGGTAACAGCTTTGCCAATACCAATGTAACAATAAACGGAGGCGACTTCCTCGGTTATGTTGCTTTTGGAGGAGGCTATAAGGGTGACAGGGAGAACGTTACTATTAACGGAGGAACGTTTACCGCATATAATACCGACGGGTCGCCTGACACTGATTGCGTAGGAAGATATACCACCTCGGGCTGGGAGTCTATCGCTCACTGATAACTAGTGCCGTCAGGGGCTGATTCGCTCACTGACGGTACTTATTGAGGCTGCTTTCCCGCAGTTAACCATAAAAGTTATTAGATGTAAGCGGAAATAGCTGGGGAGAGGGCAAAACGGTTGCCAATACTGAGCTTGCAGACCGTTAAAGGTTATCAGCAGGTTTTGTCCCCGGAACAGGGAAAGACAAAAGTATCCGAAGAAAAGTCGCAGGAGGAGAACCCTCCTGTGACTTTTTGTCTTATAGTACGGTCGTTGCAGCTCGTGAGCTGTGCGGCGACTGTTTTGCGCCGCAAAAAAACCGCATTTACGGCAAAAAACAAGCCGTCGGTTTTGCCGGCGGCTTGTAATGCTTACGGAGGCGGTATACGGGTTTATCTGATACCTATGACGGTGCGCGGTACGCTTCCGTCCAGCAGCTCGGATATCTTGTATTTTGCGCTGCCGATGATGACTTTGGTGCCCATTTTAACGGGTTCGATCATATATTCCAGCTTGGCCCGGGCGCCGTTTGCTCCGCTTCTGGAAGCGCCTATGCAGTTTTGCTGAGCAAGGCGTATGTTTTGCAGTACCTCGTCCGTCGTGCTTCCGGATATCTCGTTTATTAAGGTGGCGGGGTCGGACGGATCCCGGTATATGCCGTATGCCGAAGTCATTATAAGCAGTGTTTTAGCCTTTACCAGACAGGAAATGACTGCCGCGGTTTCGTCGTTGTCTACGCATTCCACAACATGGTCGCTGTTTTTGCGGAGGGTGGATATTTCGTAGTTGAGGTTTTCTCTTGTGGATACTGCGTCGTTATAATTGATTATGGGGATGGCGCCCTGGTCGCGCGCACGCAGCAGCAGGTTCAGTATATGAGCGCGCTTTACCTCGTCATTAAAATGCTGATGCTCAAGCAGTACCTGACGCACGCTGTATTCCGGGGGAATAAAGCGCCGGTAGTTTTCCATAAGTATGGACTGCCCCTGGGAGGCGTAGTCGGTTTTAATCTCGTCGTCGGTGCCGGACAGCTCGCGTCCGTTATTGCGCTTCATATAATCCAGCCGGCCTATTTCGGTGGCTCCGGAGGATACCCAGATGTACCCGGGCTTCAGCTGTGAGCCCAGAGAGGAAAAAATATTATAGTCGATGTCGTTGTCCCGACGCCTTATCAGGGCCATGGAGCCTATTTTACCGACAAGCTCAAAATCAAATTTCATAAGGCGGTTTTATCAGCTTAAAGCGTTCCTTTCCAAAACAAGTAATACGGCAAAAGCCGGAAAAATGCTCCGTCCGGCGTGTAAACGGCAAATTAAGCCGTGCAGGCCGAACGAACAACGCTTTATTATAGCACAGTTTCCGCGCAAGTTCAACATAATATTGGTTTTGGCGCGGACGGGGCGGTCAAAATGATGGGTATTGCGATTTTTCGGTAATTGTGCTTGATAAAATACGGATTTGTTATTATAATATCAGCGGTTTGATATTATGCGAATAATAAGACCTTGATTTACGCGCGCAATGACTGCCTTGCCGGGCTGCTACGGCCGGACGGGGTGTTGATGCCGGAGAATAAAGGCTTATAATAATTTTAGGGAGCGGTGAAATACATGCTTAACAAAGAGTGGAAGAAATTCAAAAGCGGAAGCGATGTCCGCGGAGTTGCGCTCGAGGGCGTAAAGGATATGCCGGTTACGCTTACCGATGAGGCGGTTACCGCCATCACCGACGGTTTTGCCGTATGGCTGATTGAGCGTCTGGGAAAGAACGCGGGAGACATCTGGGTGTCCGTCGGACACGATTCCAGGGTGTCCGGGCCGCGCATGAAAAAGGCGGTTATCGCTTCGCTCACAAGAGCCGGCATAAACTGCTACGATTTCGGACTGATGAGCACGCCGGGTATGTTTATGTCCTGCGTGGATAAAAAGCTGTCCTGCGACGCCGCGATTCAGCTTACAGCCAGCCATCATCCCTTTAACAGAAACGGGCTTAAATTCTTTACCAAGCAGGGCGGACTGGAAGAGAGCGACATTACGGCACTGCTGGAAAATGCGCAGGAGGGCAAAAGACTGCCCGAGCAGGCCGGAGCGCAGGTGGTAAATTACGATTTCCTTTCGGTATATGCCGCGATACTGGCCGATATGGTGCGTAAGAATGTAAACGCCGAGGATTACGAGCATCCGCTCAAGGGTTTCCGGATTGTTGTGGACGCCGGAAACGGCGCGGGAGGCTTTTATGTAGAAAAGGTGTTAAAGCCTTTGGGAGCCGATACCACGGGCAGTCAGTTCCTGGAGCCCGACGGTTATTTCCCAAACCATATCCCCAACCCCGAAAACGAAGAGGCCATGCACGCAATAATGAATGCGGTTACGGCTAACAAAGCGGATATAGGGCTTATTTTCGATACCGATGTGGACAGAGCCGGTGCAGTTGATTCCGAGGGACGCGAGATAAACAAAAACCGTCTTATTGCGCTGATTTCGGCAATACTTATAGGCGAGCATCCCGGCGCTACCATAGTTACGGATTCCATTACCTCCAGCGGGCTTAAAACCTTTATTGAGCAGAAGCTGGGCGGAAAGCATCACAGATTCCGCAGAGGCTATAAAAACGTTATAAACGAGGCGATACGCCTTAATAACGAGGGCATCTATTGCCCGCTTGCCATAGAGACCAGCGGCCACGCAGCCATAAAGGAAAACTACTTCCTGGACGACGGAGCTTATCTGGTTACCCGTCTGCTTATCAAAATGGCTCAGCTGAAGCGCGAGGGCAAAAAGCTGGAGGACCTTCTTGAAGGGCTTGCGGAGCCTGTGGAGAGCAGGGAATTCCGCATGAATATCACATGCGAGGATTTCAAGGCGTACGGACAGAAGATTATAGACGAGCTTACCGAGCATTCCATGACGGCTCCGGGCTGGCACTGCGCGCCGGATAACCGCGAGGGCATCAGGGCATCCTTTGACAAGGGTGACGGCGACGGATGGTTTTTGCTCAGGCTTTCGGTGCATGATCCGCTGATGCCCCTCAATATCGAGTCCGATTCCGTCGGAGGAGTACATCAGATAGCTCAGAAGCTGTACGATTTTCTTAAAAAGTATGAGAATCTCGATACCGCACCGCTGGAAAAGTGGCTGCTGCAGAGATAAATCTTGCTTAATGCGCCTTGATGGTGTATAATAGCGGTAAATGAACAGTAATTGAATTTTTATAATACAGGAGGAAAAACATGAAACCTATCGAACAAAAAACAGTCAATGCCATCCGCATTCTGGCGGCCGAGGGCGTACAGAAGGCCAATAGCGGACATCCCGGACTTCCCATGGGCGCCGCGCCTCTGGCTTATGCGGTTTTCGGACGGGAGCTTAAGCATAACCCCGCCGATTCGTCCTTTGCCGACAGAGACCGTTTTGTCCTTTCCGCCGGTCACGGCTCCATGCTGCTTTATTCAGTGCTTCATCTGTGCGGCTATAAGGTAACAATGGATGATATCAAGGCCTTCCGTCAGTGGGGCAGCAAGACCCCGGGACATCCGGAATACGGCCACACCGACGGTGTTGAGACCACCACCGGACCTCTTGGCCAGGGTGTTGCAAATGCCGTGGGTATGGCTATTGCCGAGTCTCATATCGCCGCTAAGTTCAACAAGCCGGGCTTCCCGGTAGCCGACCATTACACCTATGTTCTGGTGGGCGACGGCTGTCTGCAGGAGGGTATTGAGCAGGAGGCTATCTCTCTTGCCGGAACCCTTAAGCTGGGCAAGCTGATAATGATCTACGACAAAAACAACATCACCATTGAGGGTGATATCAATGTTACATTCTCCGAGAATGTCGGAGCCCGTCATGCCGCCTGCGGCTGGCAGGTGCTGGAGGTTGCCGACGGCAACGATGTGGACGCTGTAGCCGCCGCAATAGAGCAGGCTAAGGCCGAGACCGAGAAGCCGTCCATCATTATCTGCCGCACGCAGATAGGCTTCGGCTGCCCGGCAAAGCAGGGTAAGGCCAGCGCTCACGGCGAGCCTTTGGGTGTTGACAACCTGGCGGAAGCCAAGAAGACCCTGGGCTGGGACTATGCTCCGTTCGAGATTCCCGCTGATGTCTATGAGTGCATGGCGGAAAACGCAAAGAGGGGAGCGGAGGCTCAGCGTCAGTGGGAGGCCATGATGCAGAAATATGCTCAGGAGTATCCTGCGGAGTATGCCGAGTATCAGCAGTGGATGAACAGAGAGTTCCCGGTTGACCTTACCGAGCAGGAGGACTTCTGGAAGAGTGAAGGTAAGCCCAACGCTACCCGTGCTTCCTCCGGAACCATGCTCAACCGTATTGCGGCTTATCAGCCCAACCTCTTCGGCGGCAGCGCGGACCTTGCACCCTCCAATAAGAGCCTTATGAAGGACCGCGAGTATTACAGCCCCGAGAACAGAGCCGGCTCCAACTTCCATTTCGGTATCAGGGAGCATGCCATGGCGGCTATCTGCAACGGTATGTATCTCCACGGCGGTGTTACACCTTATTGCGCGACTTTCTTTGTGTTCTCCGACTATATGAAGAACGCCATGAGAATGTCCGCGCTTATGAAGCTGCCGGTGATCTATATCCTTACCCACGATTCCATCGGAGTAGGCGAGGACGGCCCCACCCATGAGCCCATCGAGCATCTTGCATCGCTGCGCTCCATTCCGGGGCTGACGGTTATCCGTCCTGCCGACGACAAGGAGACGGCTGCCGCTTACTGCGCCGCCGTTACCCGTAAGAGTCCGACTGCGCTCATCCTTACCCGTCAGAACCTTCCGCAGTACGAGAACAGCGGAAAGGCCGCGCTGAAGGGCGCATATATCCTCAAGGATTCCAAGAAGGCTGTGCCGGACGTAATCCTTATGGCTTCCGGCTCCGAGGTGGAGCAGATCTACAAGGCCTCCGAGATACTTGCCGACAAGGGCATCGACGCCAGAGTGGTTTCCATGCCGTCCTGGGAGATATTTGAAGAGCAGTCCGACGAGTACAAGGAATCCGTTCTTCCCTCCGCGGTACGCGCCCGTGTGGCTATAGAGGCCGCCTCCAGCTTCGGTTGGGCCAAGTATGTAGGCTTTGACGGCGAAATCATCTCCATTGATCATTTCGGCGCCAGCGCTCCTGCCTCTGTGCTCTTTAAGGAATTCGGCATCACTACCGAGAATGTCGTTGCCGCAGCCGAGAGAGTTGTAAAAAAGTAATTATACTAAAATAATCATCTGCCTCCCGCATACAATGTAAGCGGGAGGTTTTTTTATGAGTATCAGGTTTTGCGAGCTGAGACAAAAGGAAGTCATAAACATGTGCGACGGCAGAAGGCTGGGCTGCGTCTGCGATGCCGTAATGGACAAATGCGGACATATAGAAGCGCTGATAGTGCCGGGACAAAGCGGATTTCTGACATTTATCAAATCGGGCAGGGAAATAATAATACCGTGGTGCAGAATAATCAGGCTGGGTGACGATGTAATTCTTGTGGATATTGACGGAAATACGTTAAAAAAGGGCTGAACAGCGCAAATATGGGCTGGACGGAGAAGTTTCGGTGTGGTATAATACCGACAAACACAAGGAGAGTGACGGCTTATGAAATGTATGTACTGCGGCGCTATAGACAGTAGGGTTATGGACAGCAGACCCACCGATGAAGGCAGTGTTATACGGCGCCGTCGGGAGTGCATAAAGTGCGGACGAAGGTTTACCACATACGAAAAAATAGAAACCATGCCGCTTATGGTGGTAAAGCGCAACGGCAGCAGACAGCTGTTTGATATTGAGAAGGTGCGCGGAGGCATCATTAAGGCCTGCGAAAAATGCAAGGTGTCGGCGGATCAGATAGAAAAGCTGGTCATGGAAGTGGACAGCGCCGTGCACGACAGAAACGAACTGGAGATATCCTCGCTGGAGATAGGTGAGCTGATAAGCGACGGATTGCGCAAGCTGGATCCGGTAGCGTATATCCGTTTCTCCTCGGTGTACAGGGAGCTGAACGATCTGAACAAGCTCATGGAAGAGATGAATAAGCTGATTAAAAAGGAAAACGAAGTATGAACCCGGATTTTTATTTCTATGATGCACCAAACGGCGTCAGGCTGCTTAAAAATAAGCGACTTGACGCTTTTTCAGAGCTTAATTACTGCTTTACCACCCGCATAGGCGGCGTAAGCACCGGGGAGTGCGAAAGCCTGAATCTCAGCTGGAAGCGGAGAGATTCGGAGGAGAATGTCAGGGAAAACCACCGCCGTATGGCTCAGGCAATGGGCATAAGGGAGGAGAGCATAGTATTTGTGCGCCTCACGCATGGCGATCGCGTATTGTGCGCGGATAAAAGCTTGCGCAATAACGGAAACTGGTGGGCCGATATACCGCAGGGGTATGACGCCGTAATAACAAGGGATACGGATACAACGCTGCTTGCACGCACTGCGGACTGCGGAACGGTACTGCTGTATGACCCGGTAAGAAGGGCGATAGGAGCGGTGCACAGCGGCTGGAAGGGCACGGTGGCGGGCATTATCCCAAATACCGTCGAGGCAATGAAGGCGCAGTATGGGTGTAATCCGAAAGATATCACGGCGGTTTGCGGGCCCAGTATATGTGCCGGCTGCTTTAAGGTACACATGGACTGCGCGGAAAAGTTTTTTGCGGCGTTCGGCAGGGGCGATTATGCAAAGGAACTGCCGGACGGCAGATACAGCATTGATATGTGGAGTATAATGCGGTCGCAGCTTGAAAAAAGCGGCATAATGCCCTGCAATATCTCCATGGCGGATGCCTGCTCCTGCTGCGATGAGGAAAACTTTTTTTCGCACAGGAGGGGAGCCGGGCGTTCCGGCATAATGCTTGCTGTTATACAGCTGAGGGAAGGGTAAATGGCTATCCAAGGGGTAAAAGGAATAGGAGAAAAACGGGCGGCGGCTCTGGAGCAGATGGGGATTTCATCGCTGGAGGACGCTTTGTATCTGCTTCCGAGCGGATATATGGATTTTACCCATGCGGTAAAGATATCCGACCTGCAGCACGGGCAGAAGGCGCTGGTATGTGCCTCAGTTACGGGCACGGGCTATCCGTCCAGGGGCAGAAGCGGCGTGAGCATGCTTATGGCGAGGTGCTCCGACGGCACGGGGACGCTGAATCTTATATGGTTTAATCAGCCTTATATGTTTAACCGTCTCAGAAAGGGCGAAGAATACAGGCTGTACGGGGCAGTACAGCTCAAGGACGGGCGCAGATATCTTATCAACCCGCTGTTTGAACCGGTTTCCGGCGATTCCATGGTCGGGATACGGCCGATATATTCCATACCCAAGGGCATAGGAATAAGCCAAAGCGTTTTAAGAGGCGTAATACGCATAGCGCTGGATGAATGCGGCGCAGAGGATCTGTTTCCGGCTTCCATACGGGAAAAGTACTCTCTTGCGCAGAGGCAGTACGCGCTGGAAAACATTCACTTTCCTTCAAGCGAGGCGGCATTGCGTATTGCCAAAAGGACGGTGGCGTTTCAGGAGCTGGTAATGCTCATGATAGGGCTTTCCATGCAGCGGGAGCGTGTGCGCGCGCGGACACCTCGTGCAATAAGCACGGACGGCCTGCGGGAAAAATATCGCGCCGCGCTGCCGTTTCCTCTTACCGGGGCGCAGGAGCGCGCGCTTGAGGAGATAGAAAAGGATGTGCGCAGCGGCTATGCCATGAACAGACTGCTGCAGGGCGATGTCGGCTCCGGTAAGACCGCAGTCGCATTTTACTGTGCGTTTCTCGCTCACGCCAACAACGGTCAGTGCGTAATAATGGCGCCTACGGAGATACTTGCGCGGCAGCATTTTCTCTCCTTTGCCGCATTGTTTCCGGATATTCCCTGCGTATATATTCACGGCAAAATGAAGAAAAAAGAGCGCGATGAGGCGGTGCAGGCCGTGCAGAGCGGACAGGCGAGCGTAATTGTGGGAACGCACGCCGTGCTGAGCGAAAAAATCACATACCGGAACCTTCTCTTTGCGGTAACGGACGAGCAGCACCG
>JAQXIQ010000153.1 GCA_029007865.1 Bacillota bacterium
CAATCCGTGAGGGCGGCAGAACGGTAGGCTCCGGCGTAGTAGCCAAGATAATCAAATAAGTTACTCAAAAGGCACAATAAGCGGCCGTCCCATTCCGGGACGGCCGTTTTTGCTGCCCGCGTGGGTAAGCGCCGGCGGCCATCCGGGATATACGCATCGGGAAACACCTGCTCTGACAGTTCAAAAACAATCCGATTAAAATCTCACTTTTTTCCATTTATTTTGAATTTTTTTTATATAATTGTTGCTTTTTTTGCGCTATGGTGTTATAATCATCATAGTATTATAAGGATAATCAGCTACTTATACCGTTTTCTCAAAGCCGGTATGCGGCAGCCCCACGCAAACACGAGCGGCGCCGGGCTTTTATCCGCATTCAGCATTTGTTTCATCAATTAGGAGGTGCGTCTGGTGGCATCCGGAGATAAGAAGAGCCGTACAAAAGTTGCCATTATAATTCTGTCGGTTCTTTTGGCGCTGAGTTTAATAGGCATTGCCGCAGTCCTGATTTATAATCAGCTGGCTCCCGGCGGTCAGGGTTCCGTCGTAGTGCCCGATAATATTATTTCCAACACCGGCGCGGCGACGGCTGCGCCTACTCCGGAATGCGGAACAACCGCACCGCCCGAATCCGGGACGACTGCAGCTCCGGGACCGGAGGATACCGCATCGGAAGACAACGGCAATACTTCCTCCGCTCCGCCAACTTCCGGTGCTTCTTCCGCGCCTGCCGACATTACCGCTACTCCGTCGGCGGAGATTACTGCGCCTGCGCTTATGCTCAGTGACCGCAATCCCGACGACAATATCCGCATGTATGCGGCAAATATGTTCCCGGGCGACAGCGAGACTCAGTATTACTGCATACGCGTTTCCTATAAGGACGATGTGATACTCAGGTTCCGCGCGGATGTCATTCAGGGGAGCGAAAAACTTGCCGAAGTGCTCAAATGCAAAGTCGTTCTGCCCGAAAGCGGGGAACTGCTTTATGACGGACTTATGAAGGATATGCCTCAGTCCCTTAATCACAGCTTGGAAACACAGCAGGCCACTGTCAGCGAGGTCTACTATGCCATAACCGTTTATCTGGAAACAAGCGTCGGCAACGATTATATGGACCGTGAGCTCACCGCCGATTATAACTGGTGGGTGGAGGAAACAGGGAATCTCAATCCGCCTCCCACGGGTGACGATCCTTATATAACTGTTTGGCTGTGTGCGGCCGCAGTCGCATTTTTCCTGCTAATTCTGCTTTTAAGAAGGCGTTCAAAGGGGGAACGGACCAATGAGCAATAACAGCGATACGGGGAAGAAGCTCACCGGAGGCATAATTTCGGTTGTTATACTGGCATTGTGCCTGTGCGTCACCACCTTTGCTCTTGTGTGGGCTACAGTGACGGTGGAGAACAATCTGTTCCATACCGGTACCGTTAAAATCAACCTCAATGACGGCGAGCCGGTTATACAGCAGCATGAATATCTTTTCGAGCCCGGAATGACGGTGGAAAAGGATTTCTTCATACAGAACCAGAGCACCGGGGATGTCTATTACAAGCTTTATTTTGACAATGTCAGCGGCGGGCTGGCCGAAGTATTGCAGATTACCGTTAAGGACGGTGACAGGATACTCTATCAGGGCACCGCGGAGCAGCTTAACCGCGACGGAGCAGGCGCTGCGGACGATGTGCTTGGGATAAACGAGCGGCGCGATCTGAGTATCTCTTTCTATTTTCCCGGAGAGGCCGGCAACATCGCCCAGGATATGTCCCTGACCTTTGACATCTGTGCCGATGCGGTACAGACAAAGAATAACCCGGAAAGGCTCTTTAATTAGACAGGCACCTGCAAAAAACGCAGGTCTCGAGGCGTAAATGATCAGGAGTGTGCAAATGAAGAAAGTTCTTAACATTGCATTAAAAATCTTTACATGGCTGATGGTGGTGCTTGCGGTATGCATGATGGTTTTTACCATTGTGTCCGTAACCACATTTGACCGCAGTGATCGGGATCTGTTCGGCTACAAGGCGTTTATCGTGCTTTCGGATTCCATGGCAAAGACGGATTTTGCCGCGGGCGATCTTGTGCTTGTAAAAGAGGTGGATCCCTCCACTCTCAAGGAAGGGGACATAATTTCATATATTTCACAGAACTCCTCAAACTACGGCGAAACCGTTACCCATAAAATCCGCTCGCTGACAACCGATGCAAGCGGGAACCCAGGCTTTATTACTTACGGCACCACGACCGATACAAATGACGAGACGGTTGTGACTTATCCGTTTGTTATCGGTAAGTACCAGACGCATATTCCCAAGCTGGGGCAGTTCTTTATGTTTCTAAAGACCACTCCGGGTTATATCGTCTGCATACTGATACCGTTCCTGCTGCTTATACTCATTCAAGGCGTAAACTGCATCAAGCTGTTCAGGAACTATAAACGCGAGCAGATGGCAGGCATTGAGGATGAACGCAAACAGCTTCAGGAGGAGCGCGCCCAGAGCCAGAGGATGATGGAGGAGCTGCTGCAGCTCAAGGCTCAGCTTGCCCAGCAGCAGTCGGGGAATGCTGCGGTCGGCACGGCGGTGGAGGAAAAATCCGCGTCCATGCAACCGGCGGACGACGTCTCCGATGCGGACATAGCTTCGGCTCCCGTTGCCGACAGCGTTCCGGCAAATGACTCCGCTGCCGAAGACGAAGCCGCAGACGCAGTCGAAGACGAAGACGACGTCTTCACCGTTCGCCGCAGCAGGAAAAGCTAGAGCGTCGGCTAAAAAAGCTGTATCCGAAGTTTAGTTAACAGGCTGTTTTTTCCGGCAGGTGCCGGTTGCATATATAACATATTATTAGTCGGTCCGGTTTTCGGATGGGCTTTTGGAGGAAAAAATGAGCAGTATTAAGGCAATGAAGCATGCTTTGGTGCTCAGCGTCACGGCCATCATTATGTCCGTTGCAATGCTGATAGGCACTACTTTTGCTTGGTTCACCGATACGGCCAGTACGTCTGTGAACAAGGTTCAGTCAGGCGTGCTTAATATCGCTCTTGAAGTTAAAGACGGCAGCGGCAACTGGGTTGCGGTGGGTGAAGAGCTGCTTGCCTGGAAAAGAGACGCGGGACAGCAAAGCGTAAGCTGGCAGCCCGGCTCCGTACATGAGCTTCCCGAGCTGCGCATTGTCAATAACGGCAGTCTTGCAGTCAAATACAGGCTGGCGGTAAGAGGAATGTCCGGCAGCACCGACCTTCTGAATGTTATTAGCTTTACATACGGCAACGATGACAGCGGCTATACCGACATCGCGGAACAGAAGCATCTCGCACCGGGGGCAGCCACCGAAAGCTTTACCGTCAAAGGTACAATGGACGCGAATGCTCCCATTGATTATCAGGGCTTATCCGTACAGGGAGTAATGCTGGAGGTCATCGCAACCCAGGATACCGTGGAGCATGACAGCAACGACAATCAGTACGATAAGGACGCCCGCTTGAATGCCGTAACCCTTGAGCTGGGTTATAATGCGGATTTTGCGGCGGCCAATCCCGGAATTGTGTCCGCTGCCGATGCAATGCTGAACAGTGAGGGCTATGCCTCCCTGGCGGAAGCACACGATGCCTTCAGAGCTTTGTTTGCAACCGGTGCACCGTTGTCCGGCATAACCGGCATAACGGTTGAAAAGGTCACATACTTTATAAACGGTTCGGTTCCTGCAGGAGAACAGCGCGTTCTTTCTCAGGGCCCGGGGTATCCGGTAAGCGTCGATCTTATCGGCATGGGTGACGCCGTCATCCTCGGAGCAGTCAATCTCAGTGCTGATGTGGCTGGCGGATATGATGGAATGTTTGTTTATGAAGGTGTAT